>NZ_JACIVD010000075.1:0-50110 GCF_014145555.1 Limosilactobacillus albertensis
GCCGGGCTTTAATTAGCTTAGTATGTTCTTGGTCTGCCGGATTAGAGGCTGGTAAATCAATCACATCAGTTATTCGAATATTAGGGTCTTTAATTTCAAGGAGACTTAAGATAAAATTATTTTGGGACATCTGCATAACCTTCTTTACATGATTTTTGTGGTGAATTGATTGTATAACATAAGGGCAGCAGTTGTCCTTTTTGCGTACAAAAAAACTGGCATTGGTTTTGTATCAATACCAGAAAGTGTATACCCTACTTAATTATGACAATTAGTTTGTATTTCTTCTGCCCATGGTAAATAGGCCTTAATGTCTTCGTCATTGCGGTTAGGTAAGTGATCAAAGAGATACTTAAAATATTTGTAGATATTTAAGCGATTTAGTTTAGCCGTTTCTACTAAAGTGTAGTAAATTGCATTTGCTTGAGCTCCACGAATGGAAGTCGCAAAGAGGTAATTCTTTCGGATAAGTGTTGATGGCCGAATCGCCTGTTCCACCGGATTATTAGTCAATGGTACTTGACCATCTTCAAAGATCCGATAAACACGCTTCTTTAGTTCAAGGCATTTTGAATTGCTGCTCTTAGCTTACCCATTGGTCGGGGTACCTGACTAATATAAGCATAAAACTTATCCATTAATGGCAATATTTTCAGTTTCCGTTGAGCCAATTTTTCTTGGCAATGGTGATATTTTAACTGATTTTCCGTGTGGAAAATCGGCCGTAGTAAGTTAACCGCCTGTTGGGCTACGGAATGCATCACCTGTTCAGTACTTAATGCCTTAATAATATTAGTAAATTCATGACGGATATGAACTAAATAGGTACTGAATTTAGCTTCTGGATAAAGATTATTACTATAGTCTCCATAGCCATCACAAGCGATAATCCCTGAATATTCTTGACCAACAATCCTACCAATTACTTGCCCTGAACGCGTATTAGCATAGTGAAAAATTGTTATTTGATGATGACTAAATTCTTTAGTTGTTCGTGTTGCCCAAAAATAACGTAAGCACGCAATATGCATTTATTGAATTGATTATGGTAAAGGATTTGTCAATTATCAGGTAAATAAGGCACAGCTAGGTTGCCTAACCTATTTTGTTCATTTGTTTACTACATGAACGAGAAATTAATGATAAGGAATTGGTACGCTATCTCATACGCTATTTAAATGTTTAAACTGGTATTTATCTATGTCATAATGTTTGATTGACATAGATAAATATGGTGATAATAATATATTTAAGTATTTATATGCCACATGAGAGTTTAATTATTTATTTGAAAATTAAAATTGGGGGATTAAAAATGTCAAAAATAAAGGAATCAGATATTCGTGATTACCTGGTTAAAAATCTTGATTTAATTGAGCCAAACTTAAAGCTTTTAAAGAAAGAAGAATACTTGCGACCAGATAGCCTTGGAACTAGAGGCTTTATTGATATTTTAGCTGTTGATTCTAATAAAAAGTATGTTGTATTAGAACTCAAAAAAGAAAAGAGTGCATCAAGGCAAGCAATTCAGGAATTATATAAATATTTTGCTGCTCTTCGGAGAAAATTAGGCTTGGGACAAAATGAGATACGAGGTATGATAGTTTCAACAACTTGGAAGGAACTTTTAGAGCCATTTTCTGAATTTCAGAGTGATTCGGGTTATGATCTTCAGGGAATAAAACTTCAGTATAAAAATGATGATTTATCAACTATGGAAGCAAAAAAGATAAAACCTTTATCGCGTTTCGCTATAAATAGAAGATTTGAAGATGAAATCACAATTTTAGAGTATTCAAAAAGTGATTCTAGAGATAGTGATTTTAGAAAATTAAAAGACTCTGCTGATTATGTTGCACTAAAAATAAATAACAATGAAAAAAAACAAGGAGTAATTTTCCCTTATTTTATCGTAATTTTGCAACGAAATTATTCAATTGTCGAATCTCTTAAACTACTTATAAGTAATAATAAAGAATATGAGGAAACATTAAGAGATTTCTTGCCAGATGGAAAGAACCTTATAGAATTTAAGAAGGATATTATTTCCGGTAAAATTGAAAGTTATTTAAGTATAGATGATAAAGAAAATTTAAGAGGGGCACTTAATTCTGATATTTATATTAGCTTGATTGATCCCCAAGGTAATCAGGAAGATATGGAAATGCCACCACTTGAACAGTTTATTTATTTAATAGCAAATAACGAAATAATATTAAATAAATTTAAGAAGTTTGGAATATATAGACTAGATAGAAATCTTGATATTGGGGAATTAACCCTTAAAATTATTTGCCAGCTAAACAATATTATAATTCACAAAGTTAATGGTGATAGTCATAATGAAATTAATATGGTTCTGGATCGTCTTAATGATAATTTTATTGATTATTCTGGTTGGGTTAAAACTGTAAGTGAGATAAGAAAAAGAATAAACCAGTATCAATTAGCTAATATTGATTTTAAAATATATTTTTTTGCTATAAATGATGGTAGCTTTCTTAAAATGATATATAATAATAAATTCCCGATGTTTTGGGTTGATATTTTTATAGAAAATTATGTGGATCATTATGATGGCTTTATTAATCACGATACTAATTTTGATATTAATTACGATGAATTCATAAAAAGATATCTGTTTTCTCCTACTGATGAGATATTCAGTATTCTCTCTCAAGAAAAGAATCCAGAAATTTTTAAATATTTAGGCTTTAATTTTACTAGTGAATATTGCAAATATGAATTAAAAGATTATTCAGAGACTCTTAATAATCCTAGATTAATGAATTATATAGAATTTCTTCAAAATAATGGATATAAGAAACTTCGTAAATTTGTAAAAAAATATATTAATGAAAGGGTGTTTGAAGTTTAAAAAGGTTCTACGTCAAACATCCTAAAGTAGAATAGGGGCTGTGATATAAGTCCCTTTAGATTCTTTAGGTAAGTTTATAGAAAGCACGTCTCATACAGTGTCAAAATTATTAAAGAACTAATCTTGAATTATTAAATTATTAAATAAAATTGAAGAATAGTGCAGAAACTGGTTTGGTCACCGGTTTTTTGTGTGGTATGATAGGAACTTATGTTTGAATGATGGGTAGCCTGATTTTGATATAAACACATTATTATAGTTGCGAAGCGACTTTGAAGGCAACGGAACTGTATTGTAAGAATATTTTGATAAATAATTCTGCATCACAGGGGATTTTACCACACAGCTAAATTTTAAGTAGTGTTCTTGCCAAATTATGTGGATACAAGTTTAACTTGGCATTACTATTTCGTTGTCAGATGAAATTATGGCAAGCGATTAAGCTCAGAGTTAATGATAAGCTAATTGCCGATAATGTTATTAAAGCCAGTAAAAGCTATTTAATACTACTATATGAGAAACTAATAGAATTAATAAAGGAAGAAGCAGTAATAAAGCACCGAGATGAAGATTAATGAAATTTAAATGAGTACGTATCTATTTTTTCTTTAGTTATTTACTGATTTAAAAAAGAGTTTATAATAAGTTGAAATTTTATATATTGAGTAGGAGGATATATATTGATTGAAAATAATGAAGTGTTAAAATAGCCGTCGGTTGCCAAAAATTCTGAAAGTTTAATTAATAGTATGACTAATTCATTAGGTATACCTAGAAGTTTTTTACCTACTAAT
The DNA here is from genome assembly GCF_014145555.1 of Limosilactobacillus albertensis. NCBI lineage: Bacteria > Bacillati > Bacillota > Bacilli > Lactobacillales > Lactobacillaceae > Limosilactobacillus > Limosilactobacillus albertensis. Next base: position 3,673 of record NZ_JACIVD010000075.1, read on the forward strand.
GATCAAATTAATTGGGGGTTGCAGGGAATATATCATACATTAGATAGTACTCTACCTAAAAATGAAGTCGATGATTTAATTGTTAAAATGAGGCTCTTCGTCAAGAAGTACTGATAAAAAATAGAATAAATTTACTAAGCAGCTTGTGCCTGAACGTTGGTATGAGCTGTTTGTTTATTTTTCCAGTTAATGGCAATATAGGTGTTTGGTAATGCGAGGAGAATTCGGACACGAAAGTTAAAGAAATTACGAAAACCGTAAGCAGTTCGTTGGTACTGTACCCTGTCAAGTTTACACATTAAATAATAAAAATTAATTGGCTTTGCCGTAACGAAATTCCGCTGCGGTAAGGTCATTTCTTTTTGCTGATATAAAGGTATTCGTAAAGTATTCGATTCCTTTTGCTACTAATGACTTTAGTTCGTCTAATGTTTGTGGCTTGGTTGAGTGCACTAACCAAATTGCTTTAAAGTCTGCCCACCAATGCTCTATTACGGCGTTATCTGCTGGTGTACCTGGTGCTGAATAACTATGCTGGCTATTGTTGCTTGCCAAATATTTGTTAAATGCTTTAGAAGTATATGCAGCTCCACGGTCAGTATGAATCAGTGGGGCTAATTTACCTTCTTGCTTTTGTGCTTGTTTGAATACTTCAATTGCTCCTTCACTAGTCTCTGTCGGGGTTATTAGCCAGCTTAGCGGATACTGGCCATATAAATCGAGTACTACATGCAATCGAACTTTATAGTTATGAATGTTGTAGGACAGCTCTGTTGTATCGGTTACCCAAACCTGATTAGCTGCTGTTTGTTTAAACTGACGATTAAGTATATTTTCAGCTTGATAGGTTTGACGTTCCTTAGCTCGTTTCCTTTTAGCCTGACGATAGTCAGCCTTTATCCCGTGTTCATTCATAATTCTAATGATTCGCTTTTTGTTAACCGCATACCCTAATCCAGACCGTTTAATGAGACGTGTCATTTTTCCATAACCAACACTTTGCTTATTCTTTTGCTCAATTTGTCTAATTAGTTTCAAAATTTCTCTATCCTGAAGCTCTTTAATAGTAGGTATGCGCTTCAACCATTTATAGTAAGCCTGACGGCTTATCTTAGCTGCTTTAACTAGTTCTGATATCGCATATCCTTCCTCACTCATTTCCTGAATCGCTTGATATCGTCCGGTCGTTGCATCTCCCGATTGCGTATTTCGACTAATTTTTTTGCGAAAGCAATTTGAACCTCACTTTCACGCTTCTCAGCCTCTAATTCACGAACCCGTTTCCTTAAACGTTCAAGTTCACTTGTCGGTTCTTTACCTTTATTCCGGCCGCGATTGTCTTTTAAGGCTTGCCAATCACGACTTTGCGAATATTTGCGTACCCATGAATACACTCGTTGGTAGCTAACGTCATATTTATTAGCTGCTTCTTAATAATTATTCTGATGCTCAATTGTCCATTGCACAATCTGCTTTTTCTCATCAAAGGATACTTTCCGGCCCATTTTCTTAACTCGCTTTCTGGTTGCGTAAGCAACAGTTAGTTTGTCACTATTGTACTGGATTATCCATTGATTTAGTTGAGAAATATTCCTTATTTCGTACTTTGCTAAAACTTCTTGCCTGCTCAGTCCAGGACTTGCCCTGTTTCTTCATCCGGTAAGTAAAAGCCCGGTGAGGACTTTCGACTGAGCCGATTAAATGAATATCCTTAAATCCACGCATTTGTGGCGAGAGGATATACTGCCAATTCCGCTGTCAAATACAAGGTTCAAAATATCGGCAGTGTTGCGCATTGTAGTTGTTTGGGCAATCTTAGCCATCATCATTAAGTAGTGCGGCGATAAACGACGACGTGGTTTAATTTTTAATTGTTGGTCTAAGTAAAATTCACATTTCTTTGTCCCAGCCTGATAATACCGTCGTTGAAAAGTCACCGGACCAAAGATAAAGTTAAGCGTCCGTGGCTGTTTATTGATTACTTGATAGTTCGCTGGAGTTTGGGACTTTAAGTTTCGATCTAAGCTTTCCAAAAAGTTTTGCATGATTGCTTGTCCTAACTCCAGCACTCCTTTTAAAATAATCTGTTCAGCTTCAAATAAACTGCCTGATTTCACCAAATTCTGCTCGATTTCTGTTAAAATATCCATGAGGAAAGACCTGCCTTTGCTTAGTATTCGACACACTAAAGGCTACTGGTCTTTTCTTTTTTTGTAAATAAGTAAAATTGGTCTACAAAAAAGATTTTCACGACCAGATGAATTATTCATCCAACCTATGAAAATCTTACACTAACGTGAACAGCGTGGGCAAATTGAAGCTCTTCATGATCTTGGCTTAACTAATATGGCAATCGCTAACAAACTCCATTGCCATCATTCAACGATTGGGCGGGAACTCAAACGTGGTAGCGTCCTCCAACGTAATTCAGATTATTTTCTATACCATCATTACTTTGGTGAAACTGCCCAAATCAAGCATGATCAGCGCCGATTAAAGTGCCATCGTTATTCTTTGCTTAAGCATGACCAGTTCTTCTTTAAGCTTCTGACTAAGCAGCTTAAACGTCAGTTTAATGCGACGAGTGTTGATGATTCATTGGTCAATTTAAGCTTAAATTTTCTACGCGGCCTTGCCCATCTACGCCGACCGTTTATTGATATACCGACCGAGGATAGCTAGACATCAAGAATCTTGATTTACCACAAAAACTAAGTCGTCACTTAAAAAGGGCGCGTCATTCGCACCCTCGACAGACAGTTAAACACCTGGGGAATTCGATTGAGAAACGTCCACAAAGCATTAACTGGCGACAACATCCGTTTGATTGGGATGGCGATTTAGTTAAGGGAGTGTGGCGTAAAAATCAATTGGATTCGATGACCCTAACAGAACGGTTAACGCGTTTTAAGATTATTGTTAAACTTACCGACTATCTCGTCAAGAACTCCAAAAGGTGGTTGATTACCATCCAAATTGGTTTAACTCAATTACCTTTGACAATGGTGCTGAGTTCTCCAAGTTAGCTAAGATTAGGCATACTAAGATTTACTTTGCCCATCCATACTCACCTTGGGAACAGGGAAGCAACGAAAATTGTAATGGACTACTTCGTCAATTTTATCCTAAAGGAAAACCAATCAAACAGTCTCTCCTTTATCTTCATCAAGCCGTCCAAGCTATTAACACCAAGCCTCGCAAGCTTCTCCATTAACATTCTGCTCAAGAATGTTTCCAACACTATTTAGCTTCATAGCCATGTTGCACTTGATTTGATAATTCAGATTGCTAAATTACTGTTTATAATTAGCTAATCTATGGCTATAATGAAGCCGAGTACGTTATTATTGGGAGGATAATATAATGCGTAAGAAATTGTACAAGTCGAAGAAAAATTGGGTAACAATCTTAATTGTTGGTTTTACATTAACTTTGGGTAAGGAATCTGCTGTTAACGCTGATTCAATGTATCATAACACAAACTCACAAAGTACACCGATAGAATCTCAGACGGATAATATTAAAGGGGTTACAGCATCAAATTCGTATGCACTAGCTGCTTCAACAAATACAGTTCAATCTTTTAAAGATAAATTTGATAATGATCCATATACTTCTTATAATGCAGTGAAGAGTAACAAGAAAAATATTGTTGCTTACAAATATATGGAAAAAATGTCGCTAAAGACCCATGTAGTTACTTGGGGTGCCAGTGACTATAATAATGTAAGTAATAAAGACAATCAAAGTGTATCGACATTTCAGAATGTTCCCGAAGTAAAAACGGATATGCGAAATAATATACCTGACAACAGTCTGCAATATCATTTTAACTATGATGGTAATAATAAGAACTATCAGAATATTAGTAACCTATCGAAAACTTTAGCAAAGCAAAGTGACAATGAGGTGAGATCGGTAGTATTTACTTATCATCACGTTGGTAATGAAAGTGATAATAAAACCGTTAACACACATGATTATTATTTAACGTATATGAAAGATCCAAAAAACATTACTGTAAGAGCTAAGAAGAATAAAAGACTTAATAAAAACGAGTTTGAAAATGTTCGGAGTAAATCTATAAAAAACGGGATGGCTTCTTATACTAAGCCAAGGATAACTTTTGATTGTAACGGATATACGTCATTTCTACAGTCGACTATAAGTGGTCACGGAGCATATTGGTATTCATTTGACTATACTAGTAATCTTCAGGGTTATGTTTTTAAAAACGGTGAACAGTTGCCTTTAACATACTTTTTAAAAAATACAGCTAATACAGCAAAATACTTTAGAGGAGTAGCACATAAATATAAGCAACAAGTTTATGTAGATAGCGAATATAAACTTCCTTATTCAGGTGGCTTTTATGTTAAAGGTCCAACTTCTTATTATTTATCCCAAAAGGGTATTTATGTATTTCTAACCAATGGCTCAGGTATAGCAAATTGGAACTGGCCAATGGCAGTACTTTTACCAATGAGGTTAGTGAAAGATGAGTATCGTTACTTATTTAATCCTTCTAATCAAAGCAAGACACTACCTGCAACAGGTAATGGAGGAATATTTAATAACAGTACCGTTCCAGAATACCAACCAAAAGAGGATATTAATAAGCTGGGAGAAGATGATTTCGCACAAGACTTAATGGACTCATTACTTGAGAATACTATTTTTAATAAGAAACTAACGGCTTCAGAAGGTAAAGAGTTAACGGCCAAAATCATACATAGAACACAGGATCTTGGTAAGTTTGGCTGGAATACTTTAGAAGATATATGGAAAGATGGGAAGATAGATAAATCTCTATTATATAAGCTATTAAATAAATATATTTCAACAATTGCACCCGTTGTAACAACATTTATGGCAACACATAGTCTACTATCTTCCAAAATTACTAATACACTCAATTCCGCTGTGGATATAGCAAAAGTTGGCGAATGGTGGTCAACAGATCTTCCAGTTAATTTATTGAAGACAACTAGAGATAAATATGTTAAATATCGCAATAATATGACAAAAGATAACGCTGCTAATAGGCAAGTTGATTTTGAACAAGTGCGTAGTCGCTCAATTTCAGGAAAGAAAAATTTCATAAATGGAACAGTTACTGGAGCCGCCAAAAAAGTAAGGGAAAGGAATTTATTAAATGAAAATCAAATAGCTGCATTATCTATTGGAAGTACTGCTGTTGCAAGTTTGCTGGCTATAGCTTTTTGGAATAAGTTTCAGAGTGGAAAATTAGCTGCAGATTATGGAATAAAAATAATAAGAAAATCAACATGGGCAAAATGGCTCAAAAATAAACTAAATAAATAAAAAAATAGCTTTTATTAAACTTATGTCAAGGGCGGTTTTAAATTGTCATTTTATGGCGGTTTAAAAATGTATGATTTGGGCGGTTTAGGAATTGACCGATGCTAAGCGATATGACTTTCCTTTGATCTTAATCACATGTGAGTGATAGACAAGTCGGTCTAAAATGGCCTCTGCGGTTGCCGTACTATGGAGAACAGCTCCCCAACTTGATAATGGTACATTGGTCGTTATGATCGTTGATTTGCGTTCATAGCGACCATTTATTAGTTGAAATAATAGTTTTGCTTCCTCCACCGATATTGGTAAATAACCTAATTCATCAATGATTAACAGGTCATATCTTTCATATCGTCGCATTATGCGCTCTAAGTGTTGCTTTTTTTGAGCTGCCTTCAATCTAAGAATTAATTCATGGCAATTAATAAATAGTGTTCGTACATCTTGTCGACATGCTTCGATACCAAGACCAATTGATAGATGGGTTTTACCCACGCCAGGGCTACCAATAAAAATGATGTTCTCTTGATTGTCTAGAAATGACATCGTCGCAAATTCAGCGATTTGTTGCGGATTAATTGAAGACTGAAATTGATAATCAAAATCATTGAGCCGTTTGATAATTGGAAATCTAGCACGCTTGATTCTTCTCTTTAAGCTTTCCTGTTGCTGATAGGCTATCTCCTTATCGGTTAGTTCTAACAGAGCTTCACTAAAACTAATTTGACTATCATTGACCTGTTGACGATAATCCACAATTGATGCAGCCATATTATGTAAATTTAACTTCGTTAAATTATTGACTAATTTTTGATATTGATTCATTTTATTCCCCAATCTGATCATAAATACTGAGGTTATTAAGCATATACTGATCAATTTCTTCATCCGTTTTATCTTTCATCAAATCGCTTTTAAGAATGGCATGTTTATCACAAGGATCGTAATTAAATTGCTTGTTGGTTAAATCATGCTTTTGAATCTCAATACCATGATAGAAAACTCGGATGGTTTTACCATCAGTTGTCGGTTTAATTTCGACCTCTTTTCCGATATAATTAGGGGAAACAGAGTATTGATGGTTTTGAAATCTAATCATTGAGTCTCGAGATACTTTTCTAGTTTGGTCGCTGTTGAAATATCTCACGAGATCATGGTTGAGAGACCGGAAATGCTCTTTTTCTTTTATCCATAATTCAATTGGCTTCTGATTATTACTTTGCGATTTCTCATGATTGAGCCGTTCAGCTAGTCGATTAACGATATTATTTAAATCATTGATAGTACTAAATTCTCCATCATAAGGTTTTAATCGTTCCATTGTTCTTGCCAATGCTTCAACGCAACCTTTGGTTGGCGGTCTAAATGGTCGACAAGCGACTGGATGAAATCCGGCATCATGGCTAAATGATAGGAATCGCTCATTAAATCGATGATGATGAAAGTCACTTAATTTATGGTCAACGACAGTTGACATATTATCAAACCAGATTTCTTTAGGAATTGCATCGGTAAACTTGAAGGCTTCAAACAAACATTTGAATAAAGTATCCTGCTTCTGATCTAAGGTTAGTTTTAGAAACTTAAATTTAGAATAGGGCAGAACGTATAGGAAAATACTGAAAGTATGTGGGGCACCATTTCTGTCAGTCATTGTTATTCGTTCTTTCCAATCAACTTGAGCACTTAATCCTATCGTATGTTCAACTCTAATCGTTGCTTTTTTAGCCTGTGCTCTACGAAAACGACGACAATAATCTTTAACAATGGTGTATTTACCAGTAAAGCCCTTTTTCAACGATAAAATCATAGATTGATCTAGCAGAACATCCTGAGGCATATTTATCTTCAATAATGTCTTGATATCCATCTAACTTACTACGGCGCTTTCGCTATTTTCTAACTTTTGTTTCACCATTCTGGGCTTGTAAATATGCAGCTTTTACTGTTCGTGGATCAACACCGTATTGTCGTGCAATAGCGGAATAATTTGGCTTTATTTTCTCTACCACAAAGTATCTCATCCTTTCGTAAACGTCTTTTCGCATACTCATCACTTCCTCAAAAGATTGATAAAGTGAGTATACAAAAAATGTAGGAAAACCGACAATTTTAAACCGCCGATTTCCTACATTTTATAACTGCCCTCTGCAAACAAGGTTATGTCGAATCTTTGAAGATGTAAAACTTCGCTTTACAACGTTGATTCGTAAAAATTGTTTATTTGCGGAGCTGAAGTCAATGCGATTTATTACATATTAGTAGCGATATTGAAGCTCTTTCGCCATAGACAGAAGAAGTATAGTAAGTGTATCGTAATTTGGAGAAGAGTATAGCCTACTAAAATGAGCGAAGTTACGCATTTCAATTTATTTTCACTATGTACTGTGATTGGTTGCTTACAGAGGTATAATAAATAACATCATTTTTAATGATGATTCAATAAAATAGGAGTTGGAAAAATGATGTTCACTATATATAAGGATAAATATCATACATATCAAAAAGAAAAGGCTAATAGTAAAGATGATGATATAGTTTATAAGAAAGATAATATTGATATATCTTTCCGAAAAAATGAAGATGACAAGGAACCGTCTGCTAACGAAAAAGAGGCTTATTTTAAGAAACTAATTAGAACAGAGGTTTCTAAAATAGTAGATCGTCAATATGACAATATTCTTATTATGTTTGGAGCAGGAGCATCTGTAGTTACCACTTCAAATGGAATTGATGAAAATTATGGAAAAACAGTTGCCATGCTTGCAAATGAAATTTACTTAAAATTTAAAAGCGCTAATAAGAAAAGCTTAGAGGAAATTTGTCATGACATAAAATATCTATCTAATGATCTGATTTTAACGGAAGATAAGGGTAATATAATTGTTGACTCCTTAGAAGGTTCCACATCTATAAGTAATAGTAAATTGCCATCATTTAATCTAGAAAATTTTATTTCGCAGCTTGAAACATTCATTTCCGTTAATGGTGATGTAGAAAAAGAATATAAATCTTATTTAAATGAAATTAAAGATATGATCGTTGAAAAAGTAAAATATAAGTATGAAATAGGAAGAGGACCATTTAATCATTCAAGTATATTAAATATTTTTAATAAACATATAAAAAATGGTAATAAATTATGTGTAGTTACAACTAACTATGATACTGTTATTGAAGATGAAGCAAGCTATATGAACTATACAGTTATTGATGGCTTTGAATTTTCACGAAAGCCTTCATTTAACGATGATTTGTTTGATTGGAATTTTGTGAAACGAGTTCCTAATCTTAATACAAATGAATTAATTTATAAAGATAAAGTTATTGATTTATTTAAAATTCATGGGTCTGTTAATTGGTACTTGGAAACGGATGATAAAAGTAATGGAATTATAGTATTAGAGGATAGTTATCATGGGAAAAATGATAGCAGATACCCTATTATGATATTTCCGAGCTCAAACAAATACATGAAAAGTTATCAAGATCCGTATTTTGAGTTAATGAGCCGATTTCAAGAAAAACTAAAATTACCTAATACATTATTAGTAACAATAGGCTTTAGTTTTGCTGATAATCATATTTCTCAAATGATTACACAGGCTTTAAAAAGAAATGATTCTCTTTCTTGCTTGGTAACAGACCATAATATTGATCATACTAAAGATAATAAAAATTGGACTGAGTTAGAAAATATTATGAATAAAAATGGCACGGTTTCATTTTTGGGTGTTGATCTAAATAATCAAGAAAATAACCTAGTAATGTACCTAGATGGTGAAGTTAATGAAGATTGATGATTTGTATAAAGATATTAATAAAGAAGAATTTTACATTGGTCAGGTATCGCTTGTTTCTTCAGAATACAGCTATATTCAAGCTGAAAATTTAGCTGTATTAAATCCGAGAATAATAAATAGATCACAAATAGTTCCCAACACAGTTAATTATTTAGTAATTATCGACAATATCCAGGGATTGTTTATTGGAGAAGTTGTAAAAGCGGAGGTTAAAAACAATAATACAATTCATACAGCAATGATTAGAGATGAAAAAAAGAAAGTATTTCCACAGTTAGAAATTAAACTATTGGGAATATTAAAGGAAAAGGTTCTAACATTTACTGGAGCAAAAAATGTGGGTTTATCAGATAAGGCGTATTTAGCAAGTAAAGAAGTAGTTAAGAGAGCTATTAATTCATTGGATTCCTTTTTAATCAATAATGAAAATCGGAACCCTTTGAAGGAAATAGGTACGGTAAAATCTCTTGGGGAGGAATTACCGTTTAATATCGATCCAAATTCTTTATTTAACAGACATTTATTAATTGTTGGAGCAACAAATTCTGGAAAATCGACATCTTCTCTTAAAATTTTAGAAGAATATAATAAAATTGGTAAAAAATTTATACTTATTGATCCAACAGGGGAATATAGGGATTCATTTAAGCAATTCAAAAAGGTTAGAAAATTAAAATTAGGAGAAGATACTACTGTAAATCCAGGATATGTAAACATGCGGCAATGGGAAATGCTATTTCAAACAAATAATGAAAGCCAAGCTCCAGCTCTTGATGATGCAATAAGAGAACTTAAATATTTATATCCAGGACAGGAAGTATTCAAAAAAGAAGGGAAAGCCTTTTCTGAAATACAAGATGAACTTATAAAAATAAGAAACCAAGAGGACAATGGAGCGTTTGACTTAAGATTATTATCTAAACAAATTAGAGCAGATTCTGTAAAAATTGATACAAAGTGGAATTCACCTACTCAAGGAAAATATATATTTGACTCATTTAAGTATAATGCGAATGAATGGTTAATAGAAAAAGTTGAACATATCCAGACAGTATCAGAAATTAATAAGTTCTTTACTAATGATAAGGGAAAAGATCTGTTTACTAAATTAAATGATTTCATAACAGATGAAACAAGTTTATATATAGATGCATCTTTAATTAGTGTTACGCATATAGTAGGAGCTACAATAATTGAGTTAATAAGTGAATATCTATTTAACCACAAAGAAAACAAAAAAGAAAATAAAGCTTTTATATTGTGTATTGATGAAGCTCATCGTTATTTATTAAATAATAGCTTTGATAATATAGGGTTAGTTAATATAGCACGAGAAGGTAGAAAAAAAGGAATCTTTTTATTTTTGACCACGCAAAGTCCAAAAGATATTCCTCCAATTATCCTTTCTCAAATTGGAACAGTAATAATACATAGGTTAACTAATTCAGAAGATATTAATATTGTTCGCAATTATCTAACTCGTGACTCAATTGGGCAAATTAGTAGCCTAAATTCTGGTGAGGCAATTATTAGTAGTATTAACTTAATTGGAAATGTATTAATTAAATTCAATAGGTCGCAGTTGGACCATTATAATAAGACACAGCTACTTTAAGCTAAATATTTGAAAAATAATGTACAATCTAATATAAAATGGATATATCATATTGGTCGCGTGGACAAGCATGGGCAATATATGGTTTTGCATTGAGTTATAAATATACTAAAAATGAAGAATACTTAGATTTAGCTAAACGAGCGGCTAATTATTTTATTGCAAATGTCGAAGAAAATGATTATATACCTCTTGCTGATTTCCGAGCACCTGAGGAACCAAGAGAAATTGACACAACTGCTGCAATTATTGCGGCTTCTGGTTTGATTGAATTAATTCGGTTTATACTGGCCTTGGAACAACCTATGTATAAGCAAGCAGCAGTGAATATATTGAAGAAAATTGGTAACGAATATGTTAACACTGATAATGAAACTATGGGAATAGTTACGCATGGTTCAGTAAATTATGTAAAAGATAAAGCAGATGAGAAGCCGATTATTTATGCTGATTATTTTTATGTAGAGGCTTTGTTGAAGTTATTAGGTAAAAATCTGGAAGTATGGTAGGAAACGGGTGAGATGGGACATGATATCGCTGGAAGTAAGGATAAAGATAATCAGGTGCGGTTTGAGAAAGTAAGTGATGATAAAGAGATTACGCTCTTAATTAATACTGGAGATAATTTAGCTGCTATTGGAGTAAAAGAAATGCAGTGGCGTAAAGGGGACCAGATAGTATTACATATTGATGAGGATAAAAATTATGCGTGGGTTCAATTTGATGAATCATTGGTCCCAAGTTTACTTTTTATACCAAGCAAGGAGTGGGTATTTCAAATTCCATTAGATTCAAAATATTATCCAAGTCAACTAGACAGTGCTTTTAGGACAAGGCGTCATTATATTTATGTAAGGTATACTGAAACGTGGGAAGTTAATAACTATCAAAATTTAGCATTTAACACGCATGATCAATTAAAAAACACTGGGGCTTATCCTCATGTATCTGCAAATGTTGAAACTAGGGATGAATCTGTTTTCTATGCTAAGAATGTAATTGATGGTAAATATGCCAATAGATCTCATGGTGGTTATCCTTTTGATTTATGGGGAATAAATTCGCAAGATAACGCAAAAATTAAAGTAGAGTTTGGAAGAAAAGTACACGTAAATCGAATCAAGCTACTATTTCGAGCTGATTTCCCTCATGATAATTATTGGAAAAAGGTTTCGGTTAAGTTTTCAAACGGCGAAGTTAAAAGGTTAAAAACAACGAACTCTACTGAATTTCAAAGCTTTTGTTTTAATGAACAGGTAACAACATCGATTGAACTGTTTGACCTTATTAAAGCGGATAATCATTCAGAGTTCCCAGCATTACAACAGTTAGAAGTGTATGGGTATAATTAGAATGTAGTTCTGATTTAAGACTCTAAATGTCGGAATACTAAGTGAAAAATAAAAGAAGTATGGATTACTGATAAAATTCATACTTCTTTTATTTAGTACAGTATGTTGTATTTGCTATGGCTAATGAGGTTAGCAGAATGTTATAAATTATTATGTGGTAATAATACTACTACCAAGTAATAGATTTATTAATTATAATTAAAGAAAAGATTTATAAGGATTAGTATATGAAATTAGACAAAGTATTAAATGCTATTTTAGTAACTTTAGGTGCAGTAGTCGTTGGCTTAGTTGCGTTTACTATTTTTAAGCCAAATAGTTCTAGTGAGAATAGTAACTATACCGAATCTTCACGAATTAGTAGGAAAAATCACTCAAAGAAAGATGTGGAAAGTAGTCGCAAGAAAACTATTGATAATAGAGCTACTAGTAGTCAGGGTACCTCTATAACTACTGATATTGAATCCGGTAAAAAGCCTAATGCTGGGAAAGTCTTAAAATTTAATAGTGTTGAGGAAGCTGAAGCAGCAATTAAACAACACGAAGCAACTTGTTCATATGGAGCAGAGCCATTTTATCCAGGACTTGTGTACACTGGAACTTATACTTGCAAGTGCGGTTTAAAGATTGTTTGGTGGGATAAGGCAGTTAAAGAAAGTGTTGATAGGGATATGGAAAGCTTTTCTCGTGAAGGAATAACTGGCCCTGGAGAATATAGCTACGGAACTGATGACCCGTGGGAAAATAATTCTAATGAAAATGATTCTTCGGCAAGTGCTCAAAGTGATACTCAGCCAAGTAGTAGTGAAACAGAGGACTAGTGTGGTAACGAATAATACATGGATGAAACTCTTATGGTACAATTATTATACGTGAGCAGTATAAGCAACAATTGAAGAATAATAACACTAATTGCCACAAACTGGTAATGATAATAATGCTATTCTTTCACTTGCTGGAGTAGCAATGGTTACCATGCTTGGTTTATTTGGTATCAAAAAGCGTGAATACTAAAATCTAAAATAAGGATCTATATTATAAAAGGGTTCAATTAGACATGGAGGTCTAGTTGAATCCTTTTGTTAAGTTTATACTTTCTTTAGTTAACTGGTGTAACTGAATAATAATAAGTGCCATCAGGGCGGTTGACCTTATTGTATTCAACAGTTTTACCATTGTATGTTACGGTATTATCATCCATACTGTAGTTTTGATAAAATTGGTCTTCAGTTTCCTGATTATTACCATTAATTAGTCCACCAGCGCGACCAATATTATATGCAAACTTAGTTCCTTCGCCTGCAACATATCCTTTTGAACTATCGGACGAGTTTGAATTATTAGAAGAAGTATTATTACTTATAGGAACGTTAGAATTAGTTATGTTGCTATCAACTTTAGTGTTATTAGATTTAGATGGGTGAGTCTCCGTATAAGTGTCCTGATCACTGTTTTTCATTATCTTAGACGATGTTTTTGAAGACTTAGATATAAAAGATGACGAGTTAATATGTGATGATGATTCTTCAGCTGTGTGGTTATGAGAAATAAATAGCAGTGTAGTCAAAATGATAACAGTTAAAATCAGAAAGGTAAGAATTATATCTATTATCTTATCAATTAAAGGTTTCTGTTGCCATTTCTTCCTTTCCCAAAAGTATTTAGGATAAGAAGACGTTTGAACTCCATTTTTACTGCCTCTTCTTCTACCCAAATTGATCACTCCCTTAGTTTTAAACTTGTTGGTTTAATTATACTAAAATGATATAACTAATCCTATTTCATCATTGAGCTGTTAAGTTATCATCGACTATAATAGTGAAGCATAAGGAAATTTAATCAAAAGGGGTAATATATTATGAATTGCGTAATTAAAAATATAAATAAATTGATGGGGGGGGGTAAAAGCTCACTCCTGATTGCCAATTTAGGGCATTTTAAGGCTGCTACCTTTAGAAAGGTGGTGGCTTAAATGGCTAGATCAGAAGGAACAACGGATCTTTGGGTTAACCACTTATTAGAAGATGTTGATATTCATCTAGATTATCAGAGTTCTAAAATTAAAAATATTGATAGTGCACTTCATACAGCTAGTAAACGTCTTAACGGTAAGCCAGGTTATCCCGAATATGTTGGTATTGTTAGAGACTTTCTTATTGTAATAGAAGACAAGTCTGACATCTCTAATCATGTTTATGTTAAAGATGGCGTTATTACTACAGATAATGATAAAGTTGTTCCAGAATATGCTCTAAATGGAGCCTTACATTATGCACGGCATATTTTACAACAAACTTCATATAAGAAGTGCTTTGCAGTTGGAGTTTCTGGTAATGATAAGATACATAGGATAACTCCGCTATATGTAAATGAGCGTGGTGAGTACCAACAGCTACCGGATATAGAATCTTTTATTAGCCTCAATGAGAGAAATGTCGATGAGTATTATTTGAAAGAGGTTCTTCATGAGGATACAAATGAAGAAAAGACCACTGTTGAAATATTAAAAGATGCGGCTAAACTTCATGAAAGTTTACGTACTTATGGACAATTAAAGGATACAGATAAGCCATTGGTTGTCTCTGGAATTCTTTTAGCTTTACGTGAAGGAGAGTCTCACAACTTTAGTATTGATACTTTGACAGGCGATACAGTAAAAACTGATGGTCAGAAAATAATGGAAGCTATCATTTCTAATCTTAAGCGATCCAATGTTCAACCACAAGTTAAATTAGATAAGTTAATTAATCAATTCAGGATTATTACGGACTCGGCTAAACTTAATACTAAAGATGATAGATTAGGTATGACGCCTTTACGCTACTATACTGAGTTTATTAATCAGACTATATATCAGGATATTCGTTATAACAGTAGTAGTGAAGATTACCTAGGTCGCTTTTATGGTGAATTTATGAGTTATTCCGGTGGAGATGGTCAATCGCTGGGTATTATCTTGACTCCTAAGCATATTACTCAACTGTTTTGCGATTTGGTTGATTTAAAGGCAGATGATCATGTACTTGATCCCACCTGTGGTACTGGCGGATTTTTAATTGCTGCTATGCATAATATGCTTAATCAAACAAATTCTGAATCAGAAAGACAAAGTATTCGCAAGAATCAGTTATTTGGTATTGAGTTACAGGATTACATGTTCACAATTGCAACTACCAATATGATTTTACGTGGAGATGGTAAGTCTAACTTAAAGAATGAAGACTTTTTAGCTCAACCTGCAGCTAAATTACAAACTGATGCTATGGCAACAGTAGGTATGATGAATCCACCATACTCTCAAGGCTCAAAGTCCGATCCTAGTAAGTATGAGATTAGTTTTATTAAACACTTACTTGATAGTTTACTACCTGATGCAAGATGTGCTGTGATAGTTCCACAATCAACAATGGTGGGAAAATCCAAAGCTGAGAAGCAAATTAAGGAAGCTATTCTTAAAGAGCATACACTTGAAGGAGTAATTACTTGTAATCCTAATACATTCTATGGAGTAGGTACTAACCCTGTCATTGCAGTATTCACTGCTCATCAGCCACAATTAAATGACAAACAAGTGAAATTTATTGATTTTCGTAATGATGGATACAAAGTAAGTCCTCATACTGGTTTAGTTGCAACATCACAAGTTAAAGATCGCAAGCAATATTTACTAGATGTTTGGCAGAATAATATTAAAGCACCGACTAAGTTTTGTGTTAAATCTACTATTAATGCTTCTGATGAATGGTTACATAGCTTTTATTACTTCAATGACGAAATCCCATCTGAATCCGATTTTGATAAATCCATTGGAGATTATCTAGATTTTGAATTTTCAATGGTTATGGCTGGTCGTGATTATCTTTTTAGGGAGAGTGGTGATGAAAATGCTTAAAGTGACTGACCGAGAATGGAGGCCAATTGCTATTAATAATTTATTTAGCTCTTTTGTTCCGGGAAAATGTAGTTCTGTAACGCATTTAGTAAAGAGTAATCGTGGCATTGAATATATTGGAGCTACCAACCGTAATAACGGTGTGTTATGTTATCTGAAAAGAAATATTGAAAATACGAAACTTATCCAACCAGGAAACTGTATTGGTTTTATTAAAGATGGTGATGGATCAGCTGGATATGCAATTTATAAAAAAGAAGAGTTTGTATCTACTGTTAATGTGATTTTCGGATACGCCAATTGGATTAATCCATTAACAGGACTTTTCTTTACTAGTTCTCAAAATCTTATTAAAGATAAATATAATCATGGATATAAGCGTAATCTTCAACATTTAAGGGCTGATCATGTTATGTTACCGTTTAATGAGCAGGAACAGCCAGATTTCAAATTTATGGAAGATTTTGTTCGGGAAAGAATGAATATATTATTAAATAAATACATTCTGTACGTTAAAAAGCAATTAATTAATTTAGGGGAATGGGAACAACAGGATTATTTAAAATATCCTAACGTTAATTGGAAAGCTTTCTCAGTACAGCAAATTTTTTCAACAATTCAACGAGGTAAACGTTTAAAAAATGATGACCATGTGTCAGGTAAGTTCCCTTATGTTTCATCATCTGCTATGAATAATGGTGTTGCAGATTGGGTAGAGCCTATTGATGGTTGTAGAGTATTTACTCCTAGTATAAGTTTAGCTAATAGTGGTTCAGTGGGAACGGCTTTTTATGAGCCATTTAATTATGTAGCAAGTGATCATATTACTAGCTTCCATTTAGAAGAAGGTAATAAGGAGATTTACCTATTTATTGCAACCAGTTTGGAAAAGCAAAAAAATAATTTTGGCTTTAATCGCGAAGTTAATGAAAAAAGGTTAAAAAAATTAAGAGTCATGTTACCTGTATGTTCTAATGGTCAGCCTGATTATTCGTATATGACATGGTATATCAGAGGTAAGATAATTGTAAAATATAAAAAATATCTTCAGTACCTAAATGATCAAAAAGCTATTTAAATATAAAAACTGAAACTTGAAAGTACTCAAAAAGAGGCCTTGCCAGTTGATCCGACCATCATTTAGCACATTCCTAGCTGTTCGTGAGCTAAAATCTGGACTTGGTTTAGCTCGATACATGGAGCATCTACTAAAACAAACTTCAAATAGCCAAGTGATGATAGCAGTTAAAGAAATCGTTGATTGACGTTTGAAATTAATCCTTTTTACTCATTCGACCTAGACCAATTAGCTTAATAAACGAAGAAACTAGGTTTTTAGTATCGTTCTCTGCCTGAATTTGAGGTATACTTTTCATTGCGCAAGACTCTTTTCTACTTAAGCTTTAGGCAATTTAAGTATAACGCGAGAGCTCTTGCGTTTCTATTTTTATAACAAAGAAGCGCAGAGTGACGGTAATTAACCGTTATTCTGCGCTTTCAAGTTTCAGATAAAAATATAAAAATCTGTATTCCTTGTTAAGGGGTATTGATTAACAAAAGTTTCTAAAAAGTGAATAGATTAAAAAAAGCTTCTCACTGGGAATAGGTGAGGAGCTTTAAATATTACCTAAGTGATTTACGATATCCAGCTGCCTGGGCTTCTGCTTCAGTATTGAAGTAAACGGCATTCGCTGGGTTCATGTGATATCCTTGTTGATCAGGTGTGTGGTAGATTTTAGAATTGGCATTGCCGACAATCATTCCATTTGCTTGATCGGTCTTCATATCATTAGTAGCGGAGGTGCTAGTAGATGATGAGCTTACAGTGCTTGATGATTCTTCATCTGTTGAGCTACTACTTGACAAGGAAGATTCACTTTCAACTACCGATTTAACATAAGCCTTATTGGTAACGGTAAATGTTGTTTTTGCGCTCCTGCTATCATAATCATCTTCGGAAGTAATATCAAAATTACACTTCTTAGTTTTAGTTGATAGCTTTAGGGTTTTAGAAAAATTACCATTCTCATCTGCCTTGACTTTATAATGACGGTTGTTTCCGCCACGTTTGGCAATTGTAACTTCGGCATTAGCCTCGGTTTTTCCTTCAAAGGTGACGGCTCCGTCATCTTCTGAATTAAGTTTGATAGCCTTATTTGAAATTTGTGCTTGTTTACCATCAGGAATATTGACGGTTAGTGGTGTTTGGCTTGCCTCGACTGGCTGTGCTGTTGGAATTGCCCATAAACATAGACTAGCGGCAATCCCAATAATAATTTTTGATAGATTCTTCAAGTACTTCTCCTCCGATAATTCTTTTTCCCGTGTAATAGAATATCATAGTAGCAGATTATTGAATAGGGAGATAATGCGAGGGAATAAACTACTAAATGCTCCGTGAGAAGATGCTAGAAATCTTTCAATCAATATAGCTACTTTTATTATCCTCTGCTATAATAAAAAGGCTTTAAAAATTGAATGGTCAATCGACGCAACTGTGTAAGCTACGCTGGTTGACCATTTTTCTGTTTAGCATTGAAGAAGTACTTGGCAATGAAGGTAAACATATTTCTAAGAGCGGAGTTGCTGAATTGAAATAGTTGTTTTTCTTACATAAATTAAGCATACGGTATTAAATTTGTCTAAGTATTAATAAGTGATATTTATAAAAGTTTATGATGATTATTTCTGGTGAAAATATTAGTTGCTATTGTGGATATCCAAGTATATACTTAAACGTGAGAGAAGAGCTTTTAATTACTAAGGAGGGATGCGTTATGGATCAGACGCTTAAACTAGGAAAGTGGGGCAACTCCAATGCAATCCGACTTCCTAAAGCGCTACTTGATAAAGTTGGAATTGCTCCAAGTGATAAAGAAGTTGAAGTGACTGTGACTTCAGAATCACTTGTAATAAAGCCTAAAAAAGAAAAAAGCCACTTAGAACAATTGTTTAACGGCTATGATACCAGTCAGCCATATCCATTTGAAATAGTAGATAAGGGTAAACCCGTTGGAAATGAATTAATTTAATTTTAGTGTGCGAGTTGAAAAACGTTTGAAACACGCTAAAAAATTATAGGAGGTGGGCCATGGCATTGTCAGGATTAAGGCAAGGCGATATTATCATGCTAGATAACGCGCCTAAGCCTGAGCATAATCATGAGCAGAAGGGATATCGTCCTTGGCTTGTAGTTAGCGATCCTTTTTTAACAGTAGTTACGCCGTTTGCCTGGGTTATCCCATTTACTAGTGAAGAAAAATATTTTCCAACTGTGGTAAAATGGGATGGCAAGAAAGAAGGAACTATAACTAAAGGAACATTGCTTGTTGAACAAATGACAAGTTTAGATTTGGAAAATCGCCAATATAAGATTGTCGATCATGTAGATCACATTCCTCAACAGGTTTTTCGAAATATCGTTAGTATTCTTGGCATTTAAAATAAAAAATCCATCATAATTAAGTGATGGATAGACTGTATGCTTTTGATTAACATTTTAAGTATATAGTCTTTTTTTATTTGAGTAAAGGAAACAGATGTTTATCTTTAAAAAGATTAAGACACTGTTAAGGATAATGATTACAGCCTGACCATATGATCTTTGGAATATTGTACCTGTTTTAAGTTATAATTATCAGCAATAAAAATTTGGAAGGATACTTTATGAATAATTGGCAAAGCTTATTTATTGAGAAGAGTACCGATAATCTTAGTCATTCCACCATTCATCAAAGTCCTTCATCAGCGCCCTTAAAGCATTTCCACGATGGCTAATTTTGTTCTTTTGTTCTGGTGTAAGCTCTGCCATTGAACAATGTAACGAATCAACATAAAAGATTGGATCATAACCGAAGCCGTTAGAACCTTTTGCTTTGTGGAGAATATGTCCATCAACTCGTCCGTTTGCAACTAGCTTCTTTCTGTTAGGCTTTAGGGCAACGATGATAAAGTAATTACTTTAATAATTACATATGGTATAATATAAACTAATAAAAATATTAATGGCGGTGATAATATGGATACTGTTAAAGCTAGAATACAAGGAAATGCAACAGTCGTAACTATTCCTAAATCATTCAATGTTAAGCCTGGTACTGAATATCGTTTTGTTAAGGGAAAAAGTGGAACGTTAATTTTAACGCCAACTAAAAAAGTACCTTCAACGATTGAGGATCTTTTTAAGGATTGGCATGGTGAGTATCAAATGCCAGAAGACTTAAAGGAATGGCAAAATGCCAAACCAGAAGGAAAAGAATTATGGTAGAATATCCACAAACTGGCAGTATTATTTATATTGATTTCGATCCTTCAATAAGTGTAGAAATTCAGAAACGACGACCAGCTGTAGTAATTAGTAATAATATATTAGCACGAACATCACCTTTTGCCTGGGTAGTTCCTATTTCTCATGGCTCTTTTAATGGGGAAGATTATCCACTACATGTCCAACTAGATAAGCGAACCCAAATTGATGGAACAGTGTATATTGAACAAATTAAGTCGTTTGATTTTAGTTGTCGTAAATGGCAGTTTGTCGAGATGCTGCCAACAGATATTTTTGATGAAGTACGACAAAAGGCAAGATTGGTAATATGATAAATCAGGAGAGATTATGTCTAAAAATTTAAACCTTCAAAATACTATTAACCAAATTAAATATATTCAAAATCATCAAGAATCTCTGCTTAAATTAGATCCAAATCAATATGACCGTCAAGTGGCTAAGCTCAGTATACTTAACCAAAAATTAATTGATGCTTTTATAATAACGATTACAGATAAGTACACGGAAAAAACTGTTAAGAAACATCAGCGAAATCTTACTTTCTTCCTGAATGAGTACTTAGCTTACCACCTAGAAACTATTTTTGGTGAAGAAATACTTGATCTTGAATATCCGATTACTAAGGGATTTACAACTACCGAGATGCGGGAAACTAAGACAGCACTAAAGAAGTTTTATCGTTTCCTATTGGACCAACAGTTGATTACGACAGAAATGGCTGATCAGGTTGTGGACACCTTGAACTCACAGTTAACTCTGAAGGAAATACGACAGAGTTTAAGGAAAGAAAATGAATATCTAAAAAAGATGGTTAGTGCCGCTCAGCCGGTTTTTAGTGAAACTACTGATGAGTTAATTAAGAACTATTTTGCAGCTTTTGCAAATTTATATGGAAGAATTTCTTGCGATCAAGCTTATCGAATTATCTGTCGGCAGAATCCAGAATTAAAGTTAGCAAGTACTAAATTTGTTGATTTAGCTGAACGATTAACCTATCAGTCAGATGAACTTAATTTCTTAGTCGATCAATCACAAGCACAACCGCAGATTATTCACCATACGCTATTAAGTCATCCAGATAAATTAATGTGGCTTAGTGATCAGACTATGGGAATGCCTTTTGCTATTTTAAGGAAGTCAAAGCTATTAAAATATGCAGAAAACGAATATTTTGAACCATCACCGTCCTTGAAAGCACTAATGAACTTCTATCAAGATGTTCTTGAAATCCCAAAGAAGGAAATAGAGAAGTATGTTAAGATTACTGTCTCTATTATTCGTACTTGGACCGATGATAAGATAAGCGGAATTTATAGTACGGTTAATGACGCATTGCTCGATGATGGGTATGGTTGTGTGAATCGCGAGATGCTTGAAGAATTTATACAGGTATTGATTAACCTTTATAATGATACACCTCGATGGGTCTTACGCGGGTTCGCACCATCTCAATCACGAATGCAAACAAACGCTTTTGAATTGTTAGATGGTCAAAAGAACCTTAATAAGCGGTTGATTAGGTTAATAAAATCTGCGCAAGTTGATCCGTTAGAAATAGTTCTCTATCTTTTAGGCAATAGCAACATAGATAAAGATACATCAAATAGGTTACAGCAACAGATAATTAACTTGGATATTCCATCATTAGATTAATTTAAATACCCCCTAAGGTTAGCATGAACGCAGGCCTTAGGGGGTATTTGTGTAATGACTATTTAATTGACTTAATATTAATCACGATCTAATGGCTGACCATTAACGTCTTGATTATCCTTCTTTAAGATAAAGGTTGCGTAAATTCCGGCAATAGCAACGATCCCAGAAATTACAAGGAAAGTATGACTATAATCGATATGATCACGAAGGTCGCCAAGTGGGGTTGAGAAGATGATCTGACCAACTTGAGCGGCGATTTGGTAGCCGACCATGTAAAGAGTAGCGGAAACTTTTGTATCAAAGTGAAGGGTGAAGTAGCGGAAAAGCCCAAGAGCGAATAGGGCCGTTTCAGGAGCATGAAGTAGTTTAATCAACGAAACGCCAAACGGGTTAGTAACTAGACCGCATCCCCCAATCCGAACAACCATGATGATAATTCCTAAGAGCAGTGTTTTTCGTACACCAACTTTTTTCATTACCCATGGTACGCAGGCCATCATAATTGCTTCAAGAAAGACTTCGGCTGAGTTCAAAATACCATACATTTGCTGACCAGCAGCTTTAGTAGCAAAAAACTGGGTAAAGAATTGCGGGAACATTTGTTGGTCGAAAACGGTGTAGAATGTCCAACTAAGAATAATATAAATTACGATTTGCCAGAGTGCTTTCATCTTGAAAACAGATAAGATTTCCTTAAATGATGGTCCTGTTTTTTCTTTTTCATTTTCTTCTTTATCGACATATTTTGCTAATACTTCTGGATGCCGTGCGGGCTTATCAAACAATAGGATTAGCAATAATACCGTCGCAATTGCGGATGAAGACCAGAAAACAAGATTAGGGTTGACCGTGAAAAGGAACCCGGCAGCGAGGGCAGCAACGGCATATCCGAATGACCCCCATGCTCGTGCTTGACCGTACTCAAAACCATACCGCCGACTAAATCGCTCAGTCAGGGCCTCAAAAGTTGGTGAAGCAGCAAGAAAGGCAAATGAAAGGTATAGTGAACCGAGAATTGTCCCTAGGTAAAAATGGCTATGGAGTAACGGGGCGTAAACCCATGAGAAGAAGGGACCGAGCAGCATTTGCAAGATTGCACAGATAATTAATAGGGTCCGTTTAATACCTAATTTGTCTTGAATTGCACCATAGACGAACATTAAGACAAGGGTAACAGCGGAATTGAACGAGTAAATGGTTCCAACTTCGGCTCCAGAAAAGCCAAGTGTATTTGTAAGCCAAATTTGGAAGAATGACCACCAAATTCCCCAGCCGGTAAAGAAGAGGAGGATGATTAACGAACTAGAACGGTAAAAAGGGTTCTTAAATAAATTTTGCATAATAGCTATCCTTTCAATGAATATACAGTAACATTAACTGGTAATGAATGATTGCTTACTAAGTGCGGAGTGACCTTTTCAGTGGTGTAGTAACGTTCTGAAAAGGTAGCAGCACCATTATTGATGAAGAATTCGGCTGAACTTGTATCCACAAAAATCCTAAGATCTAATTGGTCGACTTGACCGATTTGCGCATAGCGGTTAGTAGCCTGTCCATGTTGATGGACGGTTAGTTCGCCACTTGCCTTGGTGTAGGTTAAAGAAATTAAATTGTGGCGACCATCTGATAATTGCCAGGTGAATTCATCATTTTCGTTCGTCACCGGGACAACAACGTGCCATTCAGTATGTTGCGGATCAGTGATTGCTAATGATTGGTCACCGTTAATTAGCTGTGCGGAATTAAGCAGTTGTCCATTCCTTAGTAGCTTAACTTCTTTAGCAGGAATTGCACCAAGCTGGTTATCTTTGAGGACAAGTTCTCGCGGAAGGGTTAACGCCCCGGCCCAACCATCAGCTTGTTCAGGCATTGGTTGATCAAATGAGCTAAACCACCCAAATTGAATTTGGCGCCCGTCAGGAGTTAAGAATGACTGCGCAGCATAGAAATTATGGCCGCTATCTAATTCATTAAAGCTGCCATGTTCAAAAGTTGCCGTTTGGTAGTTAAGCTGGCCGATAAACACCCCGTTTTGACTTAGGTTAAGGTATTTATGACCGCTTGCTTTAATTCCCATTGGTGAACAGGCAATTATGTCCCGACCATTTATCCTAAAGAAATCAGGACATTCCCACATAAAACCTTCTGTATCTTCACCGGTTGATTTAGCAATAATCCCACGGTAGTCCCAGTGTAAAAGATCTGCAGATTGGTAAAGTAAAATCCGTCCACGGTTATCATCTTTGCTCCGACTGCCTAAAACTAAGTAATATTGACCATCAAATTCCCACACCTTTGGATCGCGAAAGTCCTGACTATTGTCCTCAGGAGCTTCGATTACTGGATTACCATTATATTTAGTAAAGTTAATTCCATCATCACTATAGGCAATATTTTGGTTCTCCCAGAAGTGGTCTTGGTCACCATCGTCATAGTAGTGGTGTCCAGTGTAAATAAGGAAAAGGCGGTTGTCCTTTACAATAGCTGATCCAGAAAAGCATCCCCCAGTATCCTCGGCATCTCCTGGAACAAGTGCGACTGGAAGCTGTTCCCAATGGACTAAATCTTTGCTGCGTACGTGTCCCCAATGCATTGGTCCCCATTGTGAAGAATAGGGGTGGAATTGATAGAAGACATGATAATAGCCTTTGTAGTAGCAAAGACCGTTTGGATCATTGAGCCAGCCGCCGTTTGTTTGAATATGGAATGATTCCCGGTAGCGGGTGTTACTGACTTTAATTATTCTTGTTTGATCGATATCTTTCATGAAGTAACAGCTCCTCTTTCTTGAAAACGATTACAAGGAGAATTTTAATTACTTGACTATCAATTGTCAAGCGTTTATCAAATTTTACTAAGGTTATTTGGCAAAAATTAAAATTCCATTAAAAACATCTTGACGAATTTGATCAATCACAGTATACTAATCTCAAATTTATATGAGAATTAGCTGAGATCGAATGATTAACTAATGATAAAATTTACAGAGAACTGTAACTGGTGAAATGCAGTATTTTTAAAATTAGCGAAGATGGTTCGTGAGCGATTGATCGGTGAATGATTAGCAGATCACGGTGTTGCTACCGTTAACATAGCTCCAAATTTATCATTATGATATGTTTGTTTGAGTGCAGGAAATTTTCTATGTCCTGAATTAAGGGTGGTACCGCGAATAGTCGTCCCTTGAAAAGATTAAGTTCTTTTCAAGGGACTTTTTTAGTTATTGGAGGGAATATCATGACAAAAATTACTGAAGAACTAACAAAGCCATTATTAATTGATGGTGCAATGTCAACAGCCTTAGAGCAGCTGGGGGCAGATACCAATAATCCGCTCTGGACAGCTAGTGTACTCGCAAAACAGCCAGAATTAGTAAAAGCGGTTCATCGAGAATATTTCACGGCAGGTGCACGATTAGCGATTACGGATACATATCAAGCTAATATTCCCGCATTTATTAACAATGGTTATTCCGAACGCCAGGCTCACCAATTAATTCGGCGGGCAGTTGCTTTAGCTAAGGAAGCTCGTGACGAATATCAGCAGGTAAAGGGAATTTATAATTATGTTGCGGGAGCACTTGGTCCATATGGTGCTTATCTAGCAGATGGAAGTGAATATACGGGTACCTATCACCTTAGTACCGCGGAATATCAGCAGTTCCACCGTCCGCGGTTAACCGATATTTTAAGTGTTGGGGTTGATGCAATCGCAATTGAAACGCAGCCCCGTCTTGATGAAGTACTGGCAGAACTAGAACTTATCAACGAATTAGCACCAACAATACCGTGTTATGTCAGTTTTTCTTTAAGAAATCACACTAGCTTGCCAGATGAAACACCATTATCGATTGCTGCTCGGACAGTTGCAAAATATTCAAATGTTTTTGCAATTGGCATTAACTGTGTCCCGTTGGAGGAAGTTGCACCAGCTGTTGCGACAATCCACCATGCTACAGATAAAGCAGTTATTGCTTATCCAAATTCAAGTGCTAAGTATAACCCGGTGACTAAAACATGGTCTTACCCGCACGGCCGTCGTCATTTTACCAGTTACCTCCCGCAATGGTTGGCAGCCGGTTTAACAATTGTGGGCGGGTGTTGTACGACTACTCCTCATGATATTGCCGCATTACATGAATACCTGAAAGGGGTGAACGATAATGACTAAGAAAACGCATTTAGCACGGGAAATGAGTGCTCGGCATATTCAAATGATTGCGTTAGGGGGAGTGATTGGAACAGGCCTTTTTCTTAGTTCGGGCTATACCATTCATCAAGCTGGTCCGCTAGGAACAGTCATTGCTTACTTGATTGGGGCATTAATTGTTTATGCGGTAATGTTATGTTTAGGTGAATTAAGTGTTGCAATGCCTTATACAGGGGCGTTTCATGTTTATGCGAAAAAACTTATTGGCCCTGCTACCGGTTTTACGGTGGCGATTCTTTATTGGTTAACATGGACGATTGCGATGGGGTCCGAATTTACTGCGGCGGGGTTAATCATGAAGCGGTGGTTTCCTCATGTTCCTGTTTGGTGGTGGAGTTTACTATTTATTATCATCATCCTTTTATCGAACATTTTCACTGTCAAAGCATTTGCAGAAAGTGAATTCTGGCTTGCGGTGATCAAGGTATTGGCAATTTGTTCTTTTATCTTACTTGGTGCCCTCGCAATTATCGGAATCATCCCTGTTCATGGTTATCAACATGCTCCCTTATTAACAAATTTTACAAAGGATGGGTTATTTCCAAGCGGCTTTAGCGGATTATTTATGACAATGCTGACAGTTAACTTCGCTTTTTCTGGGACTGAGCTGATCGCTATTACCGCTGGTGAAACTAAGCAGCCAGAAAAGACACTGCCCGCGGCAATTCATACAACTTTATGGCGGCTGATAATCTTCTTTGTCGGTAGCATGATTGTAATGGCTTCGTTGATCCCTTATCAAAAAGCTGGTGTGACGCAAAGTCCGTTTGTATATGTTTTTAGTCAAATGGGAATCCCATATGCTGCGGATTTGATGAATTTTGTAGTCCTAACTGCGATTATTTCTGCTGCTAATTCAGGGTTATATGCATCAACACGGATGCTGTGGTCATTAGCAAATGAGGGGACAATCCCTTCAGTAATTGCTAAAACTAATAAACGTGGCATCCCGGTTTTAGCCCTTTTATTAAGTATGCTTGGCGGTGTATTGGCATTGCTTTCCAGTATCTATGCTGCTGGAACAGTTTATTTAGTTCTTGTCTCTGTTTCCGGATTAGCCGTTGTGTTCGTTTGGATTGCAATTTCTTTGTGTGAGTTAATATTCCGTCGGCGCTTTATTGCAGCTGGTCATCAGGTGAGCGAATTAAAATATCAGACGCCTTGGTATCCGATAGTTCCATGGTTTGCGTTTATTGCTAGCAGTCTTTCATGCATTTTAATTTGGTTCGATCCGCAACAACGGATTGCATTATATTGTACGGTTCCTTTTGTACTTGCTTGCTATGCCGCCTACTATCTACAAGTACTTTGGCGAAAATATATCGCAAAGAAAAAAGTTTCAGCGGTTGTTAAATAGATGTAAAAAAGTTGTAATTAAAAAGGCTGTGACATGTAGTAAAATGTACGAGAATAATTTTTTAGTTAGGGAATATAAAATGCATTCACTATTTTTACTACAGTTGATTCAAGCAGTCTTAGTAGCAATCCAATTAGTAATGATCTTCTCAGCTAATAAAGTTAAACGAGAATGGTTAACGGTTGGACAGCTATGCATCGCAATCGTAATCTTAGCCGATCTTTTTTCGGAATTGCTTTTCTTCAGATATACAACTGTCTTAACGGGATTCGTACTATTCCTTCAGTTGTTCTTATTGCCGATGTTTTGGAAACAACTGAAAGCTTTTGAGGAATAGGATAATAGGAAAATACCATGTAAGACCAATCAATGTTCTGCACTGATTGGTTTTTTTGTGAAGTTTTATCCTAAGTATCTATAAAATCCCTTTTCAACTTGCTATACTTAAGTTAATAACATGAGAAAAAGGGATGAGGATAATGGTAATGGTCGATTTGCATTGTCATCTTTTACCGGGGATTGATGATGGATCAAAAAACATGAATATTTCATTGCGGTTGGCAAAAGAGGCAACAGAAAACGGGGTAACACATGCCCTTTTAACGCCGCACCATATGAATGGTCACTATGTAAATCATAAACAAGACGTTCTTCAACGAACAAAAGAATTTCAAGCAGAGTTAGAAAAGAATAATATTCCACTGACTGTCTTTCCCGGTCAAGAGGTGCGGATTAACGGACAATTGATGGACGCCCTTGATAATGATGATATCTTATTCGCAGACGAAAGCGGCAAGTATATGATGCTTGAATTTCCGGATAATGATGTTCCGCATTACACCAATCAGATGATTTTTAACCTTCAGCAACGTGGTATTACCCCTGTTGTCGTTCACCCAGAACGTAATACGAAGATCATGGCCGAACCGGATTTACTATACCAAATGCTGGAAAAGGGATGCCTTTCACAAATTACAGCAAGCTCTTATGTCGGAACATTTGGTAAAAAAGTTGAAAAATTCAGTAAAAATCTAATCGCAGCCGGTCAGGGATATGTTTTTGCGTCTGATGCACATGATTTGCCTGGTCGAAAATATGAGATGCGGCAAGCCTTTGAAAAGCTAGCTCATGAGTTTAGTAAGGATATGGCCCAGGAATACCAAGATAACGCTCGTGCGATTATTAATGGTGATGAGGTTGCACGGCACCAAATTAACAAAATCCAACAACGAAAAAAACTATTCGGCTTATTTTAAGCGGATTAGCAAAAGACTGGCTTGCTATATTTGCCAGCTACTGTGGTTATTACATCTTACCTATAAAATAGTAAAGGGACTGATCAAATTTCAGTCTCTTTTCTTGAAAGAAGGATTAGTTGATGGCATTATATTTTACGGATGTTTTTTCGGGAAGTGCAGATTGGATCGTAACGGACCCACATGCGCAGGGAACGATTGTTAAAGTATCTCAAGGAACAGGCTACCTAAACCCAAAGTATCAGTACCAATATTCGTTAGCGAAGAATGCTGGGCGGCTTTTAGGACTGTATCACTATGCAGGCGGCGGTAACCCAATCGCAGAAGCAAATTATTTCTTATCGCATATCCAAGATAAACTTGGTCAAGCAGTACTGGCGATTGACTGGGAACAGTACCAAAACGCTGCTTGGGGTGATACGACTTGGGTTCGCCGGTTTGTTGATGAAGTACATCGTCAAACCGGAATTTGGCCATTGATTTATGTCCAGGAATCAGCTATTTGGCAGGTTGCAGATTGCGTCAATGATTGTGGATTATGGGTAGCAAAGTATCCTTCCATGAATTGGCACTCATGGGAGGTTCCGGCAATGACTGTTAATACTAGTCCTTGGCAAACATATACTCTTTGGCAATTTGCTGGTGACAACGAAGACCGTTCTATTGCGACTGTTGACCGTGAAGGGTGGTATCGGCTTGCAAATCCGACAGGTCAAACCAGTGTTAATTTATCACCATCCGAAAGTGATCCTTCAGTATGGACAGATTCGCTAGGGGATGTATGGCACCGTGAAAATGGCCGCTTTATAACGAATCGCGTTCTTGATTTACGATGGGGTGCTCTCCCAACATCTTCTGTAATTGCAACGTTACCAGTTGGTACGGTGATTGATTATGATGCTTGGTCACGGCACAACGGCTATGTTTGGTTACGGCAGCCACGCACCGATGGTCAATATGGCTATCTTCCTTGCCGAAATGCTGATGATAACGAAGCATTTGGTAAATTTGAACCGCTTAATTAATAATGGTAAGTCTCTATCGTCTAATATTTTTGATGATAGGGGCTATTTCTGTTAGTGCATTTAAGGACTTTTTACGTATATATAATATTAGGAACATTATTTTCTGGAGGAGCTTATGCGTTTTTTACATACTGCTGATTGGCATATCGGCAAAACCCTAAATGATTTTAGTTTACTTAATGACCAGTTGGCGACTTTTAAGCAAATTGAGCAGATTGCTAAGGCTGAACATGTTGATGCAATGGTGATCGCTGGAGATTTATATGACCGGAGTATTCCTAATGAGGCCGCGGTGAAACTATTGAACCAGATGCTTCAAAAGCTGAACTTGGTTGATCGTTTACCAATTCTTGCTATTAGCGGTAACCACGATTCTGCTGCACGGCTTAGTACGGGGACTGATTGGTTTGCCTACCAGTCATTTTTCCTCAATACTAATCTTGCGCGTGCTTTTACGCCAATTACGATCAAGGATACACAGTTTTTCTTATTACCATTTTTTGGAATTCAAGAAGTACGGAACTATTTTAATGATGATAAGATAAAAAATGTTAATGACGCAATGCAGCGGATTACTGCAGAAATGGTTAAATCCTTTGCGCCTGACAAACACCATGTATTAGTTGCTCATTTCTTTGCGGCTGGCAGTAAGCGAACTGCTGATTCTGAGACTTTGATTGAGGTTGGTGGATTGAGTGCAGTAACGACTGATGTTTTATCACCCTTTGATTATGTTGCACTTGGCCATCTTCATAATAAGAATGCCTTAAATGAAGAGAAAATTAAATATAGCGGCTCGCCAATGAAGTTTTCTGTCTCTGAGGCGAACCAGGAAAAGGGTGTGTGGTTAGTTGATACTGCCCCGTTTTGTGTTAAGTGGATTCCACTAACGCCTGTTCACGACATTCATCTTTTAAAAGCAAGCTTTGACGAGCTTATTACGACCGCTGATCGAAAGCCGCGAGATGATTTTTATGATATTGAACTAACAAATCATGACCGAATTCCTGATGTCTTGAATAAACTTCGTGAATATTATCCTAAGATTGTTAGTTTGCATCGTACCCACCAAGCACAAAAAGTACAGCTTAATTTGAGCAAAAAACGTGCGCAAGAATCACCATTAGACCTGCTTGCGGATTTCTATTCACAAACGATGGGGAATGAGATGACGAGTCAACAAAGAAAATGGGCAGAGGATGCTTTGACAACGGTTATGAAAGAGGAGAACTAAATGCGACCTTTAACGATTGAATTAAAATATTTTGGCCCCTATGAGCATCAGCTGATTGATTTTACTCAATTTAAGGACCAATCTCTGTTTTTGGTAGCAGGAAATACCGGTGCTGGTAAGACAACTATTTTTGATGCAATGTGTTATGCGCTTTTTGGACAGACAACTAATGACCGTGATCGTTCTGCTGCTGCGCTTCGTTCAGATTTTGCTCCCACCGATCAAGAAACGATGGTAAAGTTTACTTTTGAACATCAAGGCCATGAATATCAAGTTATGCGGCGCCCTAAGCAGGTTCTTGAAGGCCGAAAGGGAAATCTAATTGAACATAACCAGGCTGTTGACCTGATTTATCCGCTTGAAGATAGTCATCCCCGTGAGATCACTAAAATTAAGGAAGCTGATCGATTTATTACTGAATTGCTGAATCTTACCCGTGATCAATTTAAGCAGATTGTCCTGTTACCCCAAGGAAAGTTTCGCCAATTTCTTGATTCAGACAGCAATACTAAAGAAACACTTCTTCGGGACCTATTTAATACCTCGCGTTACGAACGATTAGCCCAACAGCTAAAGGATGATTTGCGTGAACAAAAGAAAACATTAAACACCCAAGAGACAAAATTACAGTCGCTAAAAGAAACCGTTACAGAAATTGATTCACAATTAACAACAACGGATTGGTTAAGCGCAGCTAATGACCATCTGGCGAATCTGAAAGCTAATTTAGCTGACTTAAAGGATGAAGAAGTTCGACAGCAAAAGACCATTAGTGCACTAGATGCTAAATTGCATGCTCAGCAAGAATTACAGAAAAATATTGAAGCGTTGACAGAAGTTCGAAAAACATTGACTGCTCTTAAGTCACAACGAGCTGAAATTGATACGAAAAAACATAAAGCTGCAACGATTGAGTGGTACCAAAAGCATCAAACAGACTATCAACGGTGGGTAGATGGCAAGACCCGTCTTTGCAATTTAAATGGTGAAGAAATACGTTTACAAAAAAAGCAGCATACTCAACAGCAAAAACAAGTACAAATTAAAGCAGAGTTAAATGATGCTAACGCAAAGCATAAAGAAGTAGACCAACTGCAAGCACAGTTAACTGATTTAACAGGGAAATTGCCGTTATTTAAGGAACGCGACGAGTTAACGAGTGATGTTAGCGAATTAGAAGCGAAATTAACAAAGCAAAGGACCCAGCAGCAAAATTACAAACGAGGGATTGAAAAGATCCAACAGCAGCTAACGGACTTGGCTACTAACTTAAGAGAACATGATGGCCTTAATGATGAACAAATTAGGCTGACAAAACAACAAGGCGAACATGAAAAGTTGACTACTGAAGCACTTAATCTTGAGCAACTGATGACTAACCTGACTGCTGAAAAACAACGCCGCCGTAAACTGCGCGACCAGGTTAAGAGGGCGCAAAAGGTTGCAGGAGATGATCAGACTAGATTAGCAGAATTAAATGATCAGTTTGCCCGTCATCAAATTGCACTGCTAGCACAAAAGCTAAAGCTTAATACCCCATGCCCAATTTGCGGCTCCCTTGATCACCCTCATCCGGCAAGGCTAAAAGGCGACGATGATATCCTTGTTACTGAAGAAGAGGTAACAATTGCCTCTAAACAGGCACAGCAAAGCCAAAGTACCCTTGTTCGTCTCGAAGAACAAGAAAAACAGGCGGTCCAAAGCATCGATAATTTAATGACGCAAGTAGGGACAGCGAAAAATAATGTTATCCGCTTAATGAAACTTGATGAATTACCGGCTGACTGGCAAGAGCAAATTGCTGAACGCACTCAGCAGTTGAAGCAATTGGAATTAAAGCTAAATCAAACGGCACAGCAAATCAAAATTTGGCAACAAGAACAGGTTGATTTTCAACATGACCTAACACTACAGCAAGACCGACTAAAGCAGGTTGAAGATAAGGTTAACCAGCTTAATCAACAACTAATTGCTAAGAAGACGCTTTTATCAGAAAAAGAACAATCACTCCCAGATGAATTTTCAACAAAGCAAGCTGTTACAAAACAAATAACCACCTATAAAAATAAAATTGATGAGTTTAATCATCATTTAGAATCACTGCAAAAACTACAGCAAGAAAATGATCAAGCACTTGCGGTTACCCATAGCCAGCTTCAACAAGTCCAAAATGACATTACTTCTCAACAAGCCCAACAGACTGGTTTACGTGAAAAGCTGACAGCATTGCTAAAGCAGTATGATCCTCAAGCCACCTGGGACTTTTGGCAAGAAACCGCTGAGCAATTGCCCTTATTAGAAAGTTTACGGGCTAAAATTACAGCGTACGAAAATCAAGTTCGTGATGAGCAGCGGCAAGAAAAACAGTTAACAGAATTAGTAAAAGATCAACCGTTGCCAAATCTTAAAGAAACACAAACGTTACTTACTGACGCGCAAGCAAAAGCAAGCCAGCAACAGCAAGCTATTGGGAAGCTAACTGCTAATTATCAGCAACTGGTAAAAGCTAACCGCCAAATCAATAACTTAATTAATCAAACAGGCAAACTTAATCAGGCAATTAATGAATTACAAACTCTTACTGACGTTGTGACTGGTAATACAGAAAATCATGTTAGCTTGGAGCGGTACGTCCTTCAAGCATACTTCCAAGACGTTTTAATGACCGCTAACGTTCAACTTGACCGTTTAACTAATGGCCGCTATCAATTCGAACTGGCAACTGAGAGTCAAGGTGCTGGTGCCAAATGGAGCGGACTTGAAGTCAACGTTTATGATGATAATGCGGGGAGAACGCGGAGTGCCCGGACGCTTTCGGGTGGAGAAAGTTTCATGGCTTCTCTTGCATTAGCCCTTGCTCTTTGCCAGATTATCCAAGAGCAAAGCGGAGGAATTGAGATTGATGCTTTATTTATTGACGAAGGATTCGGCTCGCTAGACCAGCAGGCCCTTGATGATGCTCTACATGCTCTTCAAGAGTTAGAAGGTCGGCGGATGATTGGAATTATTAGTCATGTAACTGAATTAGAAAATCAGATTCCGAATCAATTACTTGTCCAGTCGCATAATGGACGTAGTAGCGTTACCTACCAGCATGAATTTTAACTTTATTTAACAGAAAAAATGCAAACATCAGAAATTTACGTATATATAAATATAGGGAGGTTGATTTGCGGAACGTAGATTATTCATTTCACGACTCCTTAAAAATTCCCACTTTATCCGCAAATCTAATATCTTTCCTATTATTTGAGGTTGAGCGCAGGTTCAGCCTCTTTTTTGGTATACTTTAAGAAAATAAAAAAGAAGGTCTGTGTTATGCCTAAAGCATTATTAATTATTGACTATACTAACGATTTTGTTGCCGACAATGGAGCGCTTACATGTGGGAAGCCAGCCCAAGCGATTGATGAGTATCTGGTTTCATTAGCAGAGCAATATTATCAAAATGGTGATTATATTATCTTCCCAACGGATGGTCATCACCGTCATGATCCATTTCATCCTGAGTCTAAGCTTTTTCCGCCGCATAATATCATCGGAACGCCAGGAAGAAGTCTTTATGGAAAGGTAAGTGACTGGTATCAGGCACATAAGGATAGTAACCGTGTCTATCAGTTTGCTAAAAATCGGTACTCATCTTTTCAAAATACCAATTTGGATAATTACCTTCGTGAACGCAAAATTACGGACCTATGCATTAGTGGCGTCTGTACGGACATTTGTGTTCTTCACACCGCAATCGCTGCTTATAATTTAGACTACCAAATTACGATTCCTAAGCGCGGCGTGGCAACATTTACGCCTAATGGAACCGAATGGGCTTTCAGTCACTTTAAAAATAGTCTTGGTGCAAAAATTATTTAAGATTTTTTAGTGCAAAAGTTGTTTTTTCACGTATATATATTTATAGAGGCTTAGGAAGTCATTTTATAATCTCCAACTTCGTATCATTATCTTCCACATGTTAACTAAGCCTTTGTCTGACTGGTGATTTATCACTAGTCTTTTTTACTTTAAAAAGTTAATTTAACAAAAATGTATACCCTTACAAAAAATGGAAAATATTGCTGAAATAAAGTCACACTCATGCTAAAATGAAAAAGAATTTTTAAGCTGCTTTCCATTGTATGTTTGCGGAGGAATTTTTATGAAAAATAATGGTTCAAAATATTGCTTATTATTGGGAACTGCACTATTAGGAGTATATATCCAGGCTAGTAGTGCCCATGCCGATACGGTGAATGCGACAGATAATGGCAAAACTGCGTCCGGTAACGTGACTCCAATGGTTCAAACTAATAAGGATGAGGCAAGTACCCCTCAGACTACTACTGATTGGTCCGATCCGGCAAAATATCAAAATGATATACCCGTCCAGATTTTAGGAATTAATGACTTGCACGGGGGATTAGAAACAACCGGCTCAGCAACGATTGGAGATAAGACCTATTCGAATGCCGGAACAGTCGCGCGGTTAGCTGGTAACCTTGATGCAGCTCAAGCAAGTTTTAAAGCGGCTAATCCATCGGGAACTACTATTCGGGTTGAAGCTGGTGATATGGTTGGTGCTTCACCAGCTAATTCCGCTCTTCTTCAAGATGAATCAACAATGCACGCCTTAGATGCAATGCACTTTGAAGTCGGTACTTTGGGAAACCACGAATTCGATGAAGGCCTTCCTGAGTATATGCGGATTGTTAATGGTGGCGAACCGACGAAGCAATACAATGAAGCAGAAATGGCATATCCACATGTAAAAACAGGGATTAATATTATTACCGCCAACGTTGTAAATAAGTCTGATGGTCAAATTCCATTTGGAATGCAGCCATATCTAATTAAGGAAATTCATACTAGTGACGGCAAAGTTGCACGGATTGGTTTTATTGGAATCGAAACGACTTCATTGCCAATTTTAACGTTATACGATAACTATAAAGATTATGACGTTTTAGATGAAGCAACCACTATTGCCAAATATGATCGAATTTTACGCAAAAAAGGTGTTAATGCAATTGTTGTCCTTGCTCACACTGGGGTTGCAACTGATAAAGACGGTAATACCCAGGGTGATGCAGTCAAGATTATCAAAGACCTTTACAAAATTGACCCCGATAATTCGGTTGACCTCTATGTTGCTGGTCACTCTCATCAATATGCTAATGCAACCGTTGGAAGTGTAAAGCTGGTCCAAGCTATTTATACTGGGAAAGCTTACGATGATATCATTGGTTACATTGATCCAACGACTAATGACTTTGCTCCAGACAGTCTTGTATCACATGTCTTCCCTGTGCTATCAGAAAAAGATGCTCCTAATATCAAAACAGATGCTAATGTTACTGCAATTGTGGAAGATGCGAATAACCGTGTTGCGCCAATTATAAATAAGAAGATTGGTGAAGCAGCTACAACAGGTGATATTCTTGGAAGATTACATAATACACCGACCCGTGAGAATGCAGCAGGTGAATTGGTTGTTGATGGACAATTGTATGCTGCTCATAAAGTTGGCTTACCAGCTGACTTTGCAATGACAAATACTGGTGGTGTCCGAGCTGACCTTCATGTTAATGATGATCGGTCGATTTCTTGGGGAAGTGCTCAGGCGGTTCAGCCATTTGGTAATATTTTACGGGTAGTCGCAATGACCGGTGCCCAAATCGTTGATGCCCTCAATCAACAATATGATGAAGATCAAGCCTATTATTTACAAGTAGCAGGTCTTCACTACACCTATACTGACCAAGATGATCCTAACCAGCCTTATAAAGTTGTCAAGGTTTATGATCAACACAATCAACCGCTTGATATGAAGAAAACTTATAATGTTGTTATTAACGATTTCCTTGCTGGTGGCGGAGATGGTTTCTCAGCTTTTAAGGGGACAAAGGTTATTGGAATTGTTGGTCAAGATACGGACGCGTTTATTAATTATATTACCGATATGACAAATGCTGGTAAGCCGATCGCCGCACCGATAATGAACCGTAAGATTTACTTAACTGCGGAACAATTAGCAAACTATGATGCACAAACGCAAACGGGTAAAGAGCAAAGTTCGCAAAATACTTCTGATTCTCAAAATAGCGAAAATCAGTCAAACGGACATTCAGCTCAGCCAACAACACCAACAGTAGTCTTACCAACAACAGCTGGTCAGCCAGCTCAAGTTATTTCACTAAATACACATTCCGAGTATCAGGCAACGGTTCCTACTAATAATCAATTAGTTGATTTAACACCGGCCCAAACCAATGCTCAATCACAGCCGAATGCTGCTCATCAAGCATTGTTGCCTCAAACTGGTGATGATGAAGACATCGCTCTCCTTCTTTTAGGAAGTTCTTTAATGACCGCTGCTGGGTTGACCATAATTGATCGTAAACGTAAACGCGCATAATTGCTTAAAACGGACTAAACTAAAGTCCATATCATAGAAAGAAGCTAGAGGCTGAGAAAAGAACATGCTTTTCCAGTTTCTAGCTTCTTTATTTCCGACTATCCTATAGCGGATGAATTAAGTTTAGCCGAATACCGAGGTGTTGCTGCACTAGATCAATCTGATGTAAAGGCTATCGCAGCCACAATGACCTTACAAAAAAGTGCCTAATTTTATTTATAATTTTTGCGCTGCTTGTTGATCGACAAGAATTGTTACATTGGGATGCCGTTGTAGTACTGACGCGGGGACAGCTGTCGTTATTTTTCCATTAACTGTTGCAGCAATTGCATCAGCCTTTTGCTCGCCGAATGCTAATAAGATGATATGCTTGGCTTTCATGATTGAGCCGATTCCCATTGTATATGCAGCGTGAGGAACATCATTGCTTGAAGTAAAGAAACGAGAATTTGCTTTTATGGTTGCGGATGTTAGGCGAACTTTATGAGTTTGAATATCAAATGGGGTACCCGGTTCATTAAAACCAATATGACCATTATTGCCGATTCCTAAAATCTGGGTATCAATCGGATGAGCTGTCAAAATCTGGTTATAGTGGGTTGTTACATAATCCGCGTCAAGGTTACTGCCATCGGGGATAAAGCTCTTCGCAAACGGTTTTTGGCTGAAAAGATGCTGTTGCATGAAAAAATGATAACTTTGGGGATCAGTTGGCTTAATCCCCACATACTCATCTAGGTTGATTGAAATAAGGTGGGAACAATCTAGTGAACTTGAGACTATTTGATCATATAGCCCCACTGGCGAACTACCGGTAGCAAGCCCCAAAACTTTAGCTCCGTTATTTATATCGGCTAAAAGTAAATCAAATGCTTTTTTACTTGCTTCTTCTTTATTTTTCATTACGAGAATATTCATGGATGATCACCTCGGAATCATTGTAATGCTTTTCTGCTGAAATAAAAGGGACATTGATAAATTTAATATTAGCCATATAATTAATTTTGCAGCGGAACGTTCTATTATTTACAGATGAGAAAGCGAGTAATATTGAAATGATCAAGAAGTTTTTAATTAGTTTGATATTACCTATAATGGTTACCTTTATAGGAGCGCCAGTTCATGCAATGAAGCAGTCTGAGTTAAATGGGAAGGTATATATCGTCACGTATCTTAACGCTAGTGCATTACGTACCTCTTACCAGTATATGTTTTTTACCTCGAATGGTAAGGCAGCGGTTGTGCCTGTATTTAATGTTGATGAAAATGGTCGGCCATTAGTAGCTGCTGATGCGACTGATGCACAGAAAAAAGCGCCAGCAAGGATTAAGCATCTCCTGAATGATCGTCAATACTTAAGGAAGCAAGCAAAAAGCAGACCGGTGCAGATAAGTGGAAAGCAGGTAAAAATTAGTAGCAATGGAATGAAAGAAAAATCAGTTGGTCATCTTACTGCGGATAGTCGTACAGAAGATTTTACTGTGGAATATTCGGGGAATCAGCAAAAATATACGAGTGTTCAATTCAAGCAAGCTCCTGCAATGTACCAGTATAAGTGAAAAATGACATTGAATGCGTTTACAAAAATGTGTAAAATAAAGATACTGCTGAAATAATCTGATAAGAATTGGGGAAAGTTTAATGAAATTCAAAAAATTAACAGTGATGTGTGCTGTTTTATCAGGTTTACTATTAGGAAGTTCTGCCATGGCGGTTGTTCCCGCTACTACTTATGCAGCATCTAGTGATAAGCAGGTAACGATCTACCTTACGCGTCATGGTGAGACAACTGGTAACGTCATGCAACGGGTACAAGGATCAAGTGATTTTCCATTGACCAAAAATGGAATTACTGTTGCTAATGATTTGGGGTATGGATTAAAAGGAATTAAATTTAAACATGCTTATACAGGTAATTTGACTCGTCAAGAAGTTACAGCTCAACAAGCATTAAAATATTCTGCTAATCCAAATACTAAGATAACAACAACGCCGCTATTGCGAGAAGGCGGGTACGGTAGTTTTGAAGGTGACAGCATTGACGCTGATAACCAAAAGATTGCCAATGTTTACGGCTATCAGGACGGTAAGCAATTCCAACAAGCAACTGGAAAAGATTATTGGAATAAGCTTCAAGATGCCTACCACAAACTTGATATGGATAACTCGCAAAATACAAAGTTAGCTAAGAGTGATCGGGCAGAGAGTTCAGCACAAGTGCAAAAGCGGATGAACACTGAACTGCTTCGTATTGCAAAGACAACCCAAAAACAGGGTGGCGGGAATGTCTTAGTTGTTAGTTCTGGTATGTCAATTAATGAGTACCTTTCAACTATTTCTAAAAAATATGATGGCAAGCCAATGCAAAATGCGGCTGTAACTAAACTTGTATACAAAAATGGCAAGCTCCATGTTGATGGCCCGATTGGCACTCTTCATTATGTAAATAAGGGAAAGAAAATAGCAGCAAATAAGTAAAATAATTTAAATTTCAGCAGTAAAATTTTTAGCTATTATTATTTTATTAGGCGCTTCGATTATTATTTCGAGGTGCCTTTTTATGTGGTAATAATTTGTTATACTAAACAGGGTTATCTTGAAAGAATCGAGGAAAATAAAGTGGAAATTCGATTAACTTCTGATCAACAGACGATAAAAGAAAATAAATATGTCACATATTCTTACTCGCTTAAGGTTGATATTATGAAAGTATTAACTAAATTAGGCAGTCAGGAAGAGTATGCTTTTTGGCGGTCTGCTGATAAGAAACACACATTTTTAGGTATCAGCCCTCTTTTATGCTTAAAAGGGCAAAATATGGACGAAATAAAGAATTTCCAAGATAATTTTTGCCACCAATATATAAACTTGACACCTAATATTACAAGTCAGCCCGTTCTACTTGGCGGTTTTGCATTTGATTATGATGGAAAAAGAGAACAATTCTGGCAAGAGTTGGAAACAGGATATTTTATTCTTCCGCAAATTTTATTTAGCGAAAATAAAGAGCAGAGTTATGTTACCTTAATAACTACTACCGATGGGGATGTTGAGCAACGGTTAAATATATTAATGAACCAGGCAAATAATTTAATTGTTGCTGATTCAGTGGCTGAGCAACAGGCCCCTACTGTTACTATTGAGGAATTAGAAGTACCAAAATGGATTGACCTTGTTAACGAAAGCATTGGGGCGATCAAGGATAATAAAATGAAAAAAGTGGTTTTAGACAGGCAGCTAGCAGTATCCACCAAAGCTTCATTTAATCCTGTATTAATCCTCCAACGCCTTGCAAAGCATCAACCCAACACCTATCAATTTTTATTGAAAGGGAAAACAAGGGCATTTGTTGGAGCAACCCCCGAAAGACTACTAAGGGCAGATAATGAAACTTTTAAGACTGCCAGTGTTGCCGGCTCTATTTCACGAGGAAAAACGCTCGCAGAAGATCAATATCTTGGGCAGGTGTTATTAAACGATCATAAAAATGAGGCTGAACATCAATTAGTAGTTGATCGAATTACCGCTATTATGGGTAAGTTTACTAATAATTTGAAAGTTGGAGAGCGCCAATTACTAAAGAACCATGATATTCAACATATATACCATCCCTTTAGCGGTGAACGAAAAAGAGGAGTCAGTATGCTTGACGTATTGCAGGAACTTCATCCAACACCTGCACTAGGCGGCGAACCACGGGAAGCAGCTATGACATGGCTAGCTAAAAAGTCAATTAGGGGACGCGGACTCTATGGCGGTCCAGTTGGCTGGTTAGGCCTAGGGGATGACCAGGGTGAATTTGCAGTTGGTCTGCGGTCAGGAGTATTTAGTGCTGATAAAGGATTGTTGTATGCTGGGTGTGGGATTGTAGCCGAATCACAAGCTGAAAAAGAGAAAAATGAAACTCGATTGAAGTTTCAGCCAATGTTAAGAGGGGTATCTGACAAATGGATTATCAAGAAGCTTTAACAAAATATTTACTATCATTTATAGCAGGATTAAAGCAAGGGGGCATAAGTAGAGCGGTAATAAGCTCGGGATCACGCTCGACACCTTTATCATTGCTTGTGAACCGCGACCCTGATATTCAATCGTTTATTG
The DNA here is from genome assembly GCF_014145555.1 of Limosilactobacillus albertensis. Classification (NCBI taxonomy): domain Bacteria; kingdom Bacillati; phylum Bacillota; class Bacilli; order Lactobacillales; family Lactobacillaceae; genus Limosilactobacillus; species Limosilactobacillus albertensis. The sequence goes on from NZ_JACIVD010000075.1 coordinate 45,189, forward strand.
ACATCGATGAACGTTCGGCGGGCTTCTTTGCTTTAGGAATTGCAAAGGGTTCTAATAAGCCGGTAGCGTTGATATGTACTTCGGGAAGTGCGGCGGCGAACTACTATCCTGCCATTTGTGAAGCAGAGGCAACTAACATTCCATTGGTAGTATTAACAACTGATCGCCCAGCAGAATTACAAGGGGTTGGTGCACCGCAGGCAATGAACCAGGTTGGCTTATATGCAAGTCACGTTAAGGCAGCTTGTGAACTTTTATTGCCTGAGTCCTCGACCACGATGATGAATTACAGCCGGTGGCAAGGATTTACAATGACTTGTCGAGCACAGAATAATCCGCAAGGCCCCGTTCATATTAATATCCCGCTTCGGGAGCCCCTTTTACCAGATTTAACATTAAATACACCCTCTTTTGAAGGGGCAAAAGTAATCAAAAGTAATCGAGAAGCTGAATTGCAACCATTAGCACCTTTATTTGCACAAAAAGGGTTGATTATTGTTGGCGAGGAACGGACTCCTGCAGAAGCTGGTCAATTGTTAAAACTAGCTGAAAAACTCAATTGGCCAATTATCGGGGACCCATTAACCAATTTAGCAACGGATGTTAAACAGTCTCCTAATTTCTTGCATCAGGCAGATTTGATCTTTCGCGAGCAAGTACCAACTCCACAGGCTATTTTACGCTTTGGCCGGATGCCAGTAACTAAACCAGTGGTACAATGGCTGGCTAAACACGATGATGTAACAACAATTTTGATAGAAGACGGTATTCAATTCAGAGACCAATTGAAGCGGGCAAATTATGTCCTCGACATGAGTGTTGCAGATTTCTTCCGAAGTTTTAATCAGCTTTCATTTAATCCGGTAAAAGAGGACTGGTTGCTAGAGTGGCAACAACGCCAACGCTTAGCTGAGGATATATTGCTGGCTAACAAAGGTTTAGCATCGTTTAATCATTCTAGTATTGTAAAAAAGCTGGTTAGTGTACTCAAAAAGCAAAACCTGTTTGTTGCTAATAGTAATGCCATTCGTTTAGTGGACCGTTTGACATTACCTGCATCGAATGATATTCGTATTTTTGGCAATCGCGGAGTCAATGGTATCGATGGATTAAATTCAACAGCCGCTGGGATAGCGGTGGGTACAGGAAGACCCATAACATTATTAATTGGGGATCTTGCATTTTTCCATGATTTAACCGGGATTGAAATGTTTCGTCGTTATAAATTACCGGTAACAGTTATTTTGTTGAATAATAATGGCGGAGGAATCTTTTCGTTCTTACCACAGCATCAATTGCCTACCCAGGACTTTTCAACGATTTTTAGGACACCGCAAGATTTGAATTTTAAATATATCGCTGATTTTTATGATTTTGATTATGCTTGTCCTAGTGATATTTCTTCATTTGTTCATCATTTAAATCGTTCAGGTCAGCAAATTATAGAAGTAAATGATACTCAAGAATCTCCAGTTGAAGTATGGCGCAGTTTGACTCGTGAATATCATAATAGGAGCGGATATTTAGATGAACGAAATTAATTATTATTACCGGTGGTTAAATGTTCCCGACTACGAGCGGCCAACGATAGTTTGTTTGCATGGCTTTACTGGGACTGGTCAGACATTTGCAGGCCTCTTTAATGATAGTAAATATAACTTTTTATTAGTCGATTTGATTGGACATGGAAAATCTAGTGTTTATGTTCATCCCGCATATTATCAAATGGATAATGTTATCGATGCCTTAAAAGAGTTGATGGTCAAACTTAAAATTAAAAATTATTATGTTTTAGGCTATTCAATGGGCGGTCGCGTAGCTATTGCGTGGGCGATTAATGATATAAATGTTAAGGGATTAATATTAGAAAGTACCCGCCCTGGGATTGCAGATGAAGACGCGCGTAAAGAACGAAGACTAAAGGATAACCAGTTAGCGGCAAGAATCTTGACCCATCCATTAACAAATTTTGTTGACTATTGGGAAAAGATTCCGTTGTTTACCAGTCAGCAGGGGTTGCCGCAAGAAGTTCGAAAAAGTGTCCGTGAACAACGGTTAAATCAGAAAGCATATGGACTTGCAATGAGCTTAATGATGATGGGAACTGGGCAACAAGAAAATTACTGGGATCAATTGCCACACCAAATCCCTATTTTATTAATAGTCGGAGAATTAGATAAAAAATTTAAGAAAATTGCATATAAAATGTGTCAAAAAGCAAGGCAGATAGATTTACGAATCCTTCCGGGCGGACATTGCGTTCATTTAGAGAGCCCGGAGCAATTTGAAAAAACGGTATTAGAGTGGTTAAAAAGAAATTGTGCTAAAAGATAATATTTTTTAATCCATGGTATAGTAAAGAAAAGATATTTATTAATTTTGGAAATCTTGAGGTAAAAATGAAGAAGCATATTAAGAATAAAAAGAGTCATCATGTTGGATTAATTTTATTTTTGGTGATACTAATAGGATTATTATGTGTCCTTGGGTTTAACTATAGGCAATTTGCAAGTAAGCAGTTAAATCCAGTCCAAACATCTGTCGTCAGAAAAACATCTTCCTCATCAGAAGATTCACCCCAGATTATTGGAAGTTTTCGTGATGATAAAGATGGCGCAGCAATTGTTTTTAATGAGAACGGAACAGGACGATATGTCTATGCAGATAAAGAGAATCCAAATACTGATGATACGTTGACATGGCGCAAGCAAGGAAATAAGTACCTAATCACCTTAAAAGATAATGATGTTACAAGTCCGTTAACGGGAACCCTAGATGATGATAAACTAATCGTTAGTGGTACAGGAGGTTGGAATACTGAAGAATTTCAACGAACAGACAAGAATTTAAATTTAGATCAATTTTTGAATGAAATGAGCAAGAAATAAAAAATAGAAAAACCTTGCAAAAGTATTTTTATTTCCGTATAATATTTAACTGTTGTCAGAAGTTGATGAGTTTGAAAGTTACTTAAAAGGTAAAAACAATTGTTGACATCTGATTGACAACATGATATACTAACAAAGTTGCTGATTGAGTTATCGATCAGAAGGGATTGAAAATTAATTAAAATTTCTTCTTGACAAGTTAAATTAATATATGATATAATAAATATGTTGATTGACTGCTTGGTTAGTTAACTGGTAGACCTTTGAAAACTGAACAAAGTTTCGACGAATCAAATGTGTAGGGTCTTCAATCACGATGTGATTTGAAGMAAAACATTTGCGAAGTCAATTCGCTTAATAATAACGATAATTAAGAGCTATTCAAGTTCTGATATATTTTATATGAGAGTTTGATCCTGGCTCAGGATGAACGCCGGCGGTGTGCCTAATACATGCAAGTCGTACGCACTGGCCCAACTGATTGATGGTGCTTGCACCGGATTGACGATGGATTACCAGTGAGTGGCGGACGGGTGAGTAACACGTGGGTAACCTGCCCCGGAGCGGGGGATAACATTTGGAAACAGATGCTAATACCGCATAACAACGAAAACCACATGGTTTTCGTTTCAAAGATGGCTTATGCTATCACTCTGGGATGGACCCGCGGTGCATTAGCTAGTTGGTAAGGTAACGGCTTACCAAGGCGATGATGCATAGCCGAGTTGAGAGACTGATCGGCCACAATGGAACTGAGACACGGTCCATACTCCTACGGGAGGCAGCAGTAGGGAATCTTCCACAATGGGCGCAAGCCTGATGGAGCAACACCGCGTGAGTGAAGAAGGGTTTCGGCTCGTAAAGCTCTGTTGTTGGAGAAGAACGTATCTGAGAGTAACTGTTCAGGTAGTGACGGTATCCAACCAGAAAGTCACGGCTAACTACGTGCCAGCAGCCGCGGTAATACGTAGGTGGCAAGCGTTATCCGGATTTATTGGGCGTAAAGCGAGCGCAGGCGGTTGCTTAGGTCTGATGTGAAAGCCTTCGGCTTAACCGAAGAAGTGCATCGGAAACCGGGCGACTTGAGTGCAGAAGAGGACAGTGGAACTCCATGTGTAGCGGTGGAATGCGTAGATATATGGAAGAACACCAGTGGCGAAGGCGGCTGTCTGGTCTGCAACTGACGCTGAGGCTCGAAAGCATGGGTAGCGAACAGGATTAGATACCCTGGTAGTCCATGCCGTAAACGATGAGTGCTAGGTGTTGGAGGGTTTCCGCCCTTCAGTGCCGGAGCTAACGCATTAAGCACTCCGCCTGGGGAGTACGACCGCAAGGTTGAAACTCAAAGGAATTGACGGGGGCCCGCACAAGCGGTGGAGCATGTGGTTTAATTCGAAGCTACGCGAAGAACCTTACCAGGTCTTGACATCTTGCGCTAACCTTAGAGATAAGGCGTTCCCTTCGGGGACGCAATGACAGGTGGTGCATGGTCGTCGTCAGCTCGTGTCGTGAGATGTTGGGTTAAGTCCCGCAACGAGCGCAACCCTTGTTACTAGTTGCCAGCATTAAGTTGGGCACTCTAGTGAGACTGCCGGTGACAAACCGGAGGAAGGTGGGGACGACGTCAGATCATCATGCCCCTTATGACCTGGGCTACACACGTGCTACAATGGACGGTACAACGAGTTGCGAACTCGCGAGGGCAAGCTAATCTCTTAAAGCCGTTCTCAGTTCGGACTGTAGGCTGCAACTCGCCTACACGAAGTCGGAATCGCTAGTAATCGCGGATCAGCATGCCGCGGTGAATACGTTCCCGGGCCTTGTACACACCGCCCGTCACACCATGGGAGTTTGTAACGCCCAAAGTCGGTGGCCTAACCATTTGGAGGGAGCCGCCTAAGGCGGGACAGATGACTGGGGTGAAGTCGTAACAAGGTAGCCGTAGGAGAACCTGCGGCTGGATCACCTCCTTTCTAAGGAATAAAACGGAACCTACACAACGGAGAAACTTTGTTTAGTTTTGAGGGGTTTACC
>NZ_JACIVD010000076.1:0-111518 GCF_014145555.1 Limosilactobacillus albertensis
GGGGGGGGGGCGACAGCCCGGTCTATCGACTTAGGTAGTTAATACACGTAAATAAGAAAATAATATTAATTATTATTTAATCACTTTTTTATACATAAGGCAATTTGACAATAAAAAATTATTACGCAAAGTAAAAAATTCACATGCTATTTAAGATATGAGGCTGCAAATATCGGTAGAACATGGCATTATGCTGGTTGTTTATGTGATAAAAAAACTACAAACTAATAAAAAAATATCATTATAGCGTTTACAATTGTGTAACTAAATGATACGATATTATCGTAATAATAATTTATTATCAATCCGGATTAAGACGTCACCGATAATCGATTATTAATAAAAAATAAAGAAGGTTTAGCATATGTTATCTATTCTTATAGGTGTTGTAATGCTCTTCTTGGTTATTGCTGCGATGAGTTTATTTACGTTTAAAGCTCCTCACGGTAAACAATCAGTGAGTGCATTATCAGGAGCCGCATGTGCCACGTTCTTACCACAAGCGTTTCTAAGTTACGCGATTGGTGAGGTCTTCCATGTTCAATTTGCGGAACAAGTTGGTAATGTCATGGGATCAATGGGTGGCTTAGCTGCTGGTGCTTTAGTGCCATTAGCGTTTGGTATTAGTCCTGTATTTTCTATGATTATCGGAATCTCTTTAATCAAGTTTAAGTTACTTCCTGCATTTATTGCTGCATATTTAATTTCTTTCCTTGTTAAGGAGATCGAAAAACGTGTTACTGGTGGTCTGGATTTAATTGTTGTTATCTTGGTTGCACCATTATTAGCAAATGGGATTGCCATGCTGATTCAACCGGGTGTTATGGCAATTTTGCAAGTAATCGGCGGTTCAATCAAGCAGGCAGAAACAGCAAATCCATGGGTAATGGGTGCAATTCTTGGTGGAATTATTCCGCTAGTTGGTATGACGCCACTATCCTCGATGGTCTTAACAAGTCTAATCAATCTTCTTGGTGTTCCAATGGCAATTGGGGCTCTAGGGTGTACAGGTAATTCATTCCTGAACTTCTCATTCTTCCGTTTGATGAAATTCGGAGATAAAGCAACAACAATTGCGGTAACTATTGAACCATTAACGCAACTAGACATCATTTCTGCAAATCCAATTCCAATTTTTATTACGAATTTATTTGCTGGTGCTGTAAACGGAATTATTGTTACGGCTTTTGGGTTAGTAGTTCATGTTACAGGGATGGCTACACCATGGGCAGGTTTAATTGTTGTGTTTGGAATGAACCCATGGTTGAAGACATTGGAAGCAGTAATTTTAATCTTAATCAATAGTACTATCTGGGCCTATATCGGTCATTGGGTATTTAAGAACTTTAAGATTCATACCGTTTCTGAAATTCGTAAAGGTGACATTGTCAAAGAAAGATAAAAATTTTACTTGTTGAATTAGCAGGAAAAGAGGAACCTACAATGAGTGGAAATTATAGAAGTGTTTTTGATATTATTGGACCAATTATGATTGGGCCTTCGAGTTCACATACTGCAGGAGCTGTTGCTATTGGTCAAGCCGCTAATAAGCTTTTTGGCGGTGTACCTAAAAAGGTTACGGTTCACTATTATGGATCATTTGCTCAGACACACCGTGGACATGGGACAGATTATGCAATTGCTGCAGGGGTAATGGGTTTTGCTACCGATGATCCACGAGTTCCAACTGCTCCAGAAATTGCTCGTGATAACGGAATTGATATCCGTTTTGTGGAAGAATCCGGTGAAAGTCCGATTAATCATCCTAATACTGCTGTTTTGGAAATGTCAGCACCTGGCAAAAATGTACGTATTTCAGGCTGTTCGATTGGTGGAGGGGCTATTGAGATTCGTGACTTTGTATTGGATGGGGTTGAAGTCCAACCATCTGGTCCTTTGCCGATTATCATTTATGTTGATAAAGAAAAAAAGCATGAGAATGCTCTTCCTGTTACAGCTGAGCTTGAAAAGGTTGCTCCATTTAGTCGTAAACAAGTATTACAAGGTAAAAATTGTGATATTTATGAATACGATATTAAAAACTATATGCGTGATGAAGTAATTAAGGAATTAAAGAATAAGTTTGAAAATATTATCTGCTTATAGGTTAAAGGGGAGTGTTCATTATGTACGATAGTATTAAAGAAATCGTTGATGACTCAATGGAATCAGGGAAACCAATCTCAGAATTGATTATTGAACAAGAATGCAAGTCATCGGGTTTGTCACGGCAAGAAGTTTGGGATAAAATGAAGCATAATCTTGAAACGATGCGAGCTGCGGTAAAGAAGGGTTCTGATGGCCAGGGAGTTTTCTCTAAGACAGGACTTACTGGTGGTGAAGCGGTTAAAATTAAAAATTACCGTCAGAATAAGCGTTCTCTTTCGGGCGATGCAATGATGGAGGCAGTCCAAGATGCAATTTCTACTAATGAAGTAAATGCGTCAATGGGGATTGTGTGTGCTACTCCTACTGCTGGATCAGCAGGGACATTACCAGGAATTATTTTTATGCTTGAAAAACGGTTGGAATTAGACGAAGAACAAATGGTTCGCTTCTTATTTGCCGCAGGTGGTCTAGGAATGGTCATTGCTAACCATGCTGGGATTGCAGGAGCAACTGGTGGCTGTCAAGCCGAAGTTGGTAGTGCCTCAGCAATGGGCGCAGCGGCTGCTGTTGAAGTTGCTGGTGGTAATGCTGAGCAGAGTTCACAGGCGCTTGCGATGGCGATTGCTAATCTATTAGGATTAGTTTGTGACCCTATTGCTGGTCTTGTTGAAGTCCCTTGTGTTAAGCGTAATGCTATTGGCGCTGGTAATGCATTGATTTCAGCTGATATGGCATTAGCAGGCTGTGTAAGTAAGATCCCTGCTGATGAATGTATTGAAGCTTTGGATAAAGTTGGTCATGGCTTGCCAGAATCGCTACGTGAAACAGGCCTTGGCGGATTAGCCGGTACACCAACTGGGAAAGCAATTCGTGCAAAAATTTTCGGCGATAAAGCCTAAAATAGGAAAGTAATTATGAGAGATAAACAAGCAATCAAAGACGACATCGTCCAACAGTTATCAACAGTAATTGACCCCGAACTTCATATTGATATTGTTAATTTGGGCCTTGTTTATACAATTGACCTCGATAACGATGGGATATGTTTAATTGAAATGACCTTAACGACAATGGGATGTCCGTTGACTAATGTTTTAGCTGACATGGTGGTTAAAGCAGTTAAGAAGGTGCCCGAAGTAAAAAACGTCGATGTAGAATTCGTTTGGGAACCGGTTTGGACAATTGATCGAATGAGTCGTTTCGCTAAATTATCGCTCGGTGTTCATTGATATTTAAATATTGGATAAAGGGAGAAAAGCTTTTCAATTTTGAAAGGCTTTTTCTTTTTGGAAAGGAAAAGTAATCGAAATATATAAAATTTTTGAAAAAAGTTTAAAAATAGTGGAAAAAGGGTAGTGAAGTTATTTATTATAATAGATAGTTATTTAGACAAGGAGCATGCTTATGGCGAGTGTAGAAACTAATAGTGATGCGCTTGATGTTACTCAAGCCATCAACCAACAAATTATTACAAAAGTAAAGTATTTACGACGCTTTAACGACGCAATTTCAAATCACCGTGATCGGGAAATCTACCAGTTGCTAGATAACCAACGCTATGCTAAAGAAATTGAACATCGCGAGCAGCAGCCAAATGATAAGGGTGTAATGAACTTAGTGGACGACCTGGCTGACCAGTTAAGTAATTACCTCAGTGAAAACTTAATTAAATACTTAGGCAAGACATATCCATTTTTCTATTACGAAGAATATCAGACGGGTCATTACCGGATTTATTTTGGTAATTGGTGGGATCGTCGCCAGTTTGGTGAATTAGATGTGTTAAATGTCCGTTTTTCTTTTGATCAGACGGAATATGAGAAACTGCGCACTGCTTTCGAACTTTCACGTGATAATAAGCGTTATAATAGCGAACGAATTAATAAAATTTCTAGTGAAAATGATCGGCTGCAAGACCTTATTGATCATCAGCGAGAGCGTGAAGAACGCAAAGAAGCACTCCAAGAACAGTTAAAAGATATTAGTTCCCGTTCTGGTATTTGGGAATCAAGCCGAAATAAAGAGAGTCGTCAGGAACTTGTGGAGCAATTGCAAAAGCTGGAAGACCAAGAAGACGAATCTCGTAATGCGGTTCAAACGATCAAAGATAATGAACGCGTTGTATTATCCTTATCTAAGGAAAATACAATTTTGAGTTATGAGCAAAAGAGTATTGTCGATACTTTTGGCAGTTTTGAAGATTTTGAACTAGCCAATCGCAACTTATATGCTAATTACTTAGAAAGCTTAAATGAAACAAACGGAAAGCAGGTGGATAGCGATGAGCAATAATCGAATCGTGACTTCTCCTAGTGAGCGAGTACAAGCGCTTTCTGATTCATTTAAGGATGTCTTAAGCTTAGGACAAAAGTATGTTGACTTACTAGATCGATTAGCGCAGACCAAGGACACTAAGGACCTTCTAGCAGCTACAATAAAGTTAACGAAAATGGATTTAGCAAATGCATTTGTTAACTTTCCTCCGCATTATAAAGCGGCTGATTACTTTTTGATTTTCATGGACCGCCTTTTGAAAATGCATGGGGATACTGCTGTTAATGTTACAGAGAATGAACTAAACCATGAATTTGAAGCGACAATGGCTTCAATCGGTAATGAAGCAATATTTAAATTTGAAATTGATAGTCGCGGTGAGGCTGCCTTTACTGAACAAAGCCAGCATGAACCTTTGTTTTACCTCAGTTTAGAAGATAAGCTAATGCAATTTAACAATCGTGCTTTGGTAAATTACTTCATTATATATGCGCTGAATCAACACACGGATCTTGAGTTGCGAGACGCGGTAAAACCATTGATTGATTTTGCTAAGTATCTGCAACAAGACCTTGATTTTACAATTGACCTCGGTATCCTTGCAACTGCTAATGATCGTCGTTTTATGCTGGATAAACCAGATCTCCCATTGACCGTAATTGACCGTCTATTTGTTGCAACTGCAGATGAAGATTATATGCTAATGAACCTACCGCGTAATAATGGGGCTGAATTAATATTAGATCAGGGTACTAAACTTGATATTGCTTTTGATCCAGATGATTATAGTCAAGAATGGGCCTTTTTAGTTGAAGATCCTGATGAACAGGTTTCATTCTTTGATGTCTTACTTCATTATGAATTAGTTCGTAAATGGTACTTGGCAGACCGCGATTCGCTAGCTGTTAGGACTGATCATATGGAAATAGCCGATGATGAAGAAACGGTGCCTGATAGTAATAGCTTGGCAGAAGACCATTCTGATGATGAAGCAGAAGTAATAGCAGAAAAAGATGATTCAGAAGAAACTGATGAATAATTGTTACTGCTTTTTTGTTGCGGAGGTAAAAGATGTTAGATATTACTAAAATGCTTCACCAAATCATTGACTTAGAATTAAAAATTGACGATGAAAAAGAATTGTTAATTGGCCCGGAAGTACGAAAGCAAACTATTTTTCTTGATCTCGATATTTCCTTATCTGATATGGCTGAAGCCGCTGGCTGGTATAAAGTTATTAATCCAAGTGAAGTGGATGAAAAGAAATTATTAAAAGCGTATGCCGAATCAATGGGGCTATTTCTTCTATTTAGCGCTAAAATGCAATGGACACATTTAGTAGTATTAGATGAGGAAGCTTGGCGTCGTATAACTGATGCGAAAAGGGCGACCAAGTTAGCTGACTTGAATAAATCCTATCTGGCGATTAAACACTTTTTAAGTGATGCATACTTTAATCATCAACAAGAGAGCTATCGTCATGCTTGGCATCTCTTATTAAAAATGGGGATCGTTGACTGGAAATTAACGCCGGAACAAATAGCAAAGGCTTACCAAACAATGATTGATCAATACTAAAATAACATTATGATCACGAAAAGGGTGCGAGATAATTATCATCTCGCACCCTTTTGTTGAACGGAATATAAGATTAAGCTTTTCGATCTCGTAAGTGACTGGTAGTAGCGCCATGTTTGCCACTCTCTTGGTTGTTGAGGCTGCCGAACATGAACTCACCAATTACTGACGCAACCAAAATTAAAACAATAATAAAAAATGGTAGCATAATAATCACCTCAAAAAGCAATCTCTATATACATTATTATTAAATAAGTCCATTTTTGCAATCAATTTGTAACATGAGATGAGCTATTTAATAAAATATTAAAAATTAATAAGAGAACCGCAACTGCGATGGGCCATTATTAGCTTTAAAGATAGAAAAGAGGCTGAGACATTTCCCAACCTTTTTTGTAAGTACACTATGAAAATGGAGCGAGCGAGACTTGAACTCGCAACCCTCGGTTTAGAAGACCGATGCTCTATCCAGTTGAGCTACCGCTCCAGACAGATTTAAGTATATAATTTTAAACTAAACTTTGTCAATAACAAAAAACTGATTATAAATAAATTGTTAATATAAAGCTAGTTATTTCATTGACAAAACGCTTTCATAACAACTATACTTTAAATTAGTAGAAGTACGAAAGCGGAAAGGACTTAAGCTGTATATGGAAGGATGATGATTAAATGGCTGCTAATAAGACAGATCCGCGTGTAATAAAAACACGTAATAGTCTGCGTAAAGCTCTTGTATATCTGATGAGACGTGAAAAGCTTGAAGATATTAGCGTCCAAAAGATTACTGAAACTGCCAACATCACCCGCGGGACCTTCTATCTACACTACAAGGACAAACATGATTTTATTAAATCAGCAATTCAAGAGATTATTGATGATTTCTTCAGCCAAGTAATGATTGATAGTAATTGGTCGAAAGAACAAATGGTGCAGGTATTTTCACTCCGCAAGGCATTTCAGTATATCGAAAACGATGCCGATATTTTTGATGTTCTATTGAATAATGAAAAGAATAACTTCTTTTATGAGCAACTTTATAATCGGCTGGCAAATGAGATGACGCATTTTAATGAGCAGGTTAATAAAAACCAGCAGTTAGAAGTTCCATTAAATTTGCAGATTTCCTTCGTTGATTCAGCGTTTTTAGGATTAGTAAGTCGCTGGTTAGAAGATGGTATGATTTACACCCCACGATACATGACTCAAAGTGTGGCAAAAATGCTGGATCAATTTAGTGGTGACAGTATTTCCTTGGTTAATTTCTTTAACGGTGAAAAAGAAGCGACCTTAGAGGAAATATAACGTTTACCGCAATTTAAGAGGATGGGAAAATAGTTTTTTCCATTCCTTTATTTTTATTTTGCATTAATTAAATCTCTGGGCAAATTAGAGTTGACGAAAAGAGGAATATTTGATATTATACAAACGTTGTATTTGTGAACCAACAACTACAACCGCACGTTACTAAGTTAAAAGCCATTTTAGCTGCTTGGAACGGCGAGTCTTAGATACTAAGGAGGTGCACAAAGTATGTACGCAATTATTGTTACTGGTGGTAAGCAATACAAGGTAGAAGAAGGTGCTTCTATCTACGTTGAAAAGCTTGAAGCTAAGGAAGGTGACAAGGTAACTTTTGATCAAGTTATCTTTGTCGGTGGAGACGACACTAAGATCGGTACTCCTGTAGTTGACGGTGCTTCTGTTGAAGGTACTGTTGACAAGCAAGGTAAGGAAAAGAAGGTTGTTACCTTTAAGTACAAGCCTAAGAAGCACACTCACACTAAGCAAGGTCACCGTCAACCTTACACTAAGGTTACTATTAACAAGATTAACGCTTAATGTGGAGGTGAGGTCATGATTCGAGTGCAATTTTCTCTAGATTCGAATCAGCGGATCACTTCTTTTAAAATGACTGGACATGCTGATTCTGGTCCGTATGGTCAGGATATCGTATGTGCAGCTGTTTCTGCATTATCTATTTCAACGATTAATGGTCTTGAGCAAGTAGTCCATACAAAGCCTGACCTTAATCAAGATAATGTCAATGGTGGCTTTCTCGAAGTTACTAAGCTGGATCTAGGTCATGATAGTCAGATTCTTCTTAGAACTTTGCTAAATGGATTACTTGATATTCAAGAAAGCTACCCAAAAAACATTGAAGTAAAAATGTTTAATTAAAGTTCATTGCTGGAGGTGAACAACTATGATTATGAATTTACAATTCTTCTCCCACCACAAGGGGGGTGGTTCCACTGCTAACGGTCGGAACTCAGCTGGTCGTCGTCTTGGTACAAAGGCTGCTGATGGTTCAATCGTAACTGCTGGATCAATCATCTACCGTCAACGTGGTACTCACATCAACCCAGGTGAAAACGTGGGTCGTGGTGGAGACGATACTTTATACGCTAAGGTAGCCGGTGTTGTTAAATTTGAACGCATGGGTCGTAGCAAGCGTAAGGTATCAGTATACCCAGTTGCTGAATAAGAATAAAAAGGCTTCAATTTTCCTTTTAGGAGAACAGAAGCTTTTTTTATTTTTTAAAATAATTTAGAATTAATACGAAAGCAAAGGAGTATATTTCATATGGATATTATCGAAAAAGGCGAAACGGTAAAAAAGCGGATTATTGCTGCTTGTAAACGAAGTGGTAGAAATCCGCAGGAAGTACAATTGCTTGCTGTTAGTAAAAATCACTCAGCAGATGATATTTTGCAGTTGAATAAATCGGGCTGGACAGATTTCGGTGAAAATTATGTTCAAGAACTGGCTAAAAAGCATGAAGAATTGCCTCAAAGCATTAGTTGGTATATGATAGGCCACTTACAAAGAAACAAGGTTAAATATATTGCTGATTATGTCAAAATGATTCAATCTGTTGATACGGTTAAACTATTACATACTATTGAAAAAGAAGCTAAGAAACATAATCGTCAAATTCCTGTTTTAATTGAAGTGAATGTTGGTGAAGAAGAGAGTAAATTTGGTGTTAGACCAACTTTAGAAGATTGTATGGAACTGGCTGATGAGTGTTTGAAATTACCACATGTGAAATTACGCGGTTTGATGACCAGTGCGCCGTATTTTGAAGATCCTGAGGAAACACGACCTATTTTTCGGAAGGTAAGAGAATTACGAGATGAGATGAATAAGCAAAATAGCCAGTTAAAGTTAGACGTTCTGAGTATGGGAATGACACATGACTTTGAAATTGCAATTGAAGAAGGGGCTACTTGCGTTCGAGTGGGAACGGCGATTTTTGGCCCGCGTGATTATGCTAATCGGCAATATTAAAAGGGAGAAATAATGTCTAGAATTAAGCGATTACAAAAGAAGTTTGATAAGCTGTATATTGATGCTTTTTTAGTTACTAATCCTGAAAACATCTATTATTTAACAGGTTTTCAGCTTACTGCTGGAGATGGTTGTTTATTGATAACACAGGATAATGCAATCATTATTACAGATGATCGTTACCAACTTGCGCTTGAAGAATTTGAGAGTGATGAGGCTGTGGGGATGATTACCCGCGACTACTACGGAACCCTCAATAAAATTTGTCAAGGCATTAAAATAACTGTGCTTGGGTATGAAGATACTCTTTCGTACTATTTATTTGACGTTTTAGATGAAACAATGAGTGCAGATATTGTTCCTTTTCATTATCAGATTGAACAAATGCGCATGGTAAAAGATAGTAGCGAGGTAGAGCTTTTACGGCAGGCAGCCAATTTGCATTCAGCGGGGTATCAGTATGTTTTAGCGAATATTCATCGTGGGATGACTGAACGCCATGTTGCTAATTTACTTGATTTTTGGATGAAAGAACATGGGGCAAGTAGCACATCATTTCCAACCATCGTTGCTAGTGGTAAAAATGCTGCCAAGCCACATGCTACAGCTTCAGAAAAAATAATTGAAGATGGTGATATTGTTACTCTTGATTTTGGCTACTATGTCAATGGTTATACGGCAGATATGACAAGGACATTTGCTGTTGGTTCAATTGATCCAGAATTACGTGATGTGTATCAAATTGTTAATGAAGCGCGTCAAGCAGTTATTGAGGCGGCACATGTTGGTCAACGTGGCGATCAGCTTGACTTAGCCGGGCGACAATTGATTGAAGAGGCAGGCTATGGAGATGAGTTTAATCATGGGATGGGCCATGGAATTGGGTTATCTGTCCATGAGTTACCTGCAAGCTATGGGCCAAATGCTAAGAATGTCAAACTTCGTAATAATGAAGTGATTACCGTTGAACCTGGTATCTATATTCCAGAAATTGGGGGAGTTCGAATTGAAGATGATATCCTTATTACCCATGGTGGTGTTGAAGTTCTAACAGATGCGTCTTCAGAGTTAATCATTGTTGGTGATTAAATGAAACTAGATGAACTGTATAATAATATCAACCAGCAGGGAATATTAGCGATAAAGAATCATCAAGAACAGCTAGACAAGTATTTATTAGCTCCAGAGACAGATCTGCGTCGTGGCTTGACAATAATTAACCCGCTCCCAGCGCACATTCGCCGTAATATTATGTTTTGTATCCAAAAATTGACAACAGTTGAGCCGGTTCAATATTTTTATCCTGCTTCTGATTTGCATATTACCGTAATTGATCTTATTGCGGCGAATAACAAATTTGATCTTCCCGTAGCTGAGAAGGAGAAATATATAGAAGTACTATCGAAAATTGTTGCCCAAGTTAATCCGATTCATTGGAAACTAAAAGGGATTATTGCTAGTCCCGGCGCCTTCTTAGTTAAGGGTTACTACTCTCATGAGTTGCTGGATTTACGTAATTTAATTAGAAAAGAACTTCCAGCAAATAATCTCGTATTACAGGAACGCTACCAGACCATTTCTGGACACGTAACATTTGCTCGGTTTACCAAACCTTTTCACGGGTCGCGGCAACTTCTCGATGTTTTAGCGGAAATGAAAACAATTGATTTAGGACAATTTACGACGAATACACTCGATTTAGTAGTTCATGATTGGTATAATCGTAGTCCACAGCTGATTTCTAAATTGCCGTTACGTTATTAACCAAGTTGTTGCAATTCATGCTGACATAGTGCAAAATAGAAATGATTACTATATAAGAGAAGAAATAAATTGGAGGGCTGACGATGGCTGAAGAATCAAAGATTGTTTTAAGCAGTGAAGATCAATCACTCGGGACAATTCAAATTTCGCCACGAGTTTTAGAAATTATTGCGGGAATTGCCGCAAGTGAAATTGACGGTGTTTCAAAGATGTACGGTTCATTTGCAAATAGCGTAAGTGAACTTTTGGGACGCTCAGATCGCCGACGTGGAGTAAAGCTTTCCAGCAATGATAAAGATATATCGCTTGATGTCGATGTTTATGTTGAATATGGGGTATCTGTACCTAAAGTTGCCGCAATGATTCAAGATAAAGTAAAACAACAAATTAATTTGATGACTGACTTAAAAGTTAAGGAAGTTAATGTTCATATCAAAGGAATTGTAACTTCAAAAGAAGATCAAAAGGTGGATCCAGATGACTTATTTGGTGAACACTTAGATGACGAGGCTGGTGAATAAAATGAGTTTAAACCGACACATGATTCGTGAAGAGGCGTTTCAGGTTCTCTTTGCATTACAATCAGATCCCGAAGCCGACATTCAAACGGTTTATGAAGCAATTCCTCATCATGATGAAAAGCAGATTCCTGCCTACTTAATGACACTTGTAAATGGAGTCCGCGAACACCAAGAGCAACTTGATGAACAAATTAACGGTTTGCTAGCAAGGGGCTGGACGCTTGGTCGTTTAGCAAAACCGGATTTGATAATTTTACGTCTTGCATTGTTTGAGATGCAATATGCAGAAAACGTTCCGGCTGTTGTTGCGATTAATGAAGCGTTAGAATTGACCAAGACTTTTAGCAGTGATAAATCACGAAAGTTTATTAATGGTGCACTTGGTAAGTTTGAAAAACAAGAAAGCCTAAATAATTAAATACATGGAAGGCTTTGTTAAGTAAAGTTATTTATGCCTTTTTACTATTTATTTCAATAACGCGATATGACTAAAGTGAGCAGTCATCCTCGCAGGAGTGGAGAGAAGTTATTATTGACTTTTGTTTCCACTCCCTTTTTATATGTTAAATATCACTGGACGTTTATTATGGTAGAATAAAAATTGGAAAATTAACGAGGAGGAAATCATGGTGGCAACAATTATTGATGGTAAAGCTCTCGCTAAAAAGGTTAATGCGCAGACCCAAGAACGAGTAGCAAAATTAAAAAAACAAAATATAACTCCCGGAATTGCAGTTGTACTTGCCGGCGACGATCCAGCAAGTTTAATTTATACGCGGAATAAACATAAAAAGGCAATCAAATTAGGTATTAACTCAATTTTGAAAAAATTCCCTGCTGATGTTAGTCAGGAAGAACTTCTCGCTGAGATTGATCGATTAAATAATGATGATTCAATTGATGCGATTTTAGTTCAGCAACCGTTGCCAGCCCAGATCGATCCAGAAACGATAACAAGTGCGATTTTACCGGAGAAAGATGTCGATGGATTAAATCCTTTAAATTTAGGGAAATTATATGCTAATCAACGTGGTAACTACCCGGTTGCTTGTACACCACGGGGAATTATGCGAATGCTGACTGAGTATGGGGTTGACTTAGAAGGCCAAAAAGCGGTAATCGTTGGTCGCAGCATTCTAGTAGGGAAGCCATTATTAGCCCTGCTTAATAATGCTAATGCCACGGTTACAATGGCGGGGAGCAAGACTGTGAATCTACCTTCTTTAACCCAAAATGCTGATATTTTAATTGTTGCTACCGGCACTCCTTCTCTTATTAAGCAAACAGATGTAAAACCTGGCGCGGTTGTGATTGATGTTGGAATTAACCGCTTGAGTAATGGTAAATTAGTTGGCGATGTGGACTTTGAAAATGTTAAGGAAAGAGCAAAAGCAATTACGCCAGTACCAGGGGGAGTTGGTCCAATGACGATTGCTACTCTAATGGAGCAAACAGTTGACTTAGCGCAATGGAGGCATCATGGATAGAAGTCGGTATTTAACAGTTAGTGAATTAACTAAATACTTAAAAATGAAATTTGATCGTGACCCATATCTGCACACAGTTTATTTAACCGGTGAACTTTCAAATTTTCGCTTGCGGCAACGTCACCAATATTTTAGCTTAAAAGACGATAACGCTGTAATTGATGCAGTAATGTTTGAACATCAATTCCGAAAAATTAAATTTACCCCAGAACAAGGGATGAAAGTTTGCGTAATAGGACATGTTAGTCTTTACGAGAAGAGTGGCCGCTACCAGATTTACATTGATCAGATGGAACCTGATGGCTTAGGGTCATTATATTTAGCGTTTGAACAACTAAAAAAGAAGTTAAGTGCTGAAGGGCTTTTTAACCTGCCTAAAAAACAAATTTCGATGTTTCCTAAGCGGATTGCGGTAGTAACTAGTATTGATGGTGCAGTTATCCGTGATATTAATACCACAGTTCGTCGGCGCTATCCAATTGCCCAGGTTGTTTTGTACCCAACAGTAGTTCAAGGTGATAAAGCTGCTGCAGATATTGCAAGGCAAATTAAGCGGGCAAATGAGCGGGGAGACTTTGATACTCTTATCATTGGT
This sequence comes from Limosilactobacillus albertensis, assembly GCF_014145555.1. Lineage (NCBI taxonomy): Bacteria > Bacillati > Bacillota > Bacilli > Lactobacillales > Lactobacillaceae > Limosilactobacillus > Limosilactobacillus albertensis. The sequence goes on from NZ_JACIVD010000076.1 coordinate 13,624, forward strand.
CGTGGTGGGGGATCATTGGAAGATTTATGGCCGTTTAATGAAGAAATAGTCGCTCGTGCAATTGCCAATAGTAAGATTCCCGTTATTTCATCAGTGGGTCATGAAACAGATACAACAATTGCCGATTTGGTAGCTGATCAGCGTGCAGCAACTCCCACGGCGGCGGCAGAATTAGCTACGCCGATAAAGCTTAATGATGTTTTAATGACGATTAGGGATAATCAAAATCGGTTATTTAATACAATGAGGACACAGATTAACTTCGATCGTCAACAGTTAAATAAACAGTTGCAGAGTTATATTTTCCAGCAACCAACACGGCTATATGAGAATTATGCCCAAAAAGTGGACCAATTAACCCACCAGCTTAACCAATCGGCACAGAATCAAATGAGAGATGCACGGGTTAATGTTGAACGATTAAGTGCGAAGCTAATGAATTATTCACCCCTTCATCGTGTTCAGCAACAACGTCAACTGGTTGGTCAACTTCAAAAGCAGCTTGTTAGTGCAACGGTTGCTAATCAAAATGAAAAAAAGCAGCAAGTTGCAAGCCTCATTAAGCAGCTGGATTCATTGAGTCCGCTAAAAATTATGAGTCGTGGCTATACATATGTTACAAGTGATGAAAAAGTAGTTAACCATGCCCAACAGTTAACGGTCGGGCAAAATGTTCAATTACATTTTGATGATGGTGACGTCCAAGCAGAAATTAAAAAGATAAAGGAGCACTAAAATGGCAACAGAAAAACCAACCTTTGAAGAACAACTAACACAACTGCAAGAAATCGTTAATCATTTAGAGCAAGGAAACGTTCCTTTAGAAGAAGCACTTCAGCAATTTCAAGAAGGAATTAAGCTATCAAAAGAGCTGCAAACAAAGTTAACAACAGCGGAAAAAACATTAGGCCACTTAATTGACGACAATGGCGATGAAAAAGTATATGAAAAACAAAGCGATGATCCAAGCAACAACGGTGGCGGTAACCGCGGATTCGGCAGTGAAGATGAGTAATAGCGAGAGTAGTAAAAAATGATTACTTCAATTCCAGACTTAAAAGAACAAATTGATAATTATTTAGCAAAATTTCTCCCCCAAGATATTGATCAAGATACTTTACGTAATTCGATGGAATATTCAGTGATGGCTGGTGGGAAACGGCTTCGACCGGCCTTAACTTTAGCAACAGTTGAATTACTCGGTGGCACAATAAATGAAGATATTTTGCGGGTAGCAACAGCGTTAGAATTACTTCATACTTATTCTTTGATTCACGATGACTTACCAGCAATGGATAACGATGCATTGCGTCGTGGGAAACCAACCAATCATTGTAAATTTGGTGCTGGCATGGCGACTTTAGCTGGTGATGGCCTGTTAACGTTAGCGTTTCAATGGGTCACGGATAATAATCTTTCCGCTGATATTCGTAGCCGCCTATCATTTGAACTTGCCAAAGCTGCTGGTCCGGCAGGGATGGTTGCTGGTCAAGCGCGTGATATCGAAGGGGAACATCAGCGATTAAGCTTGGAGCAGTTAAGATACTTACATCGGCAAAAAACAGGCGCACTCATTCAGTATGCTGTTCTTGCTGGGGGAATTATAATGGATCAGCCTGCAAAGGTACAGCAAGAATTAGCTGCGTTTGGGGCAAACTATGGATTAGCCTTTCAAATTTATGATGATTTAATGGATGTCCTTGGTACAACTGAACAGATGGGGAAAGCAGTTCATAAGGATGCTGCTGAACAAAAAAATACCTATCCCGGTTTACTCGGAGTAGACGGTGCTAAGAAACAGTTACATAATGCACTTATTGCTGCTACTCAAAGTCAACGACAACTTGAAAAACTAACTAGTAAATCGTTTGCTGGTTACGATGAATTTTTAGCATACTTCAAATAGTAAGGACAAGAAAAATGAAAAAAGAACGTGTAGATGTATTATTAGTTCAACAGGGGCTTTTTAACTCACGTGAGCAAGCAAAACGTGCGGTAATGGCTGGTGAAATTCTTGGTAAAAACAATGAACGGTTAGATAAGCCAGGGCAAAAGATTCCGATAACAACTACTCTTCATATGAAGGGCCATAAAATGCCGTATGTCAGTCGAGGCGGACTAAAATTAGCAAAGGCATTAAAGGTTTTCGATATTTCGGTTAAAGATAAAGTTGTTTTAGATATTGGTTCCTCAACGGGGGGATTTACAGATGTAATGTTGCAAAGTGGCGCAAAACTAAGCTATGCCCTTGACGTTGGTACTAATCAGTTAGTGTGGCAATTGCGAGAGGATCCACGGGTAGTTGTAATGGAGCAAACAAACTTCCGTTATAGCAAGCTCGCTGATTTTACAAGTGGTCAGCCAGAATTTGCCTCAATTGATGTTTCGTTTATTTCCCTCCGCCTTATTTTGCCACCGTTAGCACAAATTCTTAAAATGGGTGGCGAAGTAGTTGCTTTAATTAAGCCGCAGTTTGAAGCTGGAAAGGAACATGTGGGAAAGAATGGTATCATCCATGATCATAAGGTTCATCGGGCAGTATTAGAAAATGTTTTGAATTTTGCTCGTGAAGATCACTTTGATGTTTTAGGATTAGATTACTCGCCAATAAAAGGAGGACAAGGAAATATGGAATTTCTCGTTCATCTTCGTTTGAGTGAAAATCCAGGCATCCTTGCTCAAAATGTTAACATTGATGAAGTTATTGAAGCCGCTGATGAGGATTTAAATCATAAAGAATAAACAAGGGTGACTTTATAAATGAAGAAATCAGAACGACAACAAAAAATTCGTGAAATTATTACCAGTGAGAGCATTGAACGACAAGATGACCTTGTTGAAAGTTTACGTAAAATAGGTTTGACAGTTACACAGGCTACTATTTCACGAGATATCAAAGAAATGCAATTAATTAAGGTTCCCGCAGATAATGGCGGATACCGGTACGGATTACCCACGTACCACCGTCAAGGACACGAAAATCAGTTAGCGTCAACATTACGTGATAGTTTAGAACAACTAAAACGTAATGACTGTTTTTTAGCACTAACAGTTCATCCGGGAAATGGTCCGGTAGTAGCGAGTCTAATTCGTAAAATGGATTTCCCTTCTGTTTTTACAACAATTGGTGATGATGGAAATGTACTGGTAGTATGTATGTCTGCAGAAGCCGCAGTGACATTAGAAGATAAGCTTAATGCAATGCTTGACTAAGTGAGGTGGCTATTTTTGTTACAAGAATTGACAATTGACAATTTAGCGATTATCAAACATCTTACACTAACTTTTGCTAACCAAATGACAGTTTTAACTGGAGAAACAGGTGCTGGTAAATCAATAATTATTGATGCGGTTGGATTATTAGCCGGTGGACGCGGTTCGCAGGAGTTCATTCGTCGTGGTGAAGAAAAATTAAGTTTGCAGGGTCAGTTTGCGATTCCAGACGATCCAGGATTTGATCAGCTGCTTGATTCTTTAGGAATTGATCACGAAGATGGAATCCTAATTGTATCACGGGAGATTCATCGAAATGGGCGTAATACAATTCGCGTTAACGGTCAATTGATTAACACAACTACTCTTCGCCAAATAGGTGCAGGCCTAGTTGATATTCAAGGTCAGAATGAACACCAACAATTAATGCAGCCAGAAACGCACTTGGGGATGTTAGATCAATTTGCCGCTAAAGAGGTTCACCCCCTTTTAGAGCAATATCAGGAAGAATATAAAGCATACTCAAAATTAAAGGCCGCAGTAAATAAAAAGCAAGCTAATGAACAACAGTGGGCCCAGCGATTAGATATGCTTCGTTACCAGGTAAATGAGATTTCAGAAGCTAATTTAAAAGAAAACGAAGAAGATGAATTGATTAGCGAACGTGACCGATTGGAGCATTTTCAACAAATTAATAATGCCCTTCAGTTGGCAGTAACGACTTTTAATGAAAGCGATCAAGCACCGGTTCTTGACCAAGTGGCGACGGTCATGGATGCAATTAGTGCAATTGCAGAATTTGATGATGCTTATGATAATCTTAGCAAGTCGTTAAATGATGCTTATTACGCTTTGCAAGATGTTGCTAATGAAGCTAGTCAGCAGCTGGATATGCTTGAATTTGATGATGAACGGTTAGCACAAATTGAGCAGCGTCTTACGACAATTGGTGACTTAGAGCATAAGTATGGGGATACATTGGCGGATGTCTTAAAGTACTATGCCAAAATAAAAAAAGAACTTGATTCGATGGAAGCAGCTGCCGATTCAAGCAATGATTTGGAACAGCGATTAACTGAAGTAGAGAATAAGCTTCGTGAAACCGGTCGTAAGCTAAGTCAAGTACGACAAAAAGCAGCTCATGAACTAGGTAAAAAAGTTCACCAGCAGCTTAAAGAACTTTATATGGAAAAAGCAGAATTTGAAGTCCATTTTGATAATCCTAGCCATGAGCAATTCACGCCTACTGGAATTGACCAGGTTGAATTCTATATTCGAACTAATCCTGGTGAGTCGATGGGGCCACTGGCTAAAATAGCATCTGGTGGAGAATTATCGCGGGTAATGCTGGCACTAAAAACAATCTTTGCACAAAAAGAAGGTGTCACTAGCATTATTTTTGATGAAGTTGATACTGGGGTTAGTGGACGAGTAGCGCAAGCAATTGCCGATAAAATTAGGTTGATTGCGCAACATTCTCAAGTTTTATGTATTACCCATTTACCACAAGTAGCAGCGGTTGCTCAACATCATTTTCTTATTAAAAAGTCAGTTCATGATGAACGAACTACAACTCGGGTAACACCATTAAAAGAAGATGAAAGAGTGGAAGAACTTGCACGGATGTTGTCAGGAGAAAAGATTACCCAGTTAACTAAAGAACATGCTCAGGAACTGCTTAATATGGCAAAATAAAAAATCAATGTATTCTACTATAAACGGTGGAATACATTGATTTTTTAAATAACTATGTATAAGTCCTATAAGTTCGCAATATAACGAATTTGGTCAAAATTAACAACGTAGCTTACATTTCGATTAGTGATAAGATATCGATCTGTGTCAGCTAATTGAGCAATGTTACCAGTAACGTTAACCGGATAACCATCATTATTAATGGGCATTAGTTGAAACGTTGCCTTAATTTTGTCTTTAATTGCTCGCTTTAAGAATAATTTTCGCTGCTGAGCAGGCTGTGGGGTTAATAATCCCGTTTGATCATCGTTGAGTGATTCTTCAAATAAGTGACGAAGCTTATTACTAATAATTTGTGGCGTAAATTTAAAAAGAGATTTTTGTTCAATTTGCATAATCGCGCCTCCGAACATTCGTTTGATTATAGTATACGAACATACATTCAGAATTGCAAGTAAAAAGCTCAATAATTTTTTGCTGTACATTTGCTTGATTTCGGTTCTAATCTAGTGCATTATAGTAGTAATACGATTAAACAAATAGGAGCGTTATAATGGCAAATCGTGGAATGTTAATTGTGCTTTCTGGTCCTTCAGGGGTCGGCAAAGGGACTGTTCGGAAAGCTATTTTTGATTCAAATGATAATGATTTTCAATATTCTATTTCAATGACAACTAGAAAGCCGCGGCCAGGTGAAGTTAATGGGGTAGACTATTTCTTTGTTAGCAAAGAAGAATTTGAACATCATATTCAAACCGGCGGAATGCTTGAATATGCTAAGTATGTTGACAACTATTACGGTACACCATTAAAATATGTTAATGAAACCTTAGATTCTGGGAAAGATGTGTTCCTAGAGATTGAAGTCAACGGAGCAATGCAAGTCCGATCTAAGTGTCCAGATGGCGTATTTATCTTCTTAACACCACCTGATTTAGATGAATTAAAGCAACGGCTGATTCATCGCGGAACTGATAGTATGGAAGTTATTAACAAGCGTATTCATAAAGCTTTTAGCGAGATCCAAATGATGCAAAACTATGATTATGCGGTTGTTAATGATGAAGTTCCAAAAGCGGTTGAGAAGATCAAGGACATTATCCGTACTGAACGGCTTCGTGTAACACGAGTTATGCCACGTTATCTTGAAATGTTAGGAGATTCCGAAAAATGATTCTATTTCCATCAGTTGATGAATTATTAAAACATATTGACTCACGTTATTCATTAGTAATGCTTGCTAGTAAGCGTGCTAACGAACTTGATGCAGGTGCTGCACCGTTACTTGAACATTATGATTCAAGTAAGTCAGTAGGAAAAGCTCTTGAAGAAATTCTTGCTGGAAAAGTAACGATTGATCCTGATCACACTGAAGATTTACAAGATTAATCAAACTACACAAAGATGACAAAAGGGACTAGAGCAAAACTGCGCTGGTCCTTTTTTGGCTCATAAAAGTCCAGATAATAAAGATAAAATGCTATAATCAACTATGGAAAATAATGAAGCTGAGGTGGAAAAATGACACGGATTGCAGTATATCTTACAGGCAGTATTGCTGCATATAAAGGGGTAGAAGTGGTACGCGGACTTCAAAAGATGGGACATGAAGTTCGCGTAGGGATGACAGATGCTGCTACTAAACTTGTTGCACCTGCCACGCTTTTTGCCTTAACTAAGAAAAAGGTTCTTACTGACCTTTGGGATGAGCATTCGACACCGATTCCGCATATTGAACTGGCAGATTGGTCTGAACTGGCAATCGTTGTTCCAGCATCAGCCGATATTATCGCTAAAATGGCACTTGGCCTTGCTGATGATGCGGTTTCAACAACTTTACTTGCAACGGCAGGACCCAAGATAATTGTTCCTGCGATGAATAACCATATGTGGCAAGCCCCGGCGACACAGCGCAATATTTCGCAGTTGCAACAGGATGGGGTAAATGTCATGCCACCAGCTAGTGGACGGTTAGCGGAAGGATATACTGGTCGGGGAAGACTGCCAGAACCAGCAGCAATCTGCCAATATATAAAAGATTTTTTAGCAGCTAAAAAGATTTTACAAGGTAAAAAAGTAATCGTGACTGCTGGCGGTACTCGAGAAAATATTGACCCAGTTCGTTTTATCGGCAATCGTTCTTCTGGTAAGATGGGAATTGCAATTGCACAGGCTGCCGCTCAAGCAGGAGCAACAGTCAAATTAATTGTCGGCCAAGTTTCAGTTGATCTTCCCCAGTCACCAGCTATTGAAGTTATCAAAATTACTACGACAGAAGATCTTTTTAAGGTTTTGCAAGAGCGCTTTCCAGAGAATGATATATTGATCATGGCGGCAGCAGTGGCTGATTATCGTCCAGTCGATTTTGCGGACCATAAGATTAAAAAGAAAGCAGATGATCCTAACATTACGTTAGAATTGACTGAAACGGTAGACGTGCTAAAGAAAATAGCAAAAACAAAAAAGAAAGACCAGCTTGTAGTGGGCTTTGCGGCTGAAACTAACGATTTGTTAACAAATGCTAATCGTAAACTTGCTAGTAAAAATGCAGATATGATTATTGCTAATAGTGTTGCTGGTAGTGATGGGGCGTTTGGCAATGATGAAAACCAGGTAACGGTTCTGCAGAAAAATCAGCCGCCAATTAGGATGGCGCGTCAATCCAAGAGCAAAGTTGCAACTAAAATTATTGAATTAATTAGTTCAAAGTTAAAGCAAGGTGATTAAATGCCAGAATTGGCCCAAGTAGTTGTTGATGTCCCAACCATGCAAACAAATCAGCCATATACATATCAAATTCCGCCAACATTAGAAAAGCAAATTCAAGTTGGTGTAAGGGTGATTGTCCCGTTTGGCAATGGAAGACGAACAGTTCAAGGGTTCGTTGTGGGAATTGATCAGGAAACAAAGTATGAGGGAAAACTTAAACCGATTCAAGCAATAATGGATTTACAGCCGGTAATTGGTTCTGAATTAATGGAGCTTAGTAAGTGGTTAGCGGATAGCACATATTCTTTTTGGATTTCTTGTCTATATACCATGTTGCCTAGTTTATTAAAAGCTAAGACGACAAGAATTATTCGGATCATTGATGAAGTTGATGAACATGTAGCATTTGATATTTTCCATGGTAAGGATGAATTAGAGATGACTGATGTTCAAGATAATCCAAAAATTTTAAGTGAATTATTAAAACTCCAAAAAGCAGGGAAAATAGCAATTGAATATCAAGTAGAAGACCGCGCTCACGCTAAAACGGTTACTGGAATCCGTCCTAGGCTTAATTTTGAACAATTAGAAGATGAGCGGATTTCACTTCATTCAAATGCCCATGCTCAAAATCGCCTTATCTCATATTTACAGTCATTGAATGGACAGACGGTTAAGTTCAAAGAAGCACAACGGATAACGGGGTTAAAGCCAGCTACCTTCAATCAGGGACAGAAAAAGGGATGGCTAGAAAAAGTACCGATTGAAGTCTACCGGCAACCTTTGGACATGCAGGGGACACCGGATGACCAACATTTAGCAGCCCCGCTTACCCTTAACGCAGATCAGGAAGCAGCGGTTAATAAAATTAATCATGCAATTGACGATCATGCTTCACAAGTTTTTTTACTTCAAGGAGTAACAGGAAGCGGTAAGACAGAAGTATATTTACAATCCATTGCTAATGCCTTGAAACAAGGGAAGACCGCCTTAATGTTAGTTCCTGAGATTTCTTTGACGCCACAAATTGTTAACCGTGTTCGTCGTCGATTTGGTTCTAAAGTAGCAGTGTTACATAGCAGCCTGTCAAATGGTGAACGATACGATGAGTGGCGACGAATTGAACGCGGTGAAGCACAGGTTGTTGTAGGAGCACGTTCCGCAATTTTTGCCCCGTTAAAGAATATTGGGTTAATTGTCTTAGATGAGGAACATGAATCTAGTTATAAGCAGGATGAGTCTCCCCGTTATCATGCGCGTGAAGTTGCAAAATGGCGGGGGAAATACAACCATGCGCCAGTCGTCTTAGGGTCTGCTACTCCTAGCCTTGAGAGCCGTGCACGGGCAGTGAAAAATGTCTATCATCTGCTAAGATTACCGCATCGCGTAAATCAGCAAGTACTTCCACCAATTAATATTGTTGATATGCGTGATGAGGTAAAAAAGTTTGGTGAGAGCAATTTTTCACAAACACTATTAGAAGAACTGGCAGACCGGCTTCAAAAAGGTGAGCAGAGCATTTTAATGTTAAATCGTCGTGGCTTTTCATCATTTATGATGTGTCGTGATTGCGGAGCTGTGTTAAGATGCCCCAACTGTGATATTTCGCTGACTTTACATATGGATACGCGAACGATGAAGTGTCATTATTGTGGTCATGAAGAGCCGATTCCTCATGAATGTCCGAACTGTCATAGCCGTCAGATCCGTTATTATGGAACAGGGACCGAAAAAGTTGAACAAGAATTGCATCGATTATTACCGGGTGCCTGCATTATTAGAATGGATGTTGATACAACACGGCGTAAAGGAATGCATGCTAAATTATTGCGTCAATTTGGTCATCATCAAGCAGACATTTTATTGGGCACTCAAATGATTGCAAAAGGGCTCGATTTTCCTAATGTTACCCTAGTAGGAGTTTTAAATGCCGATACTGGATTAGGATTGCCGGATTTTCGTGCAAGTGAACGGACCTTTGATTTACTGAGTCAGGTTAGCGGACGTGCGGGTCGTGCGAATAAGCAGGGAAAGGTCATTATTCAGACCTACAATCCGGACCATTATGCTATTCAAGATGCTAAAGAGCATAATTATGAAAAGTTCTTTAAGCAAGAAATGATGTTGCGACGGCAGGCAGGGTATCCGCCTTATTATTACACGGTACGGTTAATGGCAAGCCATCCAGAAGAAGCAAAGGCAGCGGGTGCGATGGCCAAAATTTACGAACAGTTAAAAAATGGACTTTCTTCGTCTACTATTATTCTCGGACCAACCCCCCGGGCAATTGCACGAATGAAAAGACGATATTATTATCAAATAGTAATTAAATATAAAAAAGACCCGCACTTACACCAATTATTATTTGATATTCTTCAAAACACTCAGAGTCGCGGGTTTAAAGATGTACAGGTAAGTATAGATCCAGATCCACAATATTTTATGTAAAAGAAAGGATGCATTTTAATGGCAACATCAATCGTTTTTATGGGTACACCAGAATTTGCTGTTCCCATTTTACAAAGTTTAATTGACAATTCAGAGTATGATGTTAAGGCTGTATTAACACAACCAGATCATCATATTGGTCGAAAGAAGACACTTCATAAATCGCCAGTTAAAGAATTGGCCGAGCAAAATAATATTGAAGTTTTACAACCTGCTAAATTGAGCAAGAGCCCAGAAATGGAAAAAATCATCGCCATGAAACCAGACTTGATGATTACGGCTGCATATGGTCAATTTTTACCAACAAAGCTATTAGCGGCGGCCCAAATTGCGGCCATTAATGTTCACGGTTCGCTCCTGCCTAAGTATCGCGGTGGTGCACCAATTCAATATTCAATTATTAATGGCGATAAAGAAACCGGTGTCTCCATTATGTATATGGTGAAGAAGATGGATGCTGGAGATGTATTAGCTCAAAAGGCAATTCCAATTGAGGATAATGATGATAGTGGCACGATGTTTAAGAAGCTTAGTCTGCTAGGTCGTGATTTATTATTGGAAACATTACCAAAGCTAATTAGCGGGGATGTTCATCCGGTTGCGCAAGATCCGGATAAAGTCGTCTTTTCGCCAAATATTACAAGTGAGCAAGAACAGATTGATTATCATTTGCCTGCTCGTTTAATTGATGCGAAGGTTCGTGGATTACGGCCAGCACCACTTGGCAACATGGTTATTGATGGCTTACGGACAAAAATTTACGATGTTACGCCATTAGATGAACAGACAGACCTTGAACCGGGAAAGGCAGTCCGTGTTACTAAACATCAATTGGTGATTGCAGCTGGTGATGGGACAACTTACCAGATTAATAAATTGAAACCAGCGGGTAAGAAGGCAATGGATATTACATCATATCTTAATGGGCATAAAGATATTACCGAGGGAGGACAAGTTGTAAGTGATGACTAAATTTCAGCCACAAAATGCGCGGGAATTAGCATTAGTAGCCTTGGAAGGAGTAGTCGAAAAAGGTGCTTATTCAAACCTGCAAGTAGATCAGCTACTTAAAAAATATCCTTTAGCAGATAAGGACCGTCGATTAGCAACTAATATTATTTATGGAGTATTGCAGCATAAACTAACCCTTGAATATTGGCTGCAATCCTTTGTTAAGGGAAAGCGTCTTGATCCATGGGTTAAAACATTACTTCTTTCTGCTATTTACCAATTTCATTATTTAGAACGAGTACCGGATTGGGCTGTTACTGATGAAAGTATAAAAATTGCAAAACGCCGCGGAAATCCCGGAATTCGTAAATTCGTTACAGGTGTTTTGCATGCCGTTTTAAGAGAAGGATTGCCCGATTTAGGGAAGATTAATAATCCTAATTTGCGGTTGAGTTTGCAAAGCAGTGTTCCGCAGTGGTTAGTAGCTGAGCTTATTACTGAATATGGACAGGAAAAGACGGAAAAGGTTCTCCAATCCATTAATGAACCGGCTCACCAAGTTGTTCGTGTAAACACTGCTAAAACAGACATGGAAACAATAAAAGAAGCATTGGATAAAATGGGCGTTGAGTATCATGAAAGTCAAGTGGCACAAGATGCCCTAGTAATTACTAAGGGTGAAGTTGTTACATCCAGCTTGTTTGAAAGCGGAAAAATCACAATTCAAGATGAAAGTGCAATGCTCGCTGTTGAAAGTATGCACATTAATCCTAACGATAAGGTGCTTGATGCATGTGCTGCCCCCGGTGGTAAAACTGCCCAAATAGCGGAAAAGCTTATTGGCGGTCATGTCGATGCGCTTGATATCCATCAGCATAAGGTTCGGTTGATTGAAAAAAACGTCCAACGCTTGGGAGTAGACGACCGTGTTACTGCTAATGCGCTTGATGCCCGTAAGGTTAACGAATTATTTACTGATGAGAGTTTTGATAAAATTCTTGTTGACGCTCCTTGTAGCGGAATGGGATTACTAAGACGTAAACCCGAAATTCGCTATACCAAGACACTAGATGACAGTAAGAAATTGCATCAAATTCAGTTGTCAATTTTAGATGCAGTCGCTGCAAAAGTAAAAAAAGGCGGTATAATCACATATAGCACGTGCACGATTTTACAACAAGAAAACGATCAAACTGTTCAGGCATTTCTTACTAAGCATCCTGAATTTGAGTTAGTAAAGACAACAACTGCACGTAAGATTAAAGATAATCGTCACTCATTAACTTTAACTATCTTACCGAGTGACTTTAATTCTGATGGCTTCTTTATTAGCAGCCTTAAGAAGGGAATATAGTAGATTGATGAAAGTTGCTTATCAAACAGATATTGGTCATCAACGAAAGCAAAATCAAGATCGGGTTGCTGTCTTCACTAATAAATTTGGCAATCAATTGCTGGTTATTGCTGATGGTATTGGCGGAAACAGAAGCGGCGATATTGCTGCAGAACAGACCGTAACTATTCTTGGCGATCAATTTAAGAACAGGCCGCCACGGACACCGATGGAAGGGATACGTTGGTTTGCTCGAGAAACGCAATCAATTAATGACCAAATCTTATCGCAATCAAAACATAACCTTCAGATGCAGGGAATGGGAACGACGATGGTTGCAGCCATTACTTTTAACGATGCAGTTGTCGTTGCTAATATTGGTGACAGTCGTGGATATATTCTCCACCAGAATCTGTTAACGCAGATCACAGTCGACCATTCTCTTGTTAACGAGTTAGTTAAAACTGGTGATATTTCTGAAGACGAAGCATTAAAACTACCGCAAAGCAATATCATTACGCGTGCCATTGGGATTTCTCCTGACGCACAAATAGAAGTGAACCGTTTTGAGCTAAATCACGGTGATCAATTATTAATGTGCTCTGACGGTCTATTTAAAACTGTTGCTAAGGATCAAATCATTAAGGTTTTAGAGTTGCCGATTCCACTTGAAGAAAAGTGTGCGCAACTAGTAAAAATGGCAAATGATGCAGGCGGTCCAGATAATATTACCGTTTTAATCGGGATTAATAGTGACCAGGAGGGATAAGCAATGAATCCTGGATACGAAATTGGTCACCGGTATAGGATAATTAAATCGCTGGGCGAAGGTGGAATGGCAAATGTCTACTTAGCTCATGATTTAGTATTAGATCGAGATGTTTCGGTTAAGCTTCTCCGGCTTGACTTACGAGATGATCCTAATACTAAACGGCGATTTCATCGTGAGGCGATGGCAGCCACACAGTTAAATGATCCGCACATTGTTGGTGTTTATGATGTTGGTGAAGATCATGGGCTGCAATATATGGTGATGCAGTATGTGAAAGGAACCGACTTAAAGGCATACATAAAAAAACACCATCCAATACCGTTGCCGCAAGTTATTGATATTATGGAACAGGTGCTTTCTGCTGTTGCTACAGCGCACGCCCACGGTATTATCCATCGTGACCTAAAACCGCAGAATATATTAATTGATGAAAATAAAAATATAAAAATTACTGATTTTGGAATTGCTGTTGCCGTGTCACAGGACTCCTTAACGCAAACCAATACATTAATGGGTTCTGTACATTACTTATCACCGGAACAGGCCCGCGGAAGTATTGCAACAAAGCAGTCTGATATATATTCTTTGGGGATCATCCTTTTCGAATTATTGACAGGAAAGGTGCCATTTGAAGGCGAGACCGCAGTATCAATTGCGTTAAAACATTTCCGTGAAGAGATCCCATCGGTGCGGGAACAGAATAAACAGATTCCCCAAGCACTAGAAAATGTAATAATTAAGGCAACCGCTAAGGAACCTGCTAATCGATATGCCTCGGTTGACGAGATGGCTGCTGACTTAAAGACTGTTTTAGATCCGCAACGGGCTAATGAGCCACGTCTAAAGCTGCAGGAAGATGATAATGGTGAGACAAAAGTATTAGATGTTAAACATTTAAAAAATGAAAGAAACCATCAAAAAAATACTGATGATCAACAGCAAAAACAACGGCCATCAACAAAATCATGGTGGAAAAAGTACGGGATTATTAGCGGAATCGTTATTATCGTTTGCCTAATGCTTGTTGGTGGCTGGTGGTTCTTTGTTCGACAGGTTATCATCCCAGATGTTGAGGGGATGACCGTTGTCAAAGCGGAACAACGATTACATCAACAGGATTTGCGAATTGGTAAGATTACCCGTGTAAATAGTCAGACTGTTGATAAAAATCGTATTGTGACAACAAGCCCGCACATCAGCCATAAAGCACGAGTAAGTACCCCCATCAACTTAACCGTAAGTACAGGGGTAAAGCAGTGGACAATGGCAGATTATGTAGGAGAAGATTATTCATCGGTGGCTGCTAATTTACGCCGCAAAGGCTTTCAAGTTCACCAGGAAAGTGTTTATTCCGATGATATTGATAAGGGACAAATAATTAAGCAGAATCATAAAAAAGGTGCGATTGTTAAAACGGCATCTGACACAATTGTCTTTCGTGTTAGTGCAGGTAAGGAACCGATAAAAATACCTAATTTTACGAATCAAGATATTAGTGCCGTTCAACAATTTGCAAATAAAAACAATTTGCAATTAACAACACAGGAGAAAAAGTCAAAGACAATTGCGACTAACCATGTTATTAGTCAGACTCCGCGAGCGGGGTCGACGCTAAATCATGGCGATACCTTGACAGTCTCGATTGCTAATTCTGGTAATCAGACGAAGACGACAAATATTCAGATCAATATTCCGTTTGATGGTAATGGTGGACAAAGAGAAAACCGAGTACAAGTGTATATTCGGGACGCAAACCATAACTTAACAATGGAATATCAAGATATTACGATTAATCAGGAAACGACAATTAACGTGCCGTTTACCCTTAAACAAGGCCAAATGGGAGCCTATCGGGTTGTTCGTAACGGGCGGACAATTATGAGCGCAACAAATATTACAGGATAATGGAGGTGCCATTTGAAGAAAGGAATAATTCAACAATCATTAAGCGGCTTTTACGATGTTTTTGCTGATGATAAAATTTATCGAACAAGAGCACGAGGCAATTTTCGACAACGGAAAATAAAGCCTGTTGTCGGTGATTACGTCGAATTTAGCGCGGAAAACCAACAAGAGGGGTATTTACTCAAAATTTTACCGCGACGAAATCAATTAGTTCGGCCGCCTGTTGCGAACGTAGATATGGCGGTTGTCGTCACTTCTGCTAAGGAGCCGGCATTTTCCGCTAACTTATTAGACCGGCAATTAATCGCATTGGAAGCGCAAAAAATTACCCCTTTGATTTATTTTTCAAAAACCGATTTACTTACTGCAGAGGAGTATCAGCGATTATTACCAACAGTTGAAGGATATAAAAAAATCGGCTATCAGGTTTATGCGGATTACGATCCTTTTAATCCGCAACAGTTAGCTGCTGTGATGAAAAAGTTAACGGGTAACGTGGTGACAATGATGGGCCAAACTGGAGCTGGTAAGTCAACACTACTCAATCATTTGGCACCACAATTAAAATTGGCAACCGGCGAAATTTCGCAAGCTCTTCAACGTGGTCGGCACACGACAAGAAAAGTAAGCCTGTTAGATGTTAATGGGGCATTAATTGCCGATACACCAGGATTTTCATCGTATGAAACCTTTGATATGACCGTTAATGACCTACCATTACTATTTCCTGAAATGGTAGAATTATCTGCTAATTGTAAATTTCGTGGATGCCTTCATTTAAAAGAGCCACAATGTGCTGTGAAGGAAGCGGTAAACAATGGTATAATCATGAAGAGTCGGTATGATGATTATGTTCAGTTCCATGAATTGATTGCTAATCAAAAACCAAATTATAAGAAATGAGGGAATTAGAATGATTAAAGTTGCACCATCAATTTTAAGTGCAGATTACGTAAACTTGCAAAAGGATATCGAAAAGGTAGAAAAGGCTGGTGCGCCATACCTTCACATCGATGTTATGGACGGTACATTTGTTCCAAGTATCTCTTATGGACCAGGTTTTGTGAAAGCTATTCGTCCTATTACAAATATGGTGTTAGATGTACACTTGATGGTTGAAAGTCCAGAACACATCTTGCCAATGTTCATTGATGCTGGAGCTGACATTATTGGTGTTCAAGTCGAAGCTACCCAACACATCCATCGTGCTCTTCAGATTATTAAGAACGGCGGAGTTAAAGCTGAAGTTGTTATTAACCCCGGCACGCCTGTAGCCATGATCGAACCAGTATTACACATGGTTGATCAAGTATTAGTAATGACAGTTAACCCTGGTTTTGGTGGTCAGAAGTTCTTGCCAGAAACTGTTGATAAGATTGCGCAATTAAATGCAATTAAGGAAGAAAAGGGCTACGACTTTGATATTGAAGTTGATGGCGGCGTTAACGATAAAACGGTTGCTGACTGCTACAAGGCTGGTGCTACAGTAGCAGTTGCTGGTTCTTATGTTTTTAATGCTGAAGACCCAGCTGAACGAATTAAAGCACTTGAAGATGCGACAAAGTAATTAGTTGCTGAGGAATAAGAAGGTCTTTGGTGTTCAGGAGATATCCGAATGCTAAAGACTTCTTTTTTGTTTTGACGAAGTTCTTAGTTTTAGAGGATAGAATAATGCGGATAAATGTACTTGTCGGCGGTCCTGTTGAAATGGTTCCGACTGAACTCATCTTAGAGCGTAAGAATGAAAAGTGGATTGGCGTTGATCGCGGAGCAGTAAGATTATTGAAATGGGGGATTAAACCACTAATTGCAGTTGGTGATTTCGATTCAATTGATAAAGAAGAATTATTAGGGCTAGAAGATACCTTAGAACAGATTAAAATCTATCCACCAGAGAAAAACTATACCGATACCCAACTCGGTATGAAATTTGCTATAAATGAAAATCCTGATGAAATTAATGTCTTTGGTGCAACTGGTGGCCGGTTGGATCACTTATTGGCAAATTTGTTTCTGCCCCTGCAAGAAGAATTTAAGCCTTATCTTACACGGACTAAATTTATTGATTGTCAGAATGTAGTAAGTTATTATTTACCGGGTGAATATACTATTTCAAAGATACCAGCGATGAAATATCTTGCTTTTGTTAACCTTACCCCCGTTCGCGGACTGACCCTAAAAGATGAAAAGTATCCCTTAGAAAATTGGAGCAGTCAAATTCCATTTTCCTGGACCAGCAACGAATTTACAGCTGTTAATAATCATTTTTCGTTTAGAAGTGGAGTAGTGGCTGTAATCCAATGTAACGATCCATTAAAATAGTAATTTGCGGGTGTTAAAAAGTGTGTCAAGGAAAATTACTTGAAAGAAAACTATTGCATTGTGGTGGCGCCTATGGTAGATTAATTAGGTGAGTTACATCGCAGTTTTGCGTAAACGAAAAAATTATGAAG
The DNA here is from genome assembly GCF_014145555.1 of Limosilactobacillus albertensis. NCBI lineage: Bacteria > Bacillati > Bacillota > Bacilli > Lactobacillales > Lactobacillaceae > Limosilactobacillus > Limosilactobacillus albertensis. The sequence continues at coordinate 31,103 of NZ_JACIVD010000076.1, forward strand.
CAAAGAGGAGGGTATCACCAATGGCTAAAGATTTTATCAACGGTAAACGGACGCAATTTGGTAACAAGCGTTCTCACGCCCTTAACTCAAGTCGGCGTAGCTGGAAGCCTAACTTGCAAAAGGTAACCATTTTAGTTAATGGTAAGCCTAAGAAGGTTTACGTTTCAGCACGTACACTGAAGTCAGGTAAAGTGACTCGGGTTTAATTAAAAATGATGCCGTCCAGTTGGGCGGCTTATTTTTTACGTGAATTAATTAACCCCATTAACCAATGCAAAAATATGGAGAGGTTACTTTTTTACTTAAATATGCTATGGTATGATGGTATTGATTTAATTGTGGACATTAGTAGAGGTTACTAAGTCCTGAGATTATCCGGTCTCTGTATTAGGCCGGCACTTTATAAGGAGGCCATGACGATGGCAGTAAAAATCAAAACTAAGTCAGGTACAATTGACATTGATAATGATGTGATTTCATCAGTTGTTGGTGGGGCTGCTACTGATAACTACGGTGTTGTTGGAATGGCAAGTCGAAACCCCTTGCGTGATGGGGTCAATCAAATTCTTCGTCGCGAAAATTTTGCACGAGGAGTTGTTGTTCGGCAACAAGATAATGGAGTAGCTGTTGATGTTAATATTATCGTAGGCTATGGCACTAAGATTTCAGAAGTATCAAAGAGTGTCCAAGCAAAGGTAAAGTATAATCTTGAAACAATGCTCGGAATCACGGCTAACTCAGTTAATGTATGTGTCCAAGGTGTTCGGACACTAGAAGATTAAGCGAGCATTGGGGAGGAATTTCGAATTGGCTGTAACAAAAATTACAAACCTTGAATTTGGCAAGATGGTTCAAGCGGCTGCAGATAAACTTGGCAAAAATGCTGAATTTATTAATTCATTAAATGTTTTTCCGGTTCCAGATGGGGATACGGGAACTAACATGACTTCTTCAATGGCTAGTGGTGCTAAGTATGAACGTAATGAAACAAGTAAAAAGGTTGGCGATCTAAGCGCAGCATTAGCAAAGGGGCTACTGATGGGTGCCCGTGGGAATTCGGGGGTTATCTTATCTCAAATTTTCCGTGGCTTTGCAAAGGCAACAGAAGGCATGGATGTTTTATCTGCCGCTGATTTTGTAAATGCTTATGCTAATGGTGCTAAGACAGCATACAAAGCTGTTATGAAACCAACTGAAGGAACTATTTTAACTGTAGTTCGTGAATCTGCTCAAGAAGGTCTTAATAAGATAAAAGAAACCGATGATCTTATTGAGATTATGCATGCAATTTATGAAGCAAGTGAAGAAGCGCTGAAAAAGACTCCTGATTTATTGCCCGTCTTAAAAGAAGTCGGGGTAGTTGACTCAGGTGGTCAAGGGTTAGTTTTTGTTCTGCAGGCATTTGATGAAGCTTTAAGCGGCCGTGTCGATAAGAGTGAAGACTACAAGCCTGATAATGCAGAAATTGATGAAATGGTTCACGCAATGGACCATCAGAGTGTTCAAGGTAAACTTAATCCAGAAGATATTAAGTATACATATTGTACACAGATGTTGGTTCGGATTGGCAAAGGGAAACAGGTAACTCAAAAGTTTGATTACGATACCTTTTATAACTACTTAGCTGAGTTAGGAGATAGCCTGCTTGTCTTGAATGATGATCAAGTTGTACGGGTTCACGTTCATACAGAGCATCCTGGGAAAGTTTTATCTTGGGGTCAGCAATTTGGTGATTTGCAGACAATCGAAATTCATAATATGGTATGGCAGCAAGAAGAGATTATGGAAAACGATGAGGAAAATTCAGCCGAAGAATCCCCAATTGAAAAAGCCAAGGCTGCTAATGAGGCTAAAGAGGACCTTAAGACTGCTGTGATTGCGGTTGCCTCTGGAAAAGGTATTGCTAAATTATTAAAGAGTTTGGGAGTCACTCATATTATTACCGGTGGTCAGACAATGAACCCAAGTACTCAGGACATTTTAGACGCAATTAATAATAGTGGCGCTAAGCAGGCGATTGTTCTTCCTAATAACGGGAATATTTTTATGACTGCTGACCAGGCGGCAGATGTGGCCGATATCCCAACAAAGGTGGTTCATAGTAAGACGATTGCTCAGGCGATGAGTGCATTGCTTGAGTACAATCCAGAAGCATCCTTAACTGAAAATCAGACTAGTATGGAGAGTAATCTTGACGCAGTTGCCAGTGGTGCAGTTACTAACGCTGTCCGCGATACAACAATTGATGGCCGTGAAATAAAGAAAGACGACTATATGGGAATTGTTGACGGTAAGATCGTCACTACTGACCTTAACCTTAAAGAGGCAGCAATCAAGATGGTGAAAGCCATGTTAGATGAAGATAGTGAAATTGTGACAATTCTATATGGAGCGGATGGTGACCAGTCAACTGCTGAAGAAATCAAAGCGGCTGTTGAGGAAGTAGATGATGAATTAGATATTCAGATTTACAATGGTGGACAACCTGTTTATCCATACCTGATTTCTGTCGAATAGAATTATATTATTTTATAGGGGTGGGATAATAAAGAGCGATTGGCTTTTGATCCCACTCCTATTTTGAATGCTGGCTACGTTTAAGCGAGGTGAGATAGGTGAGAAGCTTAGCAGATTCAGTTGCTAATTTAAAGGGTGTTGGTCCTAAACGGGTAGCTGATTTAGCAACTTTAGGCATTGATACGATTGAAGATTTATTAACTTACTATCCGACTCGGTATAACGACTTTACGCCGACAGATATTGACAGCGCTAAGGATAAACAAAAGATAACCTTGCAGGGAGTCATTGTCTCAGAACCAATTTTAACTAGGTATGGATATCGTCGTAATCGGCTCGCTCTTCGCATGCAGGTTGGGAAAGAAGTAATTCTTGTAACATTTTTTAACCAGCCTTACTTAAAAAAACAGCTGGCATTAAACCAACAGGTAACAGTAATGGGTAAATGGGATGCGAAACGTCGTCAGATAATAGCAAACAAACTGATTAAGGAGCAGGCAGATAATCGCAATGAATTTGGGGCGGTTTACTCGGTTAACAAACATATCCGCCAAAACACTTTGCAGAGTTTTATCCGTCAAGCTTATGAAGAGTATGCTAATATAATTCCTACTTATCTACCTGAGACGCTTCGGCAACGGTATCGATTATTAGATCGCCGACAAATGATTAAGGAAATTCATTTTCCGCAGAACCAAGCGACAGCAAAAGCAGCCCGTCGAACAGCAGCTTATGAAGAATTCTTTTTGTTTCAGCTGCGCTTGCAAGCCATTCGCCGGGCTCATCGGCAAGAAAATGGCGACCGGATTCTATACCGTAATGACGAGTTAAAAGAATTTATTGCTGGCCTCCCTTTTGAACTAACAACTGCACAAAAAAGGGTTGTTAATGAGATATGTCGAGACATGCGCCAGCCTTATCAAATGAACCGGCTTCTTCAAGGGGATGTTGGTTCTGGAAAGACAATTGTAGCGGCAATTGCCATTTATGCAGCAATCACTGCAGGCTACCAAGCGGCATTAATGGCCCCAACTGAAATTCTGGCAGGACAACATGCTGAAAAATTGGCGAAGGTTTTTGAAGGGACTCATGTTCATGTTGCATTGTTAACTGGTTCTTTAACCGCTAAGCAACACCGTGAATTAATGACGGCAATGAAACGCGGGGACGTTAACCTGATTGTCGGAACCCATGCTTTAATTCAAGATGATGTTGAATATGCTAATCTCGGGTTAGTAATTACTGATGAGCAGCACCGGTTTGGAGTTAACCAGCGGCAGCAGCTACGAGAAAAAGGTGAGCACCCTGATGTCCTTGCAATGACAGCAACTCCGATTCCGCGAACATTAGCAATCACCAGTTATGGAGAAATGGATGTTTCAGTAATTGATGAGCTTCCAGCTGGGCGTAAACCAATTCGGACTAATTGGCTGCAATCGAACCAACATGCAGAAGCAATCCGCTTTTTACGCGAACAATTAAAAGATGGCGCGCAGGCTTATGTTGTTAGCCCGCTAATCGAAGAATCGGCAGCTCTAGATGTTCAAAACGCCACTGACCTGTATAATCAGTTGTCGGTGGATCTGGGGCCTTCTTATAAAGTTGGCTTGTTGCATGGTCGTATGGGAACTGATGAAAAAGATGAAACAATGCGGCAATTTAAGGAAGGCAAGCTACAGGTACTAGTAGCAACAACGGTGATTGAAGTAGGAGTAGATAATCCTAATGCTACGGTAATGGTTATCTATGATGCCGACCGATTTGGTCTTGCCCAGCTTCATCAGTTACGAGGCCGGGTTGGTCGAGGGAGCCGCCAAAGCTATTGTTTGTTAATTGCTGATCCTAAAACAGATGAGGGAAAAGCACGAATGAAGACGATGGTCGCTACTAATGATGGGTTTAAGGTAGCCGAGCAGGACTTGAAGCTGCGGGGATCTGGAGATGTGCTAGGCAAAAAACAATCAGGGATGCCGGAATTTAAGGTTGGTGACCCGGTTGCTGATTTAAAAATGCTTCAAATTGCCCGTGCTGATGCCGGTAATCTTTTAGCTACTCCTAACTGGGATGATATTGACGAGAATCAGCCACTTGTTTTGTACCTAAAACGTCATGAATTAAAAACGCATTTTGACTGATGTGAGGAGGATTTTTATGAAAATTGCAGTTGATGCAATGGGTGGCGATAATGCTCCCCAAGTAATTATTGAGGGTGTCGAACAGGCACGAGACCTTTATCCTGACCTAGAATTTGACCTTTATGGTAATCCGGATAAAGTAAAGCCATTAATAAAAAATAACGATCGCTTAAATATGATCGCTACAACTGAAGAAATTTCAATGGGTGAAGAACCGGTTCGAGCAATTAGAAGGAAAAAGGACTCATCAATTGTTCGGGCAGCTACAGCGGTCAAAGAAGGAAAAGCAGATGCGTTCTTCTCTGCAGGGAATACAGGGGCAATCTTAGCGGCTGGCTTATTTATTGTTGGGCGGATTAAAGGGATTGACCGTCCAGGGTTAACAAGTATTTTACCAATTGCCCAGCCCGGTGCTAATCGGCATAACTTTGTGTACTTAGATACTGGAGCAAATGCCGAAAGTAAAGAGAAAAATCTTGAGCAATATGCTTATCTTGGCAAGTTCTATGCAGAAAATGTACTGGGGGTTGCTAATCCACGGATTGCCCTGCTAAATAACGGGGCTGAAGAGGATAAGGGAGATAAATTACATAAAGAAGTATGGCAAATTCTTAATGGTAAAGATGATTTGAACTTTGTCGGTAATGTTGAAGCTGGCGACCTTTTATTCGGTAAAGCTGATGTTATTGTAAGCGATGGCTGGACAGCTAATGCGGCATTAAAGGCAACCGAAGGAACCGCTAAAATGATGATGACGCTGATTAAACATGGGATCCTTCATGGCGGACTGCGAGCTAAGTTGGGTTACTTAATGCTAAAGCCAACATTCCATCAAATTGGCCAAAAGATGAGTGCGTCAACATATGGAGGAGCCGTTCTTCTAGGCTTAAAGGCGCCAGTTGTAAAGACGCATGGTTCATCAGATGCATTGGCTGTAAAGAATACTATTAGTCAGATTAGAACGATGCTGAAAACAGGTGTCATTGAAAAAACAGTTGAATTTTTTGATAATACTGAAAATCTAGACAATTCTAACAAAAACGAATAGAATAAGTAGCGAACTAGTAAAGAGAGGTTAATAATAATGGCTGATGATAAGAAAACAGAAATCTTTAATAAGGTTTCAGAAATTGTTGCGGACCATTTTGACGTTGATCGGGCCAAAATTACTGATGATCTAAATTTAAAAACAGACTTAGACGCAGACTCAATTGATTTCGTTGAATTTGTTCTTGAATTAGAGGATACTTTTGGTGAAGAAATTGATGATGAAGATGCTGAAAAACTCAGTACAATTGGTGAGGTAGTTGATTATATTGCTGCCCATACTGCTGATTAATGACGTTTTGCTTATTAGAAAAGTTATGATAAAGCTGAAGAGGCTGGGAAAAGACAAAATAGTTTTTTCCGCAGCCTCTACTTTTTGCTTAATTTTCAATATTTACCTAATTATACATAAAATTACCTGCGGAAACGAAGGTTGTCTAGTATAATAAGCGGTAGACATTTTTATAAACATTTAGTCAATAATGAAAGGAATTTTTTATGATCGAAGAATTACAAGACTACCTGGCCAAGGAATTTAATATTCATTTTGATAATCCTGCTTTGTTAGCAGAAGCTTTTACTCAGGCTTCTTATGTAAATGAACATCCTAATCAAGGACTGAAATTTTATGAACGGATTGAATTTCTTGGCGATGCTGTGTTGGAACTGATCGTCTCGGAGTATATTTATAAACGTTTCCCAGAATTGCCACAGGGGAAGCTTACCCGGTTACGAGCAGCGATGGTTTGTGAAGATAGTTTTTCAAAGTTTGCTAAAGAATGTCATTTTGACCAATACATTCGTCTGGGTCATGGTGAAGAAATGGCTGGGGCACGTCAACGGCCGGGTCTACTATGTGATATTTTTGAATCCTTTATTGGAGCACTATATTTAGATCAAGGACGTCCGGCAGTTGAAAAATTTGTCCAACGGGTTATTTTCCCTAAGCTTGATATGGGGTGGTTTGACCATGCAGTTGACGCCAAGACAAGCTTGCAAGAATTTCTTCAACGTGATGGGGATATCGATATCGAATATCATTTAATTGATGAGAGCGGTACTGAAAACGATCCTAACTTTAAGGTGAATGTCACGGCTAATGGTGAAGTTATTGGTGAAGGGGAAGGATCTTCTAAGAAACACGCTGAGATGCAGGCTGCCCAACAAGCACTTGATAAGATGAGAAACAAAAATAAATAGTAAGTAGGAATAACTGATGCAATTATTGTCTTTAACTTTGGATGGGTTTAAATCTTTTGCCCAAAAAACAACAATTAAATTTGAACCAGGGATGACCGGAATTGTTGGCCCTAATGGTAGTGGTAAAAGTAATATTATTGAGGCTATCCAATGGGTAATGGGTGAACAATCTGCCCATCATCTACGGGGAGACCGAATGGCTGATGTCATTTTTAATGGCTCTGCTGATCGGAAACCATTAAATCGCGCACTGGTTTCAATTACATTAGATAATAGTGACCACTACCTTGCAAGTGAATTTACAGAACTAACGATTACAAGAAAAATTTATCGTAATGGTGATAGTGAATATTTAATTAACGATCAAAATGTTCGCTTAAAGGATATTACCGACCTATTTATTGATTCTGGCTTGGGTCGTGAGTCCTTTTCTATTATTTCACAAGGCCGGATTGAGGAGATTTTCAATGGGAAACCGCTAGACCGGCGAAGTATTATCGAAACTGTGGCGGGGGTTGCTAAATATAAAAAGAATAAAGAAACTGCTGAAAAAAGATTAGCTACAACCATGGAAAACCTCAATCGGGTAAACGATATTATTAGCGAGCTCGAAAAGCAGATTGAACCATTAGAAGAGCAAAGTGCAATTGCTCAGGATTATTTAGAACAAAAAAAGCAATTTGATGTTTTAGACCGGACGCAAACGGTTCGTCGTCATGATACCTATCATCAAATGAAAGATGACTTAGAAGATAAATTAATACAAGCTCAGAGAATGGTAAGTGATTATCAAAAACAAGCAGACCACGACCAGCAACGGCTCAATCAGTTAAAGCAGCAACGACGGGAATTGATCGCAAAAAAGGATCATTTGCAGGCGATTATTCTTAGTCAAACTGAAGCAATTGCTAAATTGGAAAATCAACAATCTGTTTCGAGTGTCCGTCGTGAACAACGAGAAAATGAGCAACAACGCTTACGGTCTCAACGAGCTGAGCTTCAAGGACGATTAGAATCATTAAAAACTCAACAACGAGAAAATGAGCAACAGATTAACCTGCAGCAAACAACAATTAAAAAGCAGCAGGAGGATTTTGAAGCTGCCAAAAAGATGAGCAGCAGCGAACGGATTGCCAAGTTAAACCAGCAAGTTGATGAATTAAGAGACCAGCAAGTTAGTTTAATGCAAGAGTCTACGACCATCCATAACCAAAAGTCATTCTTATCACGTAATTATGAACAAACTGTAAGTTCACAGCGTCGTAATAGTGACGAATTAAAGAAATTAAAAACTGAATTAGCTGAAATAACTAGCAAATATGATAGCAGTAAACATGCAGCTGAAATTGCACAAGAAAATGTTAGTGGTGTTGAAAAAAGCTTAACTCAAGCCCGTCAGCACCATGATGAGCTTAATCAACAATATCAGACGCAGCAACGAAATTGGTATCAAGTCCTCGGGGATATTCGTTCCCTGAAATCACGGATCAATGCTTACCAATCAATGGCAGATGAATATAGTGGCTATTATCGGGGAGTCCAAAGCGTTCTTCGGCAACGGCAACAATTTCCCGGATTAGCTGGTGCAGTTAGTGAACTGTTTGATGTTCCTGCTAAATATACGACTGCCGTTGAAACAGTTCTAGGAAGCCAAGTACAGCAGTTAGTTGTTGACCGGCAAACAACTGCAAAACAAATTATTAATTTCTTAATCAAGACGCGCGCTGGCCGAGTTACGATTCTGCCGTTAGATACGCTTAACCGCCGTCGACCATTAGCTATTTGGCCACAATTAACTGCTTTACCAGGATACTTAGGCCGGGCAACTGAATTGATCAATTATGATAGTAAATTTCAAGTTATTGCTGATCATTTATTAGGAACAACGGTGATTGCTGATAACCTCGATAATGCTACCGCAATTGCCAAGGCTGGTCGCCATATGATTCGGGTTGTCACTTTAGATGGTCAGTTGATTAACGCCAGCGGAGCAATGACGGGGGGCGCTACTCGTAATCAGCGGGCAGGATTGCTAAGCCAAAAGCAAATGGCAAAGCAGCTTGAAGCAGAGTTAAATAAACAAGAAAGGGCAGCAAGCGCTTTAGAACAGGAGATTGGTAAATTAAAACAGGCTCAGACAGCTAATGAGGAAGTGGTAGCTAATTATCAAGAACAGCAACGAAATTTGCAAAATGAATTTCACGAACAACAGAGTAATTGCCAGCTTGTTGCTAATCAGCGAGCTACATTAACGAATCGGGTAAAAATCTTAGAATTAGAAAACAAACAACAAGATACGCAACACCAAGACTATGAAACAAAAGTAAAGCAAAACGAAGAGCAAGCGGTGAAAGTTAATCATGATTTAGCAGCGGTCAAAGATAAGATTGCAGCCACGCTCAGACTAATTGATGAACTGCAAAATAATGAATCAACGCAGGCAGAGCAATTAGCCCAAATGCAGCAACAGATCGCAGTAGCTAAGGAACGTCTTCAACAATATATTCGACAAGCTCGCGAATACGACCGGCAAATGCAGTCCATTGATAAAACTTTAGCGGAAGTGACGAAAGAATTAACTAAGCTAACGGACCAATCGGCTAGTCAATCAACTAGTGACGAATCCACTAAGACGGCTCTTGATGAGGCAAAAGGAAAACAAGAGAAAGCTAACGATCAGCTTACAGAGAATGCCGTTGCCTTAGAAGAACTTGAACAACAATTATCAAAAGCAGAGGCCCATTATAATCGATTGCAAGAATTACAACGGGTTGCCCTTGATGATCGTAATAATTTGAATGAAAAGCATGTCAAATATGAAGCAATAATTGACCAGTGCCTTAATCGCTTGAATGAGCAGTATTCAATGACCATTGATGAGGCCCGCCAGCATATGAGCGATCTTGATGAGGAGACGCTTGCTACACGGTTGAAATTACTGAAACGTGGCTTAGATGATCTTGGACAGGTTAATGTGGGGGCGATTGAAGAATATAAGCGTGTCCGTGAACGCTATGATTTTCTAAAGAGTCAGCAGGAAGATTTGCTGGATTCTCGTGCGCAGCTTAACCAGACGATGAGCGAGATGGACGCACAAGTGAAAGACCGTTTTATTACCACGTTCAATCAAGTTTCTCAAAGATTTGATGAGACTTTCCAACAAATATTCTCCGGTGGACGTGCCAAGCTGGTGTTAACTGATCCTCATGATTTGTTAACGACCGGGGTAGATATTATGGCACAACCGCCTGGTAAGAAAAATCAGCATCTATCATTATTATCAGGTGGGGAACGAGCATTAACCGCGATTACATTACTGTTTGCGATTCTTAAAGTGCGGCCGGTTCCATTTGCGATTCTTGATGAACCTGAAGCGGCTTTGGATGAAGTTAATGTTCAACGGTTTGCCCATTACCTTAGTCAATTTGGTAGTGAAGGTCCGCAATTTATTGTTATTACTCACCGTAAGGGCACGATGATGGATGCGGATGTTTTATACGGGGTAACAATGCAAGAATCCGGTGTTTCTAAAATGGTATCAGTCGATGTTGTAGATACTTTACAAGACGATAATTAAATTAGGAGGCTTTAATATGGGATTATTTGATATTTTCCGTCGTCATAAAAAGAAGGAAGAAGAAAAATCAGCCGAAAGCTCAAGCTCGGCAGTTCAATCAGCAACAGCAGATGAAAAATCGGCAAATGCTACGAGTACCGCGCCATCATCTTCGGCAATTAAGCAACCAGAGCCGGTAAATATTCCGCCTGCTGATAGTTATGAAGAAAAGATTAATCCAGATGGTTCACATGAAGTAATTCACAATGGAAAGGAAGAGAAAACAGAAGAGGTTCCTCAATCTTCAGTAGCGACAGAAGAAGTATCTGGAGAACCGGAATCATCTGCGGCTGTGACCGAAGAAGCTACTAATGATGAAGCTGAGGCAGTACCAGCGCAAGGTGAATCAGTTAGTGAAGAAGGGATTGTCAAAGAAAAAAACGAAACTCCAAAAGATGAAGCGCTAGGCGGTATAGATGAGGCTGCTAAAAGCGATGATGATGTGGCAACCACTGAAGAATCAGCGGAACCTGCAGAAGAAACGGAAACAGTAAAAAAGTATGACCGTGGGCTTGAGAAGTCACGGACCGGCTTTGGTGCGCGGTTAAATAAATTTTTGGCGAATTTCCGTCACGTTGATGAAGATTTCTTTGACGACCTCGAAGACATGCTGATTGAATCCGATGTAGGTTATGATATGGCCATGAAACTCAGTGATGAATTACGTGAAGAAGTTAAATTACAAAATGCTAAAAGCAAGCAGGACGTTTCAAACGTGATCATTGAAAAAATGGTTGAATTATATGATGAAGCCGGACAAGACGAAAATCCAGATTTGACGATGGCTAAGGAAGGACCAACCGTTATCATGTTTGTTGGTGTTAATGGTGCTGGTAAGACAACGACAATTGGTAAGATGGCTGCTTTATTTAAGAAACAAGGCAAAAAGGTATTACTGGCAGCTGCTGATACCTTTAGAGCTGGAGCAACGGAACAGTTAGATGTGTGGGCAAAACGTGATGGCGTTGACATCGTTACAGGGCCCGAAAATGGTGATCCGGCAGCAGTTGTTTTTGATGCGGTAAAACGGGCAAAAGAAGAGAACTATGATGTTTTGTTTGTAGATACTGCTGGTCGGTTACAAAATAAAGTTAACTTAATGAATGAGCTGGCAAAAATGAAACGTATTCTTACTCGAGAAATTCCTGATGCACCACATGAAGTTTTGCTCGTTCTGGATGCCACAACCGGTCAAAATGCCCTTAACCAGGCTAAGTTATTTAAGGAAAGTACGGATGTTACCGGAATTGTTCTTACTAAACTTGACGGAACGGCACGGGGTGGAATTGTTCTCGCAATTCGCAATGAACTTCATCTTCCAGTTAAATATGTTGGGCTCGGTGAAAAGGTTGATGACTTACAAAAGTTTGATGCTGGCGACTTTGTATACGGTCTCTTTAAGGGATTAGTAGAAGTCGATTAAGTTATAGGTGGTGACTAAATGGAAATTGAGAAGAACTATCGGATAAATTCATTATTTGAGTTTTACCAACCGTTATTAACTAAAAAACAAAATGATTATTTAGAGCTTTATTACGGGGATGACTACTCATTGGGCGAAATTGCCGAGAATTTCCATGTTAGTCGTCAGGCCGTGTATGATAATATAAAGCGAACAGAGAGTATATTAGAAGATTACGAAGCAAAGCTACACTTATATGCTGAATTTCAAAATCGTAATCAACAAGCGGATCGCATTCAACGATACGTCCGTGAAAACTATCCGGATGATGCAACCCTAAACCATCTGGTAAATCATTTGGAAAGCTTGGAGGAAGAATAAAATGGCATTTGAAGGTTTAACAGATCGTCTCCAAAAGGCGATGGAAAAATTACGGCGAAAGCCTAAAGTTACCGAAGCAGATCTTCGGGAAACGATGCGCGAAATTCGTCTCGCACTTTTAGAAGCCGATGTTAACTTTAAGGTTGTAAAAGACTTTGTCAAAACAGTACGTGAGAAAGCCGCTGGAGCCGAAGTATTAAAAGGATTAAATCCAGCACAGCAAATCGTTAAGATTGTTAACGACGAATTAACTAAATTAATGGGGGAAGAAGCTGTTCCCCTTAACAAAGCTCCGCATATTCCAACGGTAATTATGATGGTCGGTCTTCAAGGGGCCGGTAAAACAACGACTGCTGGTAAGTTGGCTTTGCGGTTAAAAAACGAGAACAATGCCCGTCCGATGTTTATTGCAGCCGATGTTTATCGTCCAGCTGCAATTACGCAATTGCAACAGGTGGCTGACCAGATTGATGTTCCAGTTTTTGAAAAAGGAACAGATGTTGATCCTGTTGAGATTGTTCGTGAAGGAATGGAAGTTGCCAAACAAAATCATAATGATTATGTCATTATAGATACTGCTGGTCGGCTTCAAATTGATGAACAATTAATGGATGAGTTGGCTAATATTAAAGAGTTAGTAAAGCCAAACGAAATTCTGCTTGTTATTGATTCAATGACAGGTCAAAATGCTGTCAACACGGCGCAAGGCTTTGATGATAAGCTTGATATTACTGGGGTTGTCTTAACTAAATTAGATGGGGACACCCGTGGCGGGGCAGCGATGTCTATTCGTGCGGTTGCTGGTAAGCCGATTAAATTTGTCGGTGAAGGGGAAAAGATGGAAGACCTTGATGTTTTCCACCCAGACCGGATGGCTTCACGAATTTTGGGTATGGGGGATATGATGACCCTAATCGAGAAAGCCCAAAAGAATTTTGACGAAGAACAAGCCCAAGAAACAATGGATAAGATGCGTGAAAACACGTTTGATTATAATGATTTCTTGGCACAAATGGATCAAGTTACTAAGATGGGTCCATTAGAAAATATTATTAAGATGATGCCGGGAATGGCTAATAATCCCGCATTAAAGAACTTAAATCTTGATCCAAAGCAGTTTGCCCACATTAAAGCGATCGTGCTTTCAATGACGCCAGAAGAACGAGAAAATCCAGATGTAATGAATCCTAGCCGCCGTCGACGATTAGCAGCTGGATCAGGACGGCCAATCGTTGAAGTTAACCGAATGATTAAGCAATTTAATCAAATGCGAAAGATGATGAAGCAGGTTACAAATGGAAACTTCAATGGAATGCAGAATGTGTTTGGCGGGCAAATGCCAGGTGGTAAAATGGGTCAGATGGCGATGAACCGAATGGCACGTAAGATGAAAAAAGATAAGCAAAAACGGATAAAGCAGCTTCGTAAATTACGAAAGAAGAAATAATTTCAAAAAAATTAAGCCTGTCAAGAAAAAATACTTTACATTCTATTTGAACACTGGTATATTATTATCTGTTAAAAGAAATCAGGGAGGTGCAAAGAATGTCTGTTAAAATTCGTTTAAAGCGCATGGGTTCAAAGAAGCGTCCATTTTACCGGATCGTTGTAGCTGACTCACGTGCCCCACGTGATGGTCGTTTTATTACTTCATTAGGTACTTACAACCCATTGACTACTCCTAAGGAAGTCAAGTTTGATGAAGACGCTGTTATGGAATGGTTACAAAAGGGTGCTCAACCTTCAGATACTGTTCGTAACATGCTTCAAGCAGCTGGTGTTATGAAGAAGTACCACGAAGCAAAGTACGCAAAGAAGTAGTGATAATTAATCATGGCTGAGACAAATGTAGAGTCGTTAATTCGTAGTTTAGTTATCCCGCTATTAAAGCAGCCACAGGCATTATCAATTACTCAAAGCGATGAGGGAAGATATCATCGGTACATAATTGATGTTGATCCTAATGATGTCGGTCGGTTAATTGGTCGACAAGGTCATGTTGCTGCGGCATTGCGAACAGTAGTCGAGGGTGCTCAATCTCAACGGGCTAACTCTAAGAGAGTCCGGTTATTGATTAATGACCATCGTCACTAAATTTAAAACTCCCACACTAATCTGTGGGAGTTTTTGCCTTTTTTGGAGGAAAATATGGAATATTATAATGTTGGTAAAATTGTAAATACTCATGGGGTACGTGGGGAAGTCCGCGTATTAGCAACTACTGATTTTATTGATGAACGATTTGCGGCTGGTAATACCCTCTATTTGCAGCAGTCTGGAGAACCATTACCGTTGAAAATTGAACAGGCTCGACAACATAAAGGCTTTGTTTTAGTAAAGTTTGCGGGATATGACAATATTAATGATGTTGAAAAATTTCGTGACCATGAATTGATGGTAAGTGCTGATGATCAGCAGCCTCTTGATGATGGTCAATATTACTACCATCAAATTATCGGACTTAACGTTGAAACAACAGATGGACAAAAACTTGGGAAGATAAAAGAGATTCTGTCACCAGGTGCTAATGATGTCTGGGTAGTTGAACGACCAGAAAAAAGGGATTTACTATTACCTGTGATTGATGATGTTATTAAAAAAGTTGATCTTGACCAGCAGCTTGTGATTGTTGAGTTAATGGAGGGACTTGAATAGTAATGAGAATTGATATTTTAAGCTTATTCCCAAATATGTTTCAAGCAACAATGGGAGAATCAATTATTGGAAAGGCCCAGGACAATGGATTCATTGACATTAATGTAACTGATTTCCGACAGTACACTACTGATAAACATAATCATGTAGATGACGCGCCATTTGGTGGCGGTGCAGGAATGCTCCTTCAAGCTCAGCCTATTTTTGACGCAATGGATGCAATTCAGCAGCAAACTGAAGGGCAGTATTCAAAGGGACGGGTCATTTTAATGGATCCAGCTGGGAGAAAGTTTGATCAGGCATATGCAAAGGAACTAGCTCAAGAGGATCATTTAACCTTTATCTGTGGTCATTATGAAGGCTATGATGAACGAATTCGACAACTGGTTACCGATGAAGCCTCACTAGGAGATTATGTTTTAACTGGCGGAGAGCTTGCCGCAATGGTAATGATTGATGCAACTGTTCGCTTTGTACCTGGTGTGTTGGGGAACATGTCCTCACCAATGGGGGATTCATTTAGTAATGGTTTGCTAGAATATCCACAATATACCCGCCCAGCTGATTTTCGCGGAATGAAGGTACCTGAAGTTTTAACAAGTGGTAACCACCAAAAGATTAAAGAATGGCGGATGCGTGAATCATTGCGGCGTACCCTCCATCGTCGGCCAGACCTGCTTAAAACTGCTAAGCTCAGTCGGGAACAGCAATTAATGTTAGAAGATATTAAGTTAGACGAAGATCCAACTGTTCCAGACTAAGGTGATATGAATGAAAAAATTAATTAAACGCTTATTTCTTAAACAGAATCCGCAAGTTTACGAGGAAAAAGATGCTCAATTAACTCCCAGTCTTAGAACGAGGGATTTAATCGGTTTAGGAACAGGAATGGTTGTTGGGACAGCAATCTTTACATTACCGGGAATTGTTGCTGCTGAACATACTGGTCCAGCGGTGCCGCTTGCATTTATTGTCGCTGCGATTGGAGCAGGATTATCTGCTTTAGCCTATGCTGAAACCTCATCAGTGTTACCATTTGCTGGTTCAGCTTTTTCGTGGATTAACGTCCTGTTTGGCGAATTTTTCGGTTGGGTTGCAGGCTGGGCACTCTTAGCTGAATATTTTATTTCAGTCGCGTTTGTGGCTTCCGGATGGTCCGCATATATGCAAGGCTTTTTAGGAAGTTTTGGAATTAAATTACCACATGCATTAACGGGTGGTTTTAATCCCCATACTGGTTCATACATTGATATTTTGGCTGCGTTCGCAATTCTAATTGTAGGAGTATTAATCTCACGAGGAGTGCATCAGGTAAGCAGGATTGAGAATGTTATTGTCAGTGTTAAATTATTGGTAATCCTAATGTTCATTGTAGTTGGCGCAACTGCTATCCATCCGCAAAATTATGTCCCATTCCTTCCAGCACATCAGCCGGGAACAACATTTGGCGGGTGGCAAGGAATATTAGCCGGGACAGCGCAAATCTTTATTGCTTATGTCGGTTTTGATGCAATTGCCGCTAATACTGCTGAAACTATTGATCCTGAAAAAACAATGCCACGGGGACTAATTGGTACCCTGTTGCTTGGGACGGGTTTCTTTATTGCGGTTTCACTTGTATTGGTCGGAATGTTTAAATATAATCGTTATGCAAATAATGCGGAACCAGCTGCTTGGGCCTTACGTCAATCGGGACACTATATCACAGCTAATTTATTATCAGTTGTCGCGATTGTTGGTATTTTTTCCGCTTTAATTGCAATACTTTTAGCGTCATCCCGTTTAATCTATGCGTTTGGTCGTGATGGGTTATTACCCAAAACACTTGGCCAGATTGATGAAAAACATGTCCCTAATCACGCATTATGGATGATTACCGCATTGGCAATGATTTTAGGCTCCGTATTCCCATTTACGTTTTTAGCAACCCTCGTCTCTGCAGGAACATTAGTTGCATTCATCTTTGTTTCATTAGGAATCTATGCATTACGGCCGCGTGAAGGGGTAGACTTGCCGGAAGCACAGTTTAAAATGCCACTTTATCCTGTCTTGCCAGCAATTTCGGCAATTTTCTCTGCAGTGATTTTTTGGGGCTTAAATACAGATGCCAAAATTTTAATGGTTGGTTGGTTTGTAATTGGATTATTAATTTATTTTATATATGGAATTAGACACTCAATCATTAATAAAAAAACTCATTAAATTTACCCTTGAAAGACAAATGAAAACAATGTATAGTAGTTAGTGGCTGTTTAGCTGTGAATAACGGTGTTCCGCTGCCCGTGTTAAAGGACATGAATGTCGGCGAAAGGAAAGAATTATATTATGCGTCAAAACAAGTTAATCGAAAAGATTACTGCTAGTCAATTACGGGATGATATTCCAGAATTCCGTGCAGGTGATACTGTTCGTGTTCACGCTCGTATCGTTGAAGGTTCACGTGAACGTATCCAGATGTTTGAAGGTGTTGTTATCAAGCGCCATGGTGCTGGTATCAGCGCTACATACACTGTTCGTAAGATCAGTAACGGTGTTGGTGTTGAACGTACTTTCCCAGTTCACTCACCACGTGTTGACAAGATTGATGTTCTTCGTCATGGTCGTGTACGTCGTGCTAAGCTTTACTACTTACGTGAACGTACTGGTAAGGCTACTCGTATCGCTGAACGTCGTCGCGATAACTAGTAGTGTGGAACCCTTGTGTTGCAGGGGTTCTTTTTGTTTTAAATTAATTTTATTAGCAAATTATTACTAGAATTTCATTGCCCGTTTTTTCCTTTTACCTTATAGTAAAAATAGTGCGAAAAACTGTTGATTGAGGTGACAAAATGAAGGATTACGAGAAGTTATTTCAAAAAATAACATCATGGGCACATGAACGAAAAATTGATCAGGCCGATCCACGAGTTGAATTTATGAAAATGACCGAAGAACTTGGTGAATTATCCAGTGCTTATAATAAAGAAAATTACGAAAAATTGGTAGATAGTATCGGTGACCTTCAAATTGCCCTATTAATTTTCTGCAAGTTGGTAGGGGTGGACCATTATCAAGCAATGGTTACAGCTTATAATGAAATTGCTCAGCGGACAGGAATGACAACGGATGATGGTGTTTTTATCAAAGAAACCGATTTAAAAGCGATCAATGGAGAAAAGAGGAAGTCATAATGAAGTTTATTTCATGGAACATCGATTCAATTAATGCTGCCTTAACAGGGACATCTGTACGAGCAGGTGAAACGCGGGAAGTCCTAAAGAAAATTGCTGCAGAAAGTCCAGACGTAATTGCCATTCAGGAGACAAAACTATCGAAAAATGGTCCTACAAAGAAGCATTTGACAGTTTTGCAAGAGCTTTTTCCAGACTATGAAGTAGCATGGCGGAGTTCAGTTGAACCGGCAAGAAAAGGATATGCCGGGACCATGTATCTTTATCAAAATCAATATGCACCAATCGTTACTTATCCGCAGATTGGTGCACCGGAGCCAATGGATGAGGAGGGACGGATTATTACTCTCGAATTTCCAGATTTCTTCGTTACAGAAGTTTATACTCCTAACTCCGGTAATGGTCTTAAACGCCTTGATGAACGACAGGTGTGGGATGATTGTTACCGAAAGTATTTACAAGATCTTGACCAGCAAAAGCCCGTTATTGCTAGTGGGGACTTTAATGTTGCTCATGAAGAGATTGACCTTGCTCATCCTGCCAATAACCATCATTCAGCAGGGTTTACTGACGAAGAACGGGAACATTTCACTAAATTATTAAATGCCGGTTTTACTGATAGTTTCCGGCACCTCCACCCGAATGAAAAGGGGGCCTATTCTTGGTGGGCACAACGGGTAATTACCAGTAAGCAAAACAATTCGGGCTGGAGAATTGATTACTGGTTGGTCAGTGACCGGTTGGCTGATAAGATTACTTCAGCGGGAATGATTGATAGTGGTGAACGTCGTGATCACACGCCAATTGAGTTAGAAATAGACCTTTAATTGAAAAAGAGATTTAGAAGTTAATGGACACTTTGCAGTGGTAAACTTCTAAATCTCTTATTTTTATTTATTCCAGATGATGTGGTGATTATCATTTTTGGCTGTTTGACCAATTACATGTCCGTTAAGGTAAATGGTAGTCTTACAACCCTTTTGAATGTCCTTTTCGGATAATTTCTTTAAATCGTTATCTGCAAGTGTTCCATAAACACCATTTTGTAAATCCTGAATGAGTAATGAGCGTCGTGCTTTGGGTAATTTATAAATATCATCGTTAACATCAATTTTGATCTTATTATCGCGAGTATAAGTAATGTCTTTAATTGAAGTAAAGCCCTTAAAAGTTTTATCATTTTGTTCATATTGTTGACAATTACCAAGATAATCGGCAATGTAGCGGTTAGCTAAATCGTTCTTTTCCTTTGACATACTAGCTGCATAGGCAACTGTTGCAGGTTGGAAAAGTGTAGTGCTAAGTCCAGTACTAGTCCCAACGGTAATACCAGCAAGAGCAAGTACAAGGCCCTTAGAAACTTTATTCATAATATAAATCTCCTCATCAATAAATATCTTCTTCTTAATTATGATCATTTTAAGTGGAATAAACAAGGAAAAATAATTAATAAATATCGTTTGTCATTGTATACTTCAAACTAGTGTATAATATTTACTAAATCCATTACTAAAAAGAGGTGAGAACATGGCTACCATCAAAGAAATCGCAGAAAAATCAGGATATTCGCCGGCAACGGTCTCCCGACTCTTAAACAATGATCAAAATTTATCAATTAGTCCAACTACTCGGAATAAGATAATGACAGTTGCTAATGAACTTGGATATTGGAAAAGTCATCGAAAACAGTCACAGCAACCTATTCGCCCTAATATTGCCCTATTGTATCGGGTAAGTGGTAAAGAGCAGCTTCAGGACGAATACTTTGCTTTTCTTCGTAATGAGATTATTAAGGAAGTTGACAAGGCAGGACTACAGGTTGAAATCTTTGGTCATATTGCGGACCTTACTAAGGCTGCCGATTCTTTCCAGGGCTTTATCGGTGTTGGAGCCGACCGTGTAACCCAGGATCAACTAATAGCACTTCATCATAAATTACCTCACGGGGTTTTTGTCGATATTAATCCGATGCCTAAACTGTTTGATTCTGTCCAGCCAAATCTAGAATTAACAGTTCAGGATGCTTTAAGTCGTCTTGTGAAAGCAGGCTATGAACGAGTCGGCTTTATTGGAGGAAAAGGACTTAACCTTAATAATATCCAGCAAGCTGATGCACGTGAAATAGCCTTTCGGGAATTTGCTAGTATGCAGGGGATAAAAGAAGCCCCGTTATATGTTGATGGACCGTTTAATGTTGAGAACGGGTACCGACTTGGTCGAATGGTAATCGACCAAAGCAAGGATAATCTTCCGGAAGCATTTATTATTGCTTCTGATACATTAAGTGTTGGCGTTTTGCAGGCATTTAATGAAGCAGGAATTTTGGTTCCTCGTGATACGGCTGTGATTAGTATTAATAATAGTGAAGTTGCAAAATATGTTTCACCACCACTGACATCATATAATATTAATCAGCAAACCCTTAGTCGAATGGCAATTGAACTATTACAGGACTTAATAACGCATCCCGATCGTCCCCACGTCCATTTAAAGGTAAATACTGATATTGTTTATCGTAAAAGTTTTTTAAATAATAATGGCTAACTAGACGCTTGCCTGATATGAGGTTAACGCTGTTAGCTTTTTATTTATTTTAAAAGTAAATCATTTACTTTTAAAATAAATATTTACTAAATTAAGCTAAAGAACTATAATGTACTTGTAAGCGATTTCAAGGAGATGTAGTTTGGAGGTCTTAAGATGACAGATGGTCATAAGCTGACGGGGAAACAACTGATTTCACGCGCAGCATTTTGTTTTGGTAATGTTGGACACTCTGCTTTTTATGGTGTTATGAGTACTTACTTTATTATTTTCGTAACAAGCGGAATGTTTAACGGCTTATCGAAGGCCGTTTCGACAAAACTAATCGGATTAATCACCGGTTTGATTGTTAGTGTCCGTATTCTAGAACTATTGATTGATCCTTTATTAGGAAATATTGTTGATAATACAAAATCACGGTGGGGCAAATTCAAGCCATGGATTATGCTTGGTAATATTGTCAGTGTAATTTTACTGTTGATTTTGTTTACAGGTATCTTTGGTTTAGCAAAATATAATTGGGTTCTATTTGCAATCTTATTCGTTATTATCTTTGTCACTTTTGATATTTTCTATTCCTTATCTGATGTTTCCTATTGGGGAATGGTACCGGCAATTAGTGAAGATTCCGCTGAACGGGGGATTTACACTTCATTAGGGGCCTTTGCCGGAACAATTGGTTGGAACGGATTAACAATTATTGTTGTTCCGATTGTTACTTACTCTACATTTCTTGCAACCGGTAAGCATGAAGAAGGCCCTGTTGGTTGGTTTGCATTTGCTGCTGTTGTTTCGATTGTAGCTTTGCTAAGTGCCTTTGCCGTTTGTGCTGGAACAGAAGAAAAACATAATGTGATTCGTAATTCGGCTCAAGATAAAACAACGATTCGCGAAGTTTTTTCGGCAATTTTTCACAATGATCAAATATTATGGCCGAGTTTAGCGTACCTACTCTACTCTTGTGCGTACGTTATTACTAATGGTGTCCTTTTCTACCTTTATAAGTTTGTTATCGGTAAGCCAAGCGAATTCTGGATTGTGGGGGTTATTGCGACAATTATTGGATTCTGCACCAGTCCACTATTCCCAATCTTAAATAAGTTTATTCCACGGAAATGGTTATTCATTGGTGGACAGGTTTCAATGGTTTTAGCCTATGTCATCTTTATTTTCTTCCGTTCAAATGTCTTTATGATGGATCTTGGGCTAGTCCTTTTTAACATTAATTTTGCGCAGCTTGTTACGGTCCTAACACTGACAGATGCAATTGAATACGGTCAGCTAAAATCTGGACAACGAAATGAAGCGGTTGTTTTAGCCGTTCGTCCAATGATTGATAAATTAACTGGTGCAATTTCTAATGGACTAGTTGGTTACATTGCAATTGCTGCCGGAATGACTGGAAGTGCAACCGCTGCTGATATGACTAGTCATGACATTCGTACCTTTGATAGCATGGCGTTTTATATTCCGTTAGCTTTAGCAATCTTGTCAATCTTTGTCTTCCTGTTGAAGGTTAAATTGAGCGAGGAGAAACATGCAGCGGTAGTTGAAGAATTAAAGAACAAACTAGCAAGCGGTCAGCAAGAAGAGGCGTCAACAAAAGCGGCAGGTGCAATAAAGCGCGAAACAATTTACGCTCCTGTTGATGGACAACTGGTTGCAATGAAAGATGTTGTTGATCGTGACGGTAACCCATTCCCTGGCAGGGGCTTTGCAATTAAACCTACTAGTAATAAGTTATACGCCCCATTTGACGGCAAGATAAACTTTACATTTGGCACACGTCATGCTTTTGGAATTACTTCGGATAATGGATTAGAGATGGTTGTCCATATTGGAGTTGGAACCGTTAATATGCGTGGTGAAGGCTTTAATGCTCACTATACTGATGGACAGGAAGTAAAGGAAGGCCAGTTACTCTTTGACTTTAACCGTGACCTAATTAAGAAAAAGGGATATAGTGATTGGGTAATTACATTCTTTGCACAACCACACAGTATTGAAAAGGTTGATGGCTTTGCTGCTGGTAAGACAGTCACTCACGGCGACAAGGTAGTAGCGGTCGAATTTAAATAGGGTGAGAAATGATGAAAAAAGAGTTGCCGCATTTTTTATACGGCGGAGATTATAATCCTGAACAGTGGCCAGAAGAAACCTGGTCAGATGACATTAAAGTATTTAAGCAAGCTGACATTAATTCAGCAACAATCAACGTTTTTTCTTGGGCATTGTTGGAGCCAGCAGAAGGGCAGTTTAATTTTTCAAAACTAGATAAAATTATTAAAGAACTGTCTAATGCGAACTTTGATATTGTATTAGCAACTTCAACTGCTGCAATGCCAGCATGGATGTTTAAGAAGTATCCGGATGTTGCCCGTGTAGATTATCAGGGACGGCGGCATGTTTTTGGTGCCCGTCATAACTTTTGCCCCAGCAGTAAGAACTATCAGCGCTTAGCTAGTGACTTAGTTCGCCGATTAGTTGAGCGATATGCCGATAACCCTCATATTGTTGTATGGCACGTTAATAATGAATATGGTGGCAACTGTTATTGTCAGGAATGTCAAGCGGAATTTAGAAAATGGCTAAAAGACCGTTATCATAGCCTTGACAATCTTAACCGTGCTTGGAACACGAATGTTTGGAGTCACACCATCTATAACTGGGATGAGATTGTAGTTCCTAATGAACTTGGTGATGCATGGGGACCAGAAGGCACAGAAACAATCGTTGCCGGTTTGTCGATTGATTATCTGCGCTTCCAGTCAACACAAATGCTGAAGCTATTCAAAATGGAAAAACAGATTATTGAAGAATACGATCCAGAAACCCCGGTTACGACTAACTTTCATAGTCTACCCAATAAGATGATTGATTACCAACAGTGGGCGGCGGCACAGGATATTATTTCCTATGATAGTTACCCGGCTTACGATATGCCGAAATACCATCCAGCATTTTTATATGATTTGATGCGATCGTTAAAACACCAGCCATTTATGTTGATGGAATCGACACCTTCGCAGGTTAATTGGCAACCGTATAGTCCTCTTAAACGACCGGGCCAAATGCGGGCAACCGAACTACAAGCGGTTGCTCATGGCGCTGATACAGTTCAATTTTTCCAGCTTAAGCAAGCGGTTGGCGGATCTGAGAAATTCCATGGAGCAGTAATTCCCCACTCTGGCCGAACAGATACTCGCGCGTATAGGGAAGTAGAAAGACTCGGACATGATTTAAGGAAGGTTGGACCGGTAATTAAGGGATCACAGAATCCTGCAAAGGTTGCCATATTATTTGATTGGAGCAACTTTTGGTCATTTGAATATGTTGATGGTATTACGCAGGATTTTGCTTATCTTCCTATTATTCTTGATTATTATCGTCAATTTTATGAGCGAAATATCCCGACCGATGTAATTGCGGTTGGTGATGATTTTAGCAATTATGATTTAGTCGTTGCGCCGGTTTTATACATGGTAAAACCAGGATTAGGAAAAAAGATTACGGATTATGTTGCTAGTGGTGGTAATTTTGTCACTAGCTTTATGTCAGGAATGGTTAATAGCACGGATAATGTTTACCTTGGCGGCTATCCTGGCCCGTTAAAGGAAGTTACTGGTGTCTGGGTTGAAGAAAGCGATGCGATTCTCCCTGAGAAAGATGTTAAATTACAAACTAATGATGGTAAGCACCTTACAGGAACTTTGATTGCAGACCTGATTCATCTGGAGCACGCGGAAGCAATTGCAAAGTATGATAGTGAATTTTATGCTGGAATGCCGGCAGTAACTGAAAATCATTATCACCGTGGCAAAACTTGGTACATTGGCAGCCGGTTAGATCATGCAAGCCTTAGTACGATATTTGATCAAATTATTGGCAGCTTAAAGCTTAAGCCGTTGTCTGCCAAAAAAACCGCGCTTGAAATTACTAAGCGGGTAACAGCTGATGGTCAGGAATTGTACTTTATCCTCAATATGGGAAACGACCAGCAACCGTTACCGGATGACTTTAAGGAGGGGTATCATGATTTACTGACAGGCCAATCACCTAAAAATGTTCTTAATCCATGGGACGTTGAACTGCTAACACATTAAATATTCTTACAAAAAAAGCAAAGAATGGTAAAATTTCTTATTACCATTCTCTGCTTTTAATTTACCCGTGTTAATAATTTCTTTGCCATTGTGGCTAGTAATTTTCGCGCGTGTGTATTAGGAAGGGATTGAATCTCATCTTGCGCCTTTTTGGTAAACTTTTCCGCGATAATCTTAGCTTGTTCGACTCCGCCACAACTTATTACAATTTCTTGGACCTGTTCCATATCCTGCACAGTCATCTGATGTTTCTTAGTAAGGAACGGTTCTAATTTGTTACGATGATCCTGTAAGGCAAGAAGGAGGGGAAGTGAATATACCCCGGTGGCAAGGTCTTCAAGGACAGGTTTGTTAAGGCGCTCATCGCCAGAATAATCCAAGATATCATCAAGAATTTGAAAACTAATCCCAATGTTTTGTCCAATCCGTTTTGCTAAATTGATTGTGTGGTGGTCTGCATGACCAAAATAGGCACCTTCTTCAGCCGCTAAGCTAAAAATAGCCGCTGTCTTGCCGTTAATGTTGCGATAATAGTCTAGCAAGGACTGATCAAGATCAAAACGGTTATCCATTTGTCCCAATTCACCAGTAAGAATTTTCCGCATAGTTTTGGCATTTCGTGTCAGATAAGGTGAAGAACTCATCGTCTCAACTAATAAGTCGAAGAAAACGGTAAACAGGAAATCACCACTATAAACAGCCGTATCTTTACCAAAAGCTGCTTGGATGCTAACGGCCCCGCGGCGCTTTGGTGAATCATCAATGATATCGTCGTGAATCAAGGTTGCCATATGAAGGATTTCAAGGGATGCAGCAATCTTGACTAGTTTAGCTTGTTCGTCAACTGCGCTTTTATTGATATTCGCAAATAGAAGGAAGAAAGCGGGACGTAGATACTTACCACCGTTTGATGCCATCTGTTGAAGGGCGTCATGAAGTTGTGAATTTTTAATTGTAATCCGGTCATTGATAAGTTGGTTTACCTCGCCAAGGGCATGGTTAATCGCCGGATAAGTATGAAAAAAATGTTGTTTCATTAATCGATAATTCCTTTGTTATGGTGTACCATCTATATTGTACCGAACAAGTAATGTATTATGAAAGGAAAATTTACTAAATGTCATTAAATGTTTTTTTAGAACTAGTGGAGATTAAGGCGAAAACTGCTAGTATTTTGCCGATGCTGCTGGGGGTATGCCTTAGCGCTTATTATTATCACTCCTTGAACTTAATGAATTCCGTTTTGTTTTTCATTGCAATGTTGTTGTTCAATATGGCAGTTGATATGATGGATAATTATAATGACTATAATCACGCAATCGATACAGTTGATTATAAGAAAAATACTAATATTATTGGGCGGGAAAATATCTCGCCACGATTAGTATTAGGTCTTCTTCTTACTTTTAGTATTGTTGCTGGCCTAATCGGGATCTACTTAGTAACACGTGTCGGCTTACCATTGCTGTGGATGGGGATCTTTTGTTTTGCAATTGGAATTTTATACTCTTCAGGACCTTTCCCATTATCTGGTTTGCCGGTTGGTGAATTTGCCTCTGGTTTTACCATGGGATTTATGATTACGTTGATTTCAGTATTTATCAACGCTGCTCCCCAATTTACATGGACGTGGGCAAATATCGGGGTTGTATTTTTAGTTGCTTTACCAGATGAACTATGGATTTCTAACTTGTTATTGGCTAATAATATTTGTGATGCGGGGGAGGACGAGGACAATCACCGGCATACAATTATTCATTTCATTGGTCAGCGTAATGGTCTATATTCTTTTGCAATTAAGAATGTCCTAGCGTTTTTAGCAATTATTTTTGCTGTTGTTCTGCGCTTGGCTCCCTGGACAGTTTTGCTTACGCTGTTAATTATCCCATTTGTTATCAAACAGACGCGAATGCTATTTGCTAAACAGGTAAAAAAAGAAACGTTTCCTTGCGCGGTTAAAATTTTATTAGTAGGATCACTAGTCCAAGTAGTTACATATGCAATTGGTTTGATTTAAAAAATAACTTTATTTTCGACAAAAACTCCAAGAATCGACGTTAACAAGTCAATCCTTGGAGTTTTTATATACTTTCTTTTTATTTATCACCAAAATGCAGTGCCGCAGCTCCCCAATTCAACGGCTGGTAATGAACTTTCTTAAAACCAGCAGCCTTCATCATTCGTGCCAATTGATGAGCAGAGACAAATTGCTGGCTGGTCTTTTTCAAGTATTGGTAGTCTTGATAATGCCCGCCAGCTAAAGATGCCATTAATGGGAAGGCGTTGAAATATGCTTTCCATCCTAACCGAACGACTGGATTAGTTGGCTGTGACATTTCGAGGCTTACAAATTGACCACCTGGCTTTAAGACGCGGTAGATTTCACTCAATGCTTGGTCAGCGTCGGGCACGTTGCGAAGGCCAAAACCAATTGTAACAATATCAAAAGTATTATCATCAAAAGGCAGGTGCATCGCATCCCCCTGAATTAAAAAGAGGTTGCCAATCATTTTTGTCTTTTCAAAAGCAAGCTTAAGCATTTTTTGGTTGAAATCTAATCCGGTAACACGACCGTCAGGAATCCGCTTAGCTAATTCAATTGCTAGGTCGCCGGTTCCGCAGCAAACATCAAGGGCATTGGCAGTTGGCTTGATTTGCAGCTGTTTAAAAAGGTCATGACGCCATAGCTTTTGTGTTCCAAGGCTAATTACGTTATTTAGCAGGTCGTAACGTGGTGCAACCCGTGAAAATAGGTCATTTACTTGGTGTTCATTTAATAGTTTATTTGTTTGAACCATAATTGTCTCTCTTCTTTTTATTATTTTGCAATTTGTTTCTTCGGCTTAACAAGCATGACAAGGATAAAGTTAATAAGAAGGGTTAATCCTGTAATGATAAAGACCATCTGATAACTAGAAATCCCGGAAATAAAGGAACCGAGGATTGAACCAAGAACAGCTCCTGCAGCTTGGAATGATTGATTATAACTAAAAATTCGCCCGAATGCTTCAGTTGGAACATCCAGAGTCAGAACGGTCTGCGTTGCAGGCATTAAGGCGGCGTTTGCTAATCCGAGGATAAATCGCCAAAATGCTAATGCCCATGGTGAGTGAGTAAAGGTCATTGGAATAAATAAGATGAACGCGGTCATAATTCCAATTCGTAATACTTTTTCAGGTCCGATCTGATCCATTGTATGACCGACTTTTGAAGCAGCAATTAGCGTCCCCAATCCCGGCGTGGCAGCAACGATTCCTGCAACTAATGCAATATTACCATGTCCGCCCATTAGTTGACGAACATATAAACTAATAATCGGGTCAATTGACATTGTTGAAGAAGTAACGATCATTGTAGTTAGAAACAT
Organism: Limosilactobacillus albertensis; assembly: GCF_014145555.1. Classification (NCBI taxonomy): domain Bacteria; kingdom Bacillati; phylum Bacillota; class Bacilli; order Lactobacillales; family Lactobacillaceae; genus Limosilactobacillus; species Limosilactobacillus albertensis. Next base: position 59,240 of record NZ_JACIVD010000076.1, read on the forward strand.
TACGATAATAAGCGGCGGATTTTCAAGGTTGTGCATGATCTCTTTCATTGGTTTCATGGCTTCTTTTTTGATTGGGGTAAAATGCTCAATCGTTAGTAACCATGTACTAAGAAACACACAAAACATAAGGCCGCCAGTGATGAAAAATGGAATTCGGTAACCGAATATCCCAGATAGGAAACCACCCAATAAGGGGCCGACAAGATTACCAGCAACCCCGGCAGTTGTCATGGCAGCCATTACCCATCCGGAACGATTATGGGGAGTTTCACCAGCCATCATTGCGGTTGCGTTGTTAATATAACCGGAAAATACTCCTTGTAAAAATCGCATTCCGATAATCATCCAGACACTGCGGGCAAAACCGATTGCGCAAATTGTACAAGCCATTACACCAGACGCCCGCATACACATTAATTTCCGTCCTTTTTGATCAGCGAGGTTCCCCCAGAAAGGTGAGACAATCGCTTGACTAATAAAGGTAACGCCAAACGCTAATCCGGAATAGATGTTTAATTGAAAGCGAGTAAAACTACCCAACTCAGCAATAAATAATGAAATAAACGGCATCGTCATCGAGTAGCCCATCCCGGTGATAAACGCGCCGAGCCAAAGGGTATAAAAAGTTCGGTGCCAACCGTGAGGAAACTTTCCTCTTGCGACTTCCGAATCCATTTTGAATATCATCTCCTAAATTAAATGTGTTCATGCATAAAATATTATTATAACAAAATAAGCACAAATCTTCCTCTTCTGGAATAGATAAGGATAAAATCATTAAATATCTTTACCATTCTTTTGAAGAAATTTGCTATATTATTAATGAAGAAAGAAAGGGGATATCATTAGTGAAAAAGAGGATTGCGGTTTTTTCAGATACCCATGGAAATTTAACAGCGCTGCAAGCAATGTATCAAGATAGTATTCAACAACGTGCAAACGAATATTGGTTCATTGGCGACCTATTGATGCCCGGCCCAAGTGTCCGTGCAATCTGGGATATTTTGCAGGAAATGAAGCCAACAGTTATTGTGCGGGGTAACTGGGATGACCTTGTTGTTAGAGGGGCTCGTGGAATGATGGATATGGAACGTCCGTCACACATTTACTTTGCCCGGCTTGCCCAGTATGTTGCCGAACATTCTTCGGAAAATATGATTGATGAGATTGCTCGCTGGCCCATGCACGTCACGAAACGAGTTGGCGGACTTAATTTTGGTATTTCGCATAATTTGCCGTGGCTTAATATGGGACAAGATTTATTTCCAACACAAGCAAGTACAAATTTCGATAAATTATTTAATGTTGCGGGAGAACCGGTAGATGTAGCAATATACGCCCACGTTCATCATGACTTGCTGCGTTATGGCAGTGATGAACGAATTATTCTTAACCCTGGAGCAGTTGGAGAGCCGTTTAACCATTGGCAACCGCTTCAAAGAGACCTGCGAGCCCATTATTTAATGCTAGAAGTTGATGATATTGGGTTAGCAGAGACTAGCTTTCGTCATGTGCCATATAGTCGGGATCAAGAGAAAAAAATTGCAGATAATAGTGACCTCCCTTATCGTGATCTCTATAAAAAAATGATGGTTACTGGCCGTGCTTATACTCATGATGACGACTTGTTAACTAAGTATAATAGCCAGTACGATTATGCGGATGAATACCGTAAATACGCGCTAAAAATTAATGGTTAAGAAAAGTCAAAATGTAATGCGAAATCCTTGTATTTTTTGTAAGTATCAGTAATAATATAAAATGAAAAGAATTCGCAGATGTTTTAATTTTAAGCAGTAATGTAGTAGATATAGTTTTTAATATATAAAAGGAGAACTACTGAATGGCAAAAAAGTCAAAGATTGCTAAATTACATCACCAAGAAGCTTTAGTAAAGAAATACGCAGAAAAACGCAAGGAATTAAAGGCAAAGGGCGATTACATCGGTCTTTCTAAGCTTCCTCGTAATTCTAGCGCAGTTCGTCTTCATAACCGTGACCGTTATGATGGTCGTCCACATGCATATATGCGTAAATTTGGCATGTCACGAATTAAGTTCCGTGAACTCGCACATAAGGGACAAATTCCTGGTGTGCGTAAGGCCAGTTGGTAATAGATAGCTATAGTGATATAAGCTAAAACACTGATAAGTATTAGGCGGACTAGTTAGTGATTTTAACTATTATGTTTATAACATGCACGATGTCCGCGTTAGCTTACTCAAAAGTTGAGCGAAAGGTTTTGCTTTTCGCTCAATTTTTTTAAATTAATTGTCCAATTACAAGCGAATTTTGATAAGCAATTATGCAATCTTAAGCAAAAATTTTGATATTCTTCCAAAAAAATCGATTTTTTAGCTTCGTTTGGAGTCAATAACTGCTATACTAGGATTAGTATGACGAGTAAAATCGGGCGGTGGAAATATAATGAACGAAAAAGTAGTTTTTGATCAACTAAATAAAGATGTTGCTGATCAAGCACGTGTTAGACAAACGTACAAGTACTTTAATGGTACTGAGCGTTCTAAGGGCCTTTATGATGAGGCGATTAGAATGGGGGAAGATGTCCTTCAAGAGCACAAAGAGGGACATAATGAGCCTCAGGCAATGGTCGACCTTATCGATCAGGCGATTTATAACTCACGTAAGGCGTTAAATGGACAGCAGACTGATAAGCATTCGCTTCAAATGCAATTATCACGCGCTGGTCAATTCTTACGTAGTCAGGAGTTCACGGGTCTCCCAATTAAAACACAGCAATATTGGGAACGTGAGATTGCAGAAGCTCATAATATTGAGGTTGCTTCAAACACTGATCAAGCAATGGCTAATAAGACAGCGATTAAGGTCGCTACAATGTTTGATACAATGGAACAGATGCGTCCACAGTTAATGAAGGAAGCGGCTCAACAACGTGCAGCCCGTGCTAAAAGGGCAATTGCGGCTCGTAAAGAGGCTGAAAAAGAGCGTAAGAAGCGGGAAGCAATTCTTGCGGAACAAAAAGCGCTTGCTGAAAAGGCGGCTAAGGAACATAAAAAAGAAAAGAAATCACCAAAGAAGAAAAAGTCTGGTGGTATGCGCGGCTTTTGGTCATTCCTTGGCTTTCATAAGAGTAAAAAATAATTATAATGTAGAGGGTGAGGAATTAATCGATTTTCTCACCCTTTATTGTTAAAAAATTTAACGAATAGAAAATAAGGCTGACGAGGATAAAGAGAATGAGGAATAACTATAAAAGTGTTTTTGATATCATCGGTCCTATTATGATTGGACCGTCAAGTTCACATACTGCCGGTGCGGTTCAGATCGGGAGGGTAGCAAACAAGCTTTTTGAAACCATTCCGCCAAAAGTAACAGTACATTACTATGGGTCCTTCGCCCAGACTCATCGTGGACATGGGACGGACTATGCAATTGCAGCTGGTATTATGGGCTTTTCCGCCGATGATTCGCGAGTTCCGCTTGCACCGACGATTGCCCGAAAACGAGGGATGGACTTGCGATTCGTTGAAGAAGTTGGCGAAAGTCCAATTCATCATCCCAACACTGCCATCTTAAAAATGACTGATGGCACGAAGAAAATAACTGTTGCAGGCTGTTCAATTGGTGGCGGTGCTATTGAAATTAGGGCTATTAGCCTTAATGGGGTTGACATTTTGCCAGCCGGCCCGCTACCAATAGTTATTTTTCGGGATTACAGTAAAAAAATGGCAAATGCGCTAGCAATTAACGCGGATTTAGAAGAAAAGGCGCCATTTACACGACGACAAGTATTACGAGCAGAGAACTGCGATATTTATGTTTATGACATTCAAAATAAAATGCAGCCTGATACGATTGCCTATTTTGAAAATAAATATCCAAATATAGTTTGTCTTTAAAAGATGGAGAATGATTTATGTATGAGAGTGTTAGAGATTTAGTGCATGTTGCGAAAAAACGGAAAAAAGCCTTATCAGAATTGATAATCGAAGAGGAATGTCATGATTCTGGAATTAGTCGTAAAAAAGTATGGCAACGAATGCGAATAAATTTGTTGACGATGCAAAATGCAATTAAGCAAGGCGAAACAGGGGATGGTGTTCGCTCACGGACTGGCTTAACGGGTGGTGAGGCAATCAAACTTAAAAATTATCGTGAACGTGGCAAGACATTATCTGGAGATGCAATGATGGCGGCTGTTGAAAATGCTGTTGCAACGAATGAAGTTAATGCCGCGATGGGAGTTATCTGTGCAACCCCAACAGCTGGCTCATCAGGAACCTTGCCAGGGACATTATTTATGTTAAAGAAGCGGTTGCAGCTAACAGAAGAGCAGATGATTCGCTTCTTATTTACTGCTGGCGGATTTGGGCTGATTATCGCTAACCATGCTGGAATTGCCGGTGCAACTGGCGGCTGCCAAGAAGAAGTTGGTACAGCTTCAGCAATTGCAGCTGCCGCAGCGGTTGAAGCTGCAGGAGGAACACCTGAACAAAGCAGCCACGCTCTAGCAATTGCACTAAGCAACCTTTTAGGACTGGTTTGTGACCCGATTGCTGGTTTAGTCGAAGTTCCTTGTGTTAAGCGAAACGCAATTGGGGCAGGTAATTCATTAATTGCCGCCGATATGGCATTAGCGGGTTGTACTAGTGCAATCCCCGCTGATGAATGTATCGTTGCTCTTGACCGTGTGGGACGATCAATGTCAGTTGAATTACGTGAAACAGGGATAGGCGGATTGGCAGGAACACCAACGGGTCAAGCGATTAAAGCACGGATTTTTGGAAAAAAGCTTTAATTTCTTAGAATTATTCTAAAAAAGCTTGCAATAAAAATTAAATCGATTATACTTAAGGTGTAGTTAAGAATGATTCTAATTAAGGAGAGGATATATATGAATTTTGTTGGACACGAAATTGAAGACTTTAAGGTAAATGCTTATCAAGATGGTGAAACTACCGAAGTATCAAAGAAGGATGTTTTAGGTAAGTGGAGTATTTTCTTCTTCTACCCAGCAGATTTCTCCTTTGTTTGTCCTACCGAATTGGAAGCCTTACAAGATAAGTACGAAGACTTTAAGAAGGCTAATGCAGATATTTATTCTGTTTCAGAAGATACCGAGTTCGTTCACAAAGCATGGGCACAAGCTTCAGAAAAGATTGGCAAGATTAAGTACCCAATGCTTGCTGACCCTGCTGGTAAATTAGCACGGATGTTTGACGTCCTTGATGAAGATGCTGGTCAAGCATATCGTGGGGTCTTCATTGTTGATCCAGATGGAATTATCCAATCCTACACAATTAACAACATGGGTATTGGTCGGAGTGCTGACGAAATCTTACGGACTCTTCAAGCAGCTCAATTTGTTCGTGAACATGGTGACCGGGTATGCCCTGCAAACTGGAAGCCTGGTCAAGATTCAATTAAGCCAAGCCTTGACCTAGTTGGTAAGCTTTAATCTGGTGAGTGAAATGGCAGAACAACATTTATATGATTTGATCATTGTTGGTGCTGGTCCAGCTGGTTTGTCTGCCGGTTTATATGCTGGCCGGGCGACTTTAGATACCCTGATTATTGAAGGGGATACAGTTGGCGGACAGGTAACAACGACTTCTGTGGTATATAACTACCCAGCTGTTGAGAAGATTGATGGTACCCAACTGATGAATCAAATGCAAAAACAGGTTACTGATTTTGGCGTTGAGATTAAACACGATGAAATTACTGACTTTGATATTGACGGTGAAGTTAAGACATTAGTCGGTAAGAATGGACAAAAATATACCGCGCGAAGTGTCATTATTGCGACAGGGGCTAATCCGAAAAAGATTGGTTTCCCAGGTGAAAATGAATTTCGTGGACGGGGAATTGCCTACTGTTCAACCTGCGATGGTGAATTATTTACCGGTCTTCAAGTCTTTGTTGTTGGTGGCGGATACGCAGCCGCTGAGGAAGCCGATTACTTAAGTCGTTTTGCTAAACATGTCACTGTTTTAGTTCGTGGAGACCATTTTAGCTGTCCGGTATTGACTGCTAAGCGCGCTCTTGATAATCCTAAAGTAAGCGTTGAATATAATACTGAAGTCAAAGAGGTAAACGGGGATGATTATTTAACAACCGCGACCTTAGTTAATAATAAGACTGGTAAAGAAAATGTTTATCATGTAGATGATGGCGATCAAACGTTTGGAATGTTCATCTATATTGGGACGCAGCCAGCAACTAAACCATTGGCTAATACCTTAGACTTAGATGATCGTGGTTACATTAAAACTGACGAAAATGGCAAGACAAACGTTAATGGGGTATACGCTGCCGGGGACGTTATCGAAAAGAATTTACGCCAGATTGTTACCGCCGCCTCTGATGGTGCAATTGCCGCCACAGCAGCGGAACGATACATCATGATTCAAAAAGAAAAACAGGGTGTACCAATCCATGCTGAGATCAATAAGAAACCAGCAAAGCCAGTTGGTCAAACAAGTGAACTTGATCAACAGGAAAATACTACCCCGCACGAAGGTAATTGGCTGCCCGCAGAAATCGATCAACAATTACAACCGATTTTTGCCCGCTTAACCAAGGATGTTCAATTATTAGTCCTAACTAATGGTACTGACCTTAGTGATCAATTAGTTAGCTTTGTTGACGAATTTGCATCTCTTGATAACCACCTTCATGCTGAAAGAAAGCCAGCGCCAACAAATGTAAAATATTTGCCACAGCTGCGCTTAATCGATGCTGAGGGTAATGATACAGGTTTGCATTATGCCGGAATTCCAACTGGTCATGAACTGAATTCATTGGTTCTTGGCGTTTATAACGTTGCCGGCCCTGGTCAAACTATCGCGCCTGAAATGGTTGAACGCATTAAAAAGCTGCCTGCCACAAATATTCGGATTGGCGTTTCACTTACTTGTCACTTCTGTCCAGATGTAGTTGCTACATGTCAACGAATGGCATCATTAAATCCAGCAATTACGGCAACAATGATTGACTTGCAGCATTTTCCTGAGTTACGGAAAGAAAAGAAGATCATGAGTGTGCCGGCGACGATGATCGGTGATGATCCAGTTATCTTTGGTAGCCAGTCATTAGAAGAACTTGTAAGTGCTGTTGAGAAACATCATCAAATATAAATATCTAAAGAGGTTGAGCCGTTTCGACTCAGCCTTTTTCTTATACCTGGAGGGTAATTAGGGGAATGATATAATGCTTGCTTATCTAGGGGTAATTCATAAAGTGGTAATAAGAAAAAAGTGAGTGTGATGAAGACACTCGATAATTACGTGTTGTATGCTGGAGAGTCATCTTATCAATTGATAAAAGCTGAAAAAGCAGGCTCCTTAACTAGATACATGAAATAGTTATCATTTGTTGGTTGAAAAATAAATTTAATCTTTTTGCAACAATCCTCATAAAAGCTTTATTTATCAATGCTAAGAAAGTTTAAAATGCTGTTAATTGCTGAAAAAAGGCGAAAAGTTTTAATTATATATTGATATTTATTTAAATCCTGTTATTCTATAAGTGTAGATAAGTTATATATAATTTATCGCATGGTAATTATTATAACAATGCAGAGAGCAAAGGTTTATTGCTATGACTTAACATTTATGCAATGCTTGCTTAATTACTTACAGTAATACTCGATGCATTGTCTAAAAAAACTGACTTACGATAGTGGTGTCGTAAGTCAGTTTTTTTGTTAGCGCATTTTAAATTCATTTATCATCTTGTAATTATATTTAGAATGTTTTATTATATTTGTGAATTGATGTTTAAGCCATATGTATCAACCATCTATCAATAGAGAAGTTTAATAAATACTTATTAATCGATTTCTGTTGACTAATAATTAACCTTCTTTTATTAATGGATCGATCAGTAAAAAATTACTGTAACTTATGGGAGGAGTTTGTATTGACTTCAAAAAACAACCAGGTTGAGCGATTGGCTAAACGGATGCCACTAACTCAACGCTTTGCATTACGGAAATTAAGTATTGGTGTTGCCTCGGTCTTGCTGGGGACAAGTATTGCGATGGGGCTCAATGGTGAGATTGCACATGCTGATATGTCAAATAATCAATCCGTAACGATGGATAGTTCTTCAACCCCGGTACCGGCATTAGTGTCTATACCAACTGCTGGTAATGATCAGTCAGCTGCTTCCTCAACAGCTGCCGATGATATAAAGGCAACTGTTCCGGTCGATGATTCAGCATACACTGTTAATAATGTTAAGGCTAGTTCACTACAAGGCAATGGTACTGATCATACGGGTCAAACAAATTTATCATTTGACCTTAATGTTGATATTGCCCATCATGATATTAAAGCGGGTGACTATATCAATGTTTCGATGGGAATACCATACCGATTGACGGCAAACAATCAGCAATATACTTTGTCTTATGGCGGCAGTGCTAGTCAGCCGGTACCGATTAATGTTGAATATCAGACGACTAGCGGGCAAAACTATTCTTCCGTTATTGGTTACATGCGTCCAATAACTGCTAATAATCGTTCATACGCGGTTTCAAATCACCAGTCACCGGTACCTGATCCGCAAAATGTAACTTGGCGGCCAGCTACTAATGATAATAGCCTCGGAAGTAATGGTAACGGTGGGGCAAATGATTCTTATCAAATAGTTTTCAATGATAACCTCACAAATATTAAATCCCAGTATGGTGATGCAAATCTTTCAATGGCACGGATGCATTTTAATTTGACCTGGCATAATATTACTGGTTTTGATCTTGATGAGGCACCATTAGACACTCGGTACTTCCACCTGTATTCAGCCACGGCTGCTGTCCCGCGGATTTTAGTGCCAGAGAATGATATTCAAATCGGTGATAAAAAATTTACCAGCGGATTTAAGATTCCAATCGTCGCAAAGGCAAACCTAAAAGATAACTTTAATCAGACTATTCTGCCAGAAAGTGCAAGTAAGTATGCGGCACATACTTGGTATTATAACCTGCAAACTCAGGAGTGGACCTTAGGAGATGAGGCGCTTCGTTATCCTGATCATGTGGAAGCCGTTGGATTAGCTAGTCAAAATGCGGATGGAATTAAACTCGGCCAGCAATTTACAATTACTGTAACCAAACCAGCGCAAAATGATTATGTAGATTATCAGTTTATCAGTAATGATGATGTAAAAGCAGCAATTGAAAAGAATGTTGTTACTGATTTCCAAGATTACAACTTAGATCCAGTTACAGGAGCTACCGATACATATGTCACGCGGAAAATGCTCTCAGCGCTCCCTCCGCAGGTTACTGTTGAGAGTAGGGATGCTAGCGATGGCTTAACAAGAACTTATACGATTAAAATCGATGGTAATTATCAAGGATTTAAGAAAGATAGCGGCATCGGGTTAATTAGTTGGCGGCCTAAAGATTTAAATGGTGTACTGCCACCTGAAAATATTAAGAGTCCTAATGAAGATCGGATACTAACGAAAGGGTATTACCAGGGAGTCGCATTACGTAACACCGGATTACAAAGCTTCCTTGAACAGCATCCGTGGGAACTAACGGTTACTAATAATCAAGGGCAAGAACTTCTAAATCAGCAAGCTGGTTATTATATCCAACCATATGTTTACCGTGATGACGTGACAAGCAACAGTGGCTTATTGACGGGAACTGTAAATAACGTTGAAAATCGGCAGGTTAAAGAAACTATTCACTATGTATTTAAGGATAGCGGGAACGAAGCGGCACCAACATATACTGCTAATTTAGGGTTTGCGCGAATCAACGAAAACGGCACATGGCAAGCTTGGACCCCTGTTAACGATACTTTTGATGCTGTGGATGTTCCAGAGATTGCAGGATTTCATGCGGTCGATGAGAGCGGTAATCCTGTAAAGGCGATTGACAAGATAACTGTTCAGCATGATTCACCAGATATCGATATCACCGTTTATTATGTTGCAGATCCGCAATTGCTTACCTATACGGTTATTGATGATGATACCAAAGCGGTTTTAAAAGACCATGTTTTATTGGCAAAGGGATTAAGCGATGAAGCATTGCCAGCATCAACTTCAAATGATTACCAAAAGATTATTGATGGCTATCTTGCCAATGGCTACTACCTTGTTAAAGCAGATAAGTTGCCAGTAGCTTTTGATAATGACACGAGTGTTAATCAAAATGTGACGATTTATATTGCTAAGAAAAATCAGCTGCAAACTGATAAGCATCAAGTAACGCGGACGATTACCTATTATGACAAGAATACGGGTAAACAGCTCGCTATTAAGCCGGTTACGCAAACCGTCACCTTTACCCGCCAGGCAATTATTAGCGGGGCAAATGGAACCGTTGTTGGGTACACGCTTAATGGAAAACAAGATAAGAATGGTAATTATATTGTCGAGGAAAAAGATGGCAATAAAGCCTGGCAACTATCAGCTGGTAACTGGGCCGTTTCAGTTAACCCGGTCTTAACTGCTAAGGGATATGATTTAGCGGAAAATGAAAGTGGTCAATCTTATCCTGAAGTCGCAGCAGCGCAACCAACTGCTTTAACTGCGGATCAAGAAATTAAAGTCTTTTATCCGGAAAAGGTGTTAACCACTAATGAGCAGGCGGTAACAACACGGACAATTAATTACGTGTATGCAAATGGTCCGTCCAAGGGCAAGGAGGCTGCACCAAGTAAGCACCAACAAGTTGTATTTGAACGTACCAAGAGTGTTAATCAGGTAACTGGCAATACTGAATACGGAAATTGGACTGCGACTAACGACCGCTTTACCGCTGTTGTTTCGCCGACTATTAAATATTACGTTCCTGATCAAGAAGCAGTAGCAGCTTTCAGAGTAAAACCAGGTGATCCGGATGTCCTCGTTACCGTTGACTACAAAACGGCACCAAATGCTGTTACCTATACTGTAATTGATGATACAGATGGCAAGACATTAGTTGATCACCAAGCATTAGCAAGCGGTTTTGCTGAAGAAAAATTACCAGCAGGTGCCGATAATACCTACAGAACAGTAATTAGTCACTACCAGCAATTGGGTTATATTATTGTTAGCCAAGATAAGCTGCCAGCGATTTTTACACATGAAGATCAGAATATTGTAATTCATATTTTGCTAAAGAATAGCTTGCAGGCTGAACGGCAAACGACTACCCGGACAATTACTTATTACGATCGTTCAACAGGTAAACAAATTATGATTGACGGTATTACTGAACCGGTAATGCAACGGGCAACGTTCTTGCGCCAAGCAATTGTTGCTGGTCCAGATCACCAAGTCATTGGTTATACAATGGATGAAAAGCAAGATCATAATGGAAATTACCTGATTGAAGTGCCGGCAGGAGATGCGGATCAAGCCTGGAAATTGGTAAATGGCGGTTGGCCTGCTTCTCCTAACCCAGATCTTAGCTATTATGGCTACGGATCTGCAGAAAATGAAAGCGGCAATGACTATCCGGTCGTTTTGGCTGGTAACCCAACGGCATTAGAGCCAAGTCAAAGTATCAAGGTATACTATCAACCACAAATTAAATCAGGTGAAGAATGGACCAACGCACTGCGGACGATTCATTATGTATATGCAAACGGTCCGCACAAGGGTCAAACAGCTGCTCCTGACGTTCAACAATTAGTAACTTTCGCTCGGTCAGTGAAAACTAATGAAGTTACTAAAGAAATTAATCGCAGCGAGTGGCAGGCATTACAATCTGAAACGGTTAAAGATGGTAAGACCGTCACTGAAAAGGATTCAACAAGCTTTGCTACGGTTGATTCACCATCAGTTACTGGCTATACTCCCGACCAAGCAGTAGTTGCCAATGAACTTGCTATTCAGGGCGCACAGCCAATCGAAGTAACTGTAAATTATACTGCTGAACCGCATAAGATTACTTATTCCGTAATTGATGACACAACAAACCTAACACTGATCAATCACGCACAATTAGGAACAGGATATGCTGATGAGCAATTACCGCTTGCAATTAATGAGGCTTATCAAGATGCGGGAATGCATTATGAGCAGCTAGGCTATAAGCTTGTTAGTCAGGAACAATTGCCAAGCACATTTGCAGATCATGATTTAAATGTCGTTATTCACTTAGCTCATGGAACTAAGAAGGTAACAGATCAGCGAGTAGTTAATGAAGATATTAGCTATCAATTCGTGGATGGCGGAATAGCAGCGCCAACATATAATGCAGCCCCAATTGTCTTTACTAAGAACGGGGTAGTAGACCAAGTAACAGGAAAGACTAACTGGCAAGCATGGGAACCAGTAAACAATCACTTTACACCAGTTATTTCGCCATTGGTTGATGGTTATGCTACTGAAACTTTGCAAATTGGCGAGCAATATGTAACTGCTGATAGTCAAGACCTTCATTTTATTGTCTTGTATTCTAGAAAGCCGATTGTTCCGCACACAACACCTGAAAAGCCTGATACGCCAGTCGCGCCAATTAATCCAAATACGCCGACCTCTTCAGAAACTTCATCAAGTACGCCAGCTCAACCGAGTGATACGCCGAGGTCTGATGTACCGGCAACCTCATCTTCTGCTAGTGTACCAGGCTCATCAGCGGTACCGGATTCAAATATTCCGGTAATACCTGAAAAACCAACGGTACCGCCGTCATCTGCAACGCCAAGTTCAGATGTTCCAAGTTTACCAGAGCAACCTGCTGCCCCAACTAGCAATGTACCATCGACAGCGTCAGCAACACCTGCTTCAGAAGAGGGTATTCCTGATAGTACCGCCCAGCCGCAAGCTGCTAAGACAGTTGTTAGTGAACCTGCTGTACCAGTGACAGTTCATGCAACAGCTAGCGAAAAGGCTGCTGATAATACAAGTCAACCGTCAACAACCGAAAAATTACCACAAACCGGTAACCAGCATCAAAGCATTTGGCGGATAATTATTGGTGCATTCCTTGGATTATTTGGTATTAGTTTGGGAAAACGACGAAAGAGAAATTGATGATTTTAAGAAGGAATTAACAAAAACTTTATAACAAGCGAAAATTATAGCGTCCTCTAAGTAGATTGGTGAAAAAGCCTTTATATTTAGAGGACGCTTTTTTGGATAAGAAAGGCTGGTATTAACTTATCAGCCTATTACTATTTGAAACTATCACTTAGAAATCCTGAGTTTTTAATGAAGGCGGATGTTATGGTATCATTAGTTTATTACGATAATCACTTATTATAATAACTAATTAAATTTGACGGAGGAATTATCATTGACAGTTCATATTACTAATCTTTATGGTCAAAGCTTCCAAAGTACAGCGCAAATAGCGCAAAACCAAACGGCCCAAATTGGTCGCAAACTGGGCTTTAATGAACTTGGAATTTATAGTTATAGTTGGCCGGATGAGCCGCCAGTTGCTTTAGATACACGGTTTGACGGTATTATTGCTTCAGTTTCTAATAATGATACAGTTATTTTCCAGTCGCCAAGCTGGAATTCGATTGAATGGGACCAAGCCTTCATTGATCATTTAGCACCTTATAACGTTAAGAAGATTATCTTTATTCATGATATTATTCCGTTAATGTTTGAATCAAACCGTTACTTAATGCCACAATTTATTGACTATTATAATAAGGCTGATTTAATTATTGCCCCTTCACAGCCAATGGTCGATTTCCTTCGTACAAAGGGATTAACGGTGGAAAAGGTGGTGTTACAGCACATGTGGGATCACTGTGCTAGCGTTGACTTGACAGTGGCACCGCAAAATACAGGGGTAATCAATTTGGCTGGAAATCTTGAAAAATTTCAATTGGTAGGGCACTGGAATTACCCTGATAATCCCCTATATGCCTTTGCAAAGGTAATTGATATCGACCCAATGGATAATATCAAGTTTATGGGATGGCAATCAGATCCGGTTTTATTATCAAAATTACGGCATAATGGTGGATTTGGGTTAGTTTGGTCTAATGAATCATATTGGAAAAAATATATGTACCTTAATGCTAATCACAAATTGAGCACCTATTTAGCTGCAGGATTACCAGTTATTGTCAATGAAAACATTGCTGAAAGTGAAACGATTTTACGCAAAGGGTTAGGGATTGTAGCTGATAATTTAGATGAAGCGATGGCAAAAGTACAGGGAATGGATGACCAATCATATAATCAGATGGTTCAGCGGGTAAATGACTTTGCTCGTCTAATCCGAGAAGGATACTTTACCAAAAAAGCTTTAACGGAAGCAGTGTTTGACCTATATTACTAACATAAACGGAGATAGTTGAAACGTGAAAGAAAAAAGTTCAGCTATTGTTCCAGTATGTAGTGTGAAATTAGCAAACTTATAATAAAATTTTAGAGCTATTAGTTTGATTTATGTTAACAATAATCAATAGATATGAGGAATAATCGTGATAGAGAAAACGCAAGTAAAGAATCTAATTAATCGAGTTGGAATGACGCTGTTTATCTTAGCTGTTTATATCCTTGGGTGTACTGTTCCCGTACCATTAGCAAGGGCTTCAGCTACTTTTCACCATGTATTAGCACATAGTTCAGTTGGAATTATGAGCTTTATGAGCGGGGCAAACTTCCAACGCCTATCGCTGTTCATGGTGGGGCTAAATCCTTTAATGATTGCTATGCTGATTATTCAATTGTTAACGATGCTACGACTTTTTTACTTCGATACTCTTTCGATGAACCAACTAATGAAAATCCAACAATGGCTGACTTTAGCCTTTGCAATTATTCAGTCAACAGCTGTAACGCTTGGATTAAATATTACTGCAGGGACATTGGATAGTTTAGCGGTTATCTTGATGCTTACTACGGGAAGTATGTTTGTAGTGTGGCTAGGAAACATGAATATGAAATTCGGTATTGGCGGAACCATTACTTTAATTTTATTTAATATCATTTCGGGATCTTTCCCAACACTTTTACGATCGATTAAAAATTTAGCCCAGCAGTCTTATGGGCCGCTCTGGTTATCACTGGCGGCAATCGCTGGTTGCATTGTCTTAATCTTCTGGGTATCTTTTAACCGCGCCTATTATCCTTTGAAAATGATTAATACTTCAATGAGCAGTCATGACCGTCCCATTGTCTTGCCGATTGGTTTAAACATGGGAGCAATGATGACCTATATGGTAGGAATGTCCCTCTTGATGGTACCAACTATATTAGCTAATGTTTTGGGCCCCGAATCGTTATTTGCTAATCCCTATTTTGATATGGTAGTAAGCGGAGTTTTAGCTTTTGCCTTATTTTACTTTTTTACATTTGTTCAATTTGACCCTAAGGCACAGGCTAAGGCGATGCTGCAAGGCAATAACTATATTTTAGGCATTCGCCCTGGTGAACCGACAAGAAAATATTTACAACATATTCTCCTCCACATTGCCTTTGTAGGTGCAATTTTAAATGCAGTACAGCTTAGCTTTGGTTTGCTGGGGGGACAGGTTTTAGGCAATTTTGCTGGCCTTGCAATCATTCCAATGAATATGATCATGATTGTAATGTTTATGCAAGGGATCAAAGACCAGCTCTTGGTATTGATGTTCCCATTAAAATATGAACGATTAATGAAAGAAGAATAATTATGAACTACCTAGTTCCTGCCTGGCATCGGCTGCTTGATGACTGGAGTTGGACTATTCCACGAATTGAATTTGATGATGCGGTTAGTCACATTAAAGTTTTTCAAGAAAGTCAAGTGCCATATTCATTAGTAATTACAGATTACCAACCACAATTATCAACTAAATTAAATCAATTAACGGTTTCCCCATCTGAAATCTTGAATGTTTTTGATTATTTACAAGGGATTGATCATCTGGATAATCAGATAGTAACTTACCATGATTTTACTTGGCCGGCTGATGCATATTTTGACTTTACCAGTTTCCGAATAATAGTAATAGTAAAGGGACGCCTTTATGCCAAAATAACATTTGATACACAAGGCAAAATCCTCTGGGTTGATTATTTTGTTAACGACAAGCGTACTCGCCGTTTGCTGCTCGATAGTCGGGGCTTTGTTTCTCGTGAAGAGTTATTTGATGACCATGACCAGCCGATTCAACATATTTACTATGATGAACAAGGCTATTGGCGGATTAAACATAACCTCAGCACAGACCAAGTAGAAGTAAATGATTTATTTTCAAGTCTAACTAAGCAATTGCATTATGACCACTTAAGCGAATTGATAGTTGAAGTAGTTCAAGACCATTTGCTATCCCGCTTTAATTTTGACGAGGACAATTTAATTGTGACTTTAGACGACCAAGCTCAAATTGATCCGGCTAAATACCTACAATATCAGCCATTGTTTTCGCTTAGCCACTGGCATCCCTATCAGCAGAGTCTAGCAAAAATCAATGCTAAAAGTGGTGATAGGTTAAAGTTATTAGCAGACAATGAAGAAACGCATGCGGTCATAAAGCAGCAAACGGATATTGATGCACCGATCATCCCGCTTTTTCAATCGCGCTTTAACCTAGGGCACAGTCAGCGATTAAGCCAAGAGCGAATAGGTTTATTTATTGAAAATATGACTGATGAAGAGGTTCATCAAGTCGTCGAACTAATCTATCAACGGTTAGTCAAGAAACCGGCTGCGGAAGCTTTAACTATTTTGACCTATAGTGTTGAAAAAATGCAACTAGCGCAAAAATGTATTAACCAGTTAAAGGATAAGCATCAGGGCGAATTCATTCTTGCTAGTGAAGCTCCTGATGAAGTTGAAGAGATTCTAACTAAGCAGACGGAAATTCCTAAATTAACCATTGATGCTCAAAGAATTACAACCCCAGCTGAGATTGGCCGGCAGTTTGACTCGCTACGAATAATAATTGACTGGGGAACAACACTTGATGAGTTTTTACAGATCACTGCTATTAGCACCGGAATACCACAATTATGCCGGCAACCTAATCGGCGGGTTAAGGATTATAAAAATGGGATTGTTTGTTCAACTATCCCCGATATTAACGACGGATTAAATTATTTTATTGGTAACTTAAAACACTGGAATCAATCATTAGTTTACGATGTTCAACTAATGAACCAGTATTCTGCTGCTGAATTAATGACTAAATGGCAGCCACTATTAAAAAAGTGAGATGATATAAGTGCAGGTTTTACAACTTGGTGCAGAAAATTGGGCCGATAAGTACCATCTTCCAAGTGAGATTACTTGGATTTACAACCAATATCCATTAGAGAAAGTTAAACAAATTGACCTTGTTATTATTACCGCAGGGGTCCGATTAGCTGATTGTCTATGGGAAAAAATGCACTGGCAGGTTGATCCTTACCGTGTATTATATGAGCCGTTAGCTGAAAAAGAGCTAAGTTCGGCTGGACAGCATTTTTTGGCTTCTCAAGAGGCACGACAGATTGTTGAAGAACCGCAAGAACTAATTAATAATTTGACTATTCGCTATTTTTCCGGACAGTCAGGAATGCGGATTCCGCCAACTAATTTATTGCTTGGTTCATTTGAAAGTACCTTAATTGATGGCGGTCATCTGCGAGTTAATGTTGATACTAATCACTGGGTAAAGATCGGAAATTACCGTCAACAAATTTATATTGATCCTAACCGCCTATTAAAATTTAATCTTGAATATAATCAGGAGACAGATATCAAAGTTCGCTTACGGTTATTTATTCAGGAAGGTGGAGGAGATGGAAATTTAGCTAATAATTATCTTCTGGATTTTTCAACGGCTGATGAAGAACAAATCCTGCCGCTAAAACCAGCAAATATTCATCGATTTGCTAGCGTGGGACTTGAAGTAATGGGGAAAGGCGAACTTACTATTGGGATGTTACATTCACGCTGGTCTAGGGATGGAAAAGGAGAATTCCTACCAGGGGGTAAACGTTTGGTAGATCCTGATACCGGTGCTGATATTGCTTATTATTTTAATCCTGGGGACTTGCGACCACCGTTACATGTTTATTTTTCAGGGGCAAGAGAACTAGAAGGTTTTGAAGCTTACCCGCTTTTTCGCCGTAATCATACACCAGCGTTATTATTTACTGACCCTCGCTTGATGGTTGGTCAATTTTATACTGGTAAGGCGATTGAGAATCAAATCAAGGTTACAATTACTAAAACCTTGAAAAAATTAGGGTTTAGTCGGCAGCAGCTAGTGATGAATGGAATCTCGATGGGAACCTATCCGGCTATTAAATTAGGAGCGCAATTGTCAGCTTACGCGATCAATGTTGCTAAGCCAACCGTTAATTTAGGCCGAGTAGCTATTCGTGCTAGGTTACAACGTCCTGATGAATTTGATACGATTTTTGACATTGACCGTCAACTAGTATCAGAATTAACGGCTACGCAATTGACGCAACTCGACACTGATTTTTGGAAATTGATGGATAAAAATGATTTAACCCAGACGCGTTTTTATGTCGGCTACATGGCTAATGATGATTACGATGATTTAGCAGTACCGCGAATGCAAACCAATGGGGCAATCCAACAAGCTCCATTATTTGTTAGCAAAGGTTTTCCAGGCCGTCATAATGATGATCCATCGGTGGTTTACTGGTTTATTAGTAGGTTAGCGGAAATTAATCAGGCATTTGGAAGAGGAGACTAAGAATGCAACAGTATGTTAATCAAGGCTATTGGGAACCAACTAACGAATATCCTGCTGGCTCACAGGTAACAATTAATGATGATGCAAGTGTTGAGTTTCATAATTCTCTTATGGCTCCTGGCAAGGTCATTATGGCATGGGAGTCGGTGCATTCATACCAAGCAACAAAATTAGTTCCCCAATTACCAATATTGCGTAATGATCATCATTATCGGCTACGGGTAAATGCTCAAGCGCAGCCCATCTATTCCTTGATTATACGGATAACTTTTTTTGATGCGCAAGAACATGAGATTAGTCATTTGGAATTTCAGCAAAAGGCGCTTGAATTTGTTTATCCGGCATCAGCTGTACAGTATCGGGTTGAATTAATTAACAACGGACTCACCGATTTAACTTTTCAACGCTTTGAAATTTGCGATGCTGATCTTCCAGTAACTGTGCATGAAGATGTCTGGATCCATAATCTGCTAAATGAAAATAAGCCAGGAAAGTTGAATGTTTTATTAGTTGCTGATAGTAAGCGGACGCGTAAAACCTTAGGAGGGCTTAAGGATTATAGCCCATATCGGGTTCAACCGATTAGTATTGCCTGGCAATCGAATGTCGATTCCGTAGAGACAATAAAAAGCTGGTTGATTAATAGTCGCGAATTGAACGCTAATGTGATTAGTACGACTCCCAAGCTTGATCATGTTGCGCTAAGCTTAAAAATGGCAATTCCATCGATTACGGCTGTGGTTACTAACCGTGTAACTTCTGATTCTGACCTTGCCGATGTGACTTATCCTGTAGTAGTGCCGTTATTTTGGAGTTCATCAGTGTTGGTTAATCCTGATTGGCCAATTATTTTTTCTACAATTCAAAAAATTAATTCGAAAGAAGAATAGTCAATGGTACATGATAGTTATCGTTTAGTAAAAATTAAACGCATTTTACGTAAGGTTAATGCCCTAACCTCCCAGATGCGCGCAATGAGTGACAAGGAGCTTCAGTCCCAGACACAAATTTTAAAGAGTGAGTTAGCCAACGGTAAGACAGTTGATGATATCTTGCCCCGTGCTTTTGCTACTATTCGGGAAGCGGACTATCGCATTTTGGGAATGTTTCCCTATGATGTTCAAGTAATGGGTGCCATTGTCTTAAATCAGGGTAATATTGCAGAAATGAAGACGGGCGAAGGGAAGACATTGACGGCGACGATGCCGCTATACTTAAATGCGTTAACCGGTAAAGGGGCAATGTTACTAACTCCAAATGATTACCTTGCTCAGCGTGATAAGGAGCAATTACAGCCAGTCTATGAGTGGTTAGGACTAACGGTGAGTCTGGGCTTTTCGACAGATGATCAAAAGGCAACACCAAAAATTAAGCGTAGTTGGTATAATGCTGATATTACTTATACCACTGCTAGTAGCTTAGCCTTTGATTACCTTTTTAATAACCTAGCTACCCGTCGAGAAGATCAATATTTACGACCATTTAACTATGTTATTATCGATGAAGTTGACGCAATCCTGCTAGATGAAGCAACATCGCCTTTTGTGGTGTCAAGCCGGCCAACCGTACAATCAAATCTATATGGACTTGCTGATGAATTTGTACATACTCTTCAACCTAAAATAGACTATAAATTAAATGAAGACCAGAATGCAGTTTGGCTAACTCTTCACGGTATTCGTCAAGCACAACGGTTTTTCAGAGTTCCTGACTTGTTTACCAATGAAACACGTGAAATTTATCGACATATTGCATTAGCATTACGAGCGCACTTTATTATGAAAAACGGCCATGATTATTTGGTTAGTGAGGGGGAAGTTGTTCTTCTTGATGAAGCTAATGGTCGTTTAAAAAAAGGAGTTAAAGTTAACACTGGATTACATCAAGCAATTGAAGCTAAGGAACATGTTGACTTAACCCCTAATCAGCAAGTGGCAGCCTCGATTACTTTCCCGAGTTTATTTGGTTTATTTAATAAAATCTCTGGAATGAGCGGAACTGCTAAAAGTGATGAACACGAATTCTTTGAAGTATATAAGATGCGAGTAATCCAAATTCCGACTCGCAGACCAGTGATTCGCCATGATTATCCCGAAGAAATTTATGTAACTACCCGCCAAAAATTAATCCAGGCGCTTGATGAGGCGATTACGCTTCACAAGGCTGGCCGGCCGATTTTGTTGGTTGCTGGTTCAGTAGAAAATTCTGAGATTATTTCCGAATTATTGTTGGATCGCGGAATCCCGCATAATGTTTTAAATGCTTTTAATATTGCACGGGAGGCTGCTATTATCAAAGATGCCGGTCAAAAAGGGGCGGTGACTGTCGCTACCAATATGGCTGGACGGGGAACTGATATTAAACTTGGTTCTGGAGTTAAAGAACTTGGTGGCTTGGCGGTTATCGGGACCGAAATGCTGCCAACACGGGTGAAATTACAGCTTGCTGGGCGGGCAGGACGCCAAGGTGATCCCGGATCAAGCAAATTCTATATTTCCCTTGAAGATAGCTATCTTGCGCAAAACAGTACGAAGCGATTTAAAAATTACTATCGTCACTTGCAAAAGCGATCAACGAATAGGGCATTAAAAAGTCCTCGTTTAAAAATGAGCATTATGATGCTAAAAGATCGGGTAGCGGCTAATCAGCAAATGTCACGGAGCAACGTTAATAAAAATGAAGCTGCCTTAAAGATTCAGCGTCGCGACCTTTATCAGCGTCGTGACCAGTTAATGGACAATCCGCACCTGGAAAAAGTGGTAGGTAAGTGGCTGCATCGCGGAATCTCACTATATTTGGCTAGTAAAAAGCAGTGGGATGCACAGGATCTTCGGCGTTTGATGAATCAGCATTTTACTTATGAGGTTGTTGAATTACCAACTGATCTGGAATACAGCATAACTAGTTTACAAGCATACTTGGAACAATTTTGCCAGACTACCTTAAGAAAACATGCGCAAAAACTAGTTAATCGTCAACAATTGAACCAGTTTTATCGAACGGCACTTCTTAATGCTCTTGATAGTAGCTGGATGGACCAAATGGACTATTTATCCAAACTAACAGCAAGGGTTCAGCCATGGGGAAATGCCCAGCGTAATCCAAACTTCTTATACCAGGAAAAAGCCTACCAAGCATTTGAAAAGATGTTTGATTATGCGGCACAAAAAACAGTGGATAATTTGATGCTAAGTAATATCGGTTTAAATGATGATAATAACTTAGTCGTTCATTTCAATTAACGGAGGGACAAGATGACTGTATATAATATTAATTTAGGAATTGGTTGGGCTAGCAGCGGGGTTGAATATGCTCAGGCTTACCGTGCTCAGGCATTTCGCCAGGCTAAAATTCATGCTAAATTTATTTTTTCAGATTTAATCTTAGGAAATAATATTGCCGACTTAACGGAGAATATTGGCTTTGATGATAATCAGATTATCTGGCTGTATAATTTCTTTACTGATATAAAGATTGCCCCATCAACGTTTCCCTTATCTTCATTTTTAGAGCAAGAAGAATTGTCACAACGGGGTTTTAAAGTACAAAATGGTTCCGATAGTAAAGAAGTCCGTTATCAGTCGGATCAAGAGACGTTAACAATTATCCCCCGTTATAGTGATCGGCAAAAACAGACCATTGATCAAGTGAGCTATGTTGCTAACAACCTGCTTATTAAGCGTGATTTCTATTCTTATACGAAATACGCAACGGAATACTATAGCGGGGATACTAAAGGCAATCACGTAATCTTTCGCGAGTTTTATAATGAAGATGGTTCTATTGCTTATACCCAGCATCTTGACAGTAATAATCAGGAATTGTTCGAGTTTCCTCAGCAATATTTTTACACTAAGAGTGATTTATATCGTGAAATGTTGCGCCAACTAGATTTTAAAGCAACTGATACTATTATTTTGGATCGAATGGATGAGGATAAGCAATTAATCAATGGTCCGCTAATTTTTGCTCATCATGGACAAGCTAAGCTATTCGTGGCAGTTCATGCTGATCACTATGATAAACACTATACTAATGAGCAGCAGGTGTTATGGAACAATTTTTATGAATATCAATTTACCCACTACAATGATGTTGATTGTTTTATTGTGGCGACTGATCAGCAACGGCAATTATTAGGTAAGCAGTTTAAGCATTATTATCATGTTCAACCGCAGATTGCGACCATTCCAGTTGGAAGTTTAAGTAAATTGATAAAACCGACTGAACAACGGAAGAAGCATTCATTAATCACGGCTTCACGGTTGGCTAATGAAAAACATATTGATTGGTTGATTTCTGCAGTAGTGGCTGCCCGCAAGGTGATTTCTGATGTTACACTTGATATCTATGGTGCTGGCGGTCAAGCTGGGCGATTGCAGGAACTAATTAAAAAAAATCATGCTGATAATTATATCAAGCTAATGGGACAGCATGATTTAAGTCAAGTTTATCAACGATATGAGATCTATATTGCTGGTTCGACTAGTGAAGGCTTTGGCTTGAGTTTGTTGGAAGCAGTTGGTTCAGGACTTTCAATGATTGGTTTTGACGTTCCATATGGTAATCAGACTTTTATTGGTGACCAGCAAAATGGCTACCTATTACCGTATGAAGAAGACTGGAGTAATGCTAAGAAGGAAAGAGCATTAACTGATGCCATTATCAAAACATTTAGTACTGCTGACTTAACTAAGTTCCATGAACATTCTTATGCGTTAGCTGAACCTTACTTGACGAAAAATGTTGCTAAGCAATGGCAGCAGTTATTAAAGGAGGATACCCATGCTTAATCTATTTGATAATTTTGATCAAGCTTCATTTGATTTGCTCCGTTCTCAAAGATCTGCCCAGATTAAAATTCCAACGGTTGTGATAAATGATGATGGCTTCCTTCCGGCTGAGGTTGAATCACCAATTAAATTTTTTGGTCAATACAATGAAAATAAATTGCCGCTATATTTTGATCAATTGCCGGTACCAAAATATTGGCGGATTTTGAGCACGTCCTCGCAAGGAGAAGTTTACGATTTAGATCAAAAGCGGGCAGATATTATTTATCGCTCAAATGATAATTCACGCCAGGTTAAAGAAGTGCGGTGGCTAGATCGACAAGGAAAGATTAATTGGGCCGACCACTATAATAATAACGGTTATCACTTTGCTACAACTTTTTATGAGCAGGGTCAGCCAATTTGGCGTAAATATTATAATAAGTATCAGGAATGTTTTTTAGCATGGAACTTACGTGCTGGTAGTCTTTTCCTTACTGATAACGGACAGAAACGTTATTTTGCTTCGTGGATTGAGTTTGTAAAGTATTATTTAACAGTTCGCCATTTTAAACTTGATCATATTTTTTATAATACTTTGAACCAAGGTCTAAGTGTGACACTAGCCTTGCCTGATAATGGAACAGATACTCTCTTTTGGCACGAACCGTTGCTAGATAATAAACTGCCTGGAAATATGCAGTTTTTAATGGAACATTCAACGCGGACGAAGCATATTATTTTTCAGCGTTATTCTGACTGGCAGCAAATGAAGCCCACACTGACCGGTAATAAATACGTTGATTTTAGTTATCTGGGAATGATCTATCCGCATCCACGGGGAAACAAGCTCCGTCCAGAAGCACTTATCCTTACTAACTCGGACGAAATTGTTGCGGCCACGACGTTAGTTAAACAGTTACCCCAGGTTAAGTTTCATATCGCAGCTGTTACAGAAATGTCAGAAAAATTGCTTGCTTATCAACAATATTCAAATGTTGAACTTTATCCCAACGTTAGCCGGCAACGAGTTAAACAGTTGATTGCTGACTGTGATATTTACCTTGATATCAATCGCCAAAATGAAATTTTAGATGCAGTGCGGGGAGCCTTTGAGCAAAACATGTTAATTGTTGGTTTTGATGAGACTTTACATGAACCGCAATTCGTAGCTCCGCAAAATGTTTTTAAGGTTACCGAAGCAAGCCAAATGGGAGAACGAATCCTAAATGCATTACTGAAGCCGGCTTTAATGAAAGAATTGATTGATACGCAGCGAAAATTAGCCAGTGAGGTTAGCGTTCAGGATTACCGTAACCAGATAGGAGCATTAGAGCATGAATAAAAAAGATGAAGAGCGCCCGAAAACATCTTTAGCCCAACAAGACGCTTTAAAACGACTAGACAAGGTAGAAAAAGAAAAAAGAAAACCTTATAAAAAGAAAAAAGAACCGAAAAGCTTTCGCGCGGTCTTGATGACATTACTGCTAATTTTGGTACTAGGTTTAATGATTGGGAGTTATTTTCTTCATTAAAGGCTTGAACTGGAATCAATTGCTAGGACTGGGACGCTTTCCTGGTCTTTTTATGTATATGAGGAGGTAAAAATGAAAGTAATAGCGTTAAGTGGAGATTGTGGGTATATAAATCAGATTGAGACAACAATTAAATCGGTCATGTCACATAATCGTAATGTGAAAATTTATGTGATTAATCCAGATATCCCGCACGAATGGTTTGTTAATTTGAATTACTATCTAAAACAGGTCGGATCAAAAGTTGTTGATAAAAAGGTCGATCCCGGACTTTTAAATCAAATGCATGTCTCATTTGATCATATTAGTACAGCATCTTTCGGAAGAATATTAATTCCTAATCTAATTTCAGAAGATAAAGTACTTTATTTAGATTCTGATACTATTGTAGATAGTAATATAGATAGCGTTTTTGATCTTGAGTTTGGCGATAAGATGATTTATGCTGTTCCAGATTTTTATACTCCGCTTAAATTTGACAAGAATGGCTACGTTATTGATAGCGAAATTGGCGAATATAATACCGGTGTGTTATTAATAAATAATAAAAAATGGCGAGCGGAGAAAGTGGTTGATAAACTACTTGAAATGGGGAAAAATAATAACTTGGCCAATGGTGATCAAACTATTATTAATGAATTTTTTAAAGGACAGATAGGTCAATTAAATCCAAGATATAATTACCAAATAGGTTATGAATTTATGAGTTCAATTCATAACCATATTTTAAGGTCACTGAAGAAAGTTATTAATCCTAAAATTATCCACTATATTTCTAAACAAAAACCATATAAGTTAATTTCTATTGGTAGCTTGAGAAAGAAATGGTGGAGTTATTATACTTTAGAATGGTCTGATATTATTGCTTTTGGTGAGTCTAATAAATATGAAGTTAAAGAGATATCTTTTGATGGGGAAGCTTTTTTGTTTACCAGAATGGCAGAGACACAGAATGTTGAACAATTAATAAAAAAATTACCAAACGTTCACTTCAACATTGCGGCGTATACTAATATGGCATTTTTGTTGTTAAAGCTGACTCAATACGATAACGTTACTCTCTATCCTAATATTTTGGGCAAAACACTTACTAAACTGATTAATCAAGCAAATGTTTATTTAGATATTAATTACAATCCGAAAGCAAATGAGGTAATCGACAGAATAATGGCTAGGAAAATTCCGATGTTTGCTTTTGATCAAACCAAATCACAAGAATTAAATTATGATAATTATCATGTATTCCATGATGGTCAAATTGATGAAATGGCAGCTGCGATTAGTGACGCAATCAAAAATAAGACTGAACATAAGCCAAAATTTAATATTGAAGTAAAAGATATTAATAAATCGCTAGACTTGATTTTAGAAAACCATAAATCTGTTGTTCGCTTCGGGGATGGGGAATTTGATTTAATCAGCGGGCAGTCAATTCCGTATCAAACTTATGAACCAGCGCTTGCCGAAAGACTAAAGGACATTATTTTGCGGGGGAATTTTAATAATACGTTAGTTTGCTTGCCAGATGTATTTCAAGGTTTAGATCGTTATAATGACTATGCTGAAGATTTTTATGAATCTAATTTCTTCCCTAAAAACTATAATTTTTTGAAGGAAATTGGAAAAACTAATAACTGGTATGGCTCGACCTTTATCTCACGGCCGTATATTGACTTGGTTGATAAAAGCAAGAGTTCTGATGCTTTTGCAAAATTGAAGCGCCTTTGGGAAGAAAAAGATATATTGATTGTAGAAGGGGCTTTAACAAGGTCAGGAGTTGGTAACGATTTATTTGCCAATGCCAATTCAATTAAACGGATTATTTGTCCAGCCAAAGATTCGTATCAACAAATAAAACAAATTGAACAGGCAATTAAAGAAAATGCAGAGAATCGATTAGTCTTACTAATGCTAGGACCAACGGCAAAAGTGATTGTCGATGACTTGCAAGACTTAGGTAATCAAATGATAGATATTGGTCACATTGATTCAGAATATGAGTGGTTTAAAATGGGAGCTACGCATAAAATTAAGCTGGCGAATAAGCATACAGCAGAATTCAATTTTGATGAGGAAATTTCTGCGGTGCATGACCAGGCTTATCAAAATGAAATTGTGACGAAGATTATAGGTGGAAAATAACTTAGTAAAAGCTGAGAAAGTATCTTTCTCGGCTTTTTGTTTATGACTATTTAAATGAAAAATTAGACTGTTATTAAAAGTATAAAGCTTGTTATAAGATGTTTTATTTTTGATGTTAGTAGGTGTACAATGTTTAAAAATAATAAAATCGCTTATCAGTAGATTAAGCCAGCTGATTAAGCAGAGAGGTGGATTATATGTCTAAGTATAAGAATGAACAGGAGAATGGAAGCAAAGTTAAACTGTATAAGACTAAGCATGGTTGGTTTAGCGCTTTAACTCGCTTCTTTAAACTATTCTCTTTTAGGTCCAAAAAAGAAGTTAAGCCTACTAACTTTAACGACCTTGACTCAATCAAAGACAAAAATGATACGATACCTGATGCTTATAAAAAAGGTGCTGCAACAATGGCAACCTTGCTGGGAGCAGGAGTTGTAGGCACTACAAGCCCAACAGAGGCTCATGCGGCTACCACCACGGTTGATCAGAATTCACAAATTGTTGGATCCGGTTCAACTTCAACTAGTACCTCAACAAGTCAAACAGCTGGCTCAACTTCAACTAGCACCTCAACTGTATCTGGCTCGGCTTCTACTATGACCAGCACAACTAGTTCTACATCTACTAGTACATCCACGACCACTAGTACCAGCAAGTCAACTTCGACTAGTCAGTCAACAGGGTCTACAAGTACATCGACGAGCACATCTACTAGTACTTCAACTGTTTTGCAATCTGCATCTAATTCAATTAGTACTAGTGGCAGCGCTAGTTTAACTTCGATAAGCGGGTCCTTGGCTAATGGGAATAGCACTGTCAGTGACAATGCGTCTACTATAATTCCCACTGATGAAGTCCAAACATCCGTTACTCAAAGTTTATTGACGCAAAATACCGTTAATAATGCTACTACTGCCGCAACCGCCATGCTTTATAACACTAATCTGATTCAATCCAAAGCAGCCAATGGCGAATCTATTACGGTTGATAATAGTAATGATTTTGATAAAGCACTGACCAATACTAATATCAGTGAAATTAATTTAGCGGGAGACGTTACTAGTACCGGAACTACGGTACTTAATCGCGACCTTACAATTAATGGTGGGGGACACCGTATTTATGTTGATAATGACGGATCACGTACGATAATCAACAACGGTTCAGTAACCGTTAATGATGCTACGATTTATAATGCTGGTGTGCATGGTGCTTTCGACCTTGAAACGTCAGCTGGGCCTGCAACATTAACTTATAATAATGTAACTGCATATGGCGGAACGGCAGTATTTACTGATACAACAACTGCAAATAATAAGACATTTGAAGTACAGGGTAAAACTACTATTAACTATGTCGCTAGTTACACGAACCAGAGTGGCAAAACAATTAATACGACTACTTTTACTGTTAACTCTGCGGGGAGTTCCCAAGTATACGTTGGTGGTACCGTAATTGTTCATGATGGTGCTCAGTTTACAGTTAATGGTACTAATCAAATTAATAACAACATTGAAATTAAAGGGAATGTAACTGATCATGGCTTAATCATTGGTCAAAATGCAACGGTTAACCTTAACGGTGCTAACCGTGGAAACGTTTTGATTGACCAAGTTGGCGCTGGATATTCTGGATACCAAAATACTATTTCTGTCGGTGAAAACTCCAAAGTTGATATGGAAGCCGGCCACGTTAATATTTTGATCAATAATCAAGGACCAAAGGATATTAACTTTGCTTCAAACTCCCAAGTTAACTTGACGGTAAACCATTCATTAGATTCGGCAAATAATATCTATGTCGGCGATGGAAACATTGTAACCTACAGTTCGAATGTCTACTATAATGCTGCTTCTTGGGGTGCAACAAACGCAGCACAGAATCAAAATTCATATACAACTAACATTACTTTTGCAAAAGATTCAAGTGCTACCCTTACTGTAGATAACATAGATTCTAATAATATTGCTTCTGCGGACAGAATAAATGTCAATATTACTGATCCAAGCATAGTTACGTTGAATAATACTGGTGGAAATGCATACTCGACATTAAAGGATGCTAGTGGGGTGCTTGCAAATCAGTCCGCATACGATAATCTTGCTTACACCACAAATAATTTTAATGTTAGTGTTAATAATAGTAGTGTTCGAATAGTTAATAACGGAAATGTTGAGCAATCAGACTACATGGCATCAAATGTTGATCAAGTTACAGGCGATAAGTTGACAACGAATGCCGGAAATATGGTTATGATAAATGGCGATAGCACCGCTCAACAAAATGCTGTGGACATTACTAACAAGATTTCCGATGATGGAACAACCCAAGTAGTTTATAATAGCTGGTCAATTCCATCAGCAAGTGCTTCGACAAGTGAGAGTATTGCAATTTCACAATCTACTTCCACTGAACAATCAGTATCCGAAAGCCAACAAATTAGTCAATCTACATCAAATTCTATTAGTAATCGAGCAAGTACCTCAGTTTCAGAAAGCTTAAGTAACTCTACGTCAAATAGTGGCTCGGTAAGTATCAGCGAAAGTATGAGTACTTCTGGGTCAATAAGTGAAAGCCTAAGTAATTCAGTGTCAATGAGCGGAAGTTTAAGTAATTCAACATCGCTGAGTGAAAGTTTAAGCGACTCAGTGTCAACGAGTGAGAGTTTAAGCAATTCCGTCTCAACGAGCGAAAGCCTCAGTAACTCAGTATCAATGAGCGAAAGTCTAAGTAATTCGGTATCGCTAAGTGAGAGCTTAAGTAGTTCAATATCACTGAGCGAAAGTATGAGTAACTCGGTATCACTGAGTGAGAGCTTAAGTAATTCCGTATCGCTGAGCGAAAGCATGAGTAATTCAACATCACTGAGTGAAAGTTTAAGTAATTCAGTCTCAACGAGTGAAAGTCTAAGTAACTCGGTCTCAATGAGCGAAAGTCTCAGTAATTCAGTTTCACTGAGTGAGAGCCTAAGCACCTCGGTATCGACGAGCGAAAGTCTCAGTAATTCAGTCTCGATGAGTGAAAGTCTCAGTAATTCGGTATCAACGAGTGAGAGTCTAAGTAACTCAGTGTCAACGAGCGAAAGTCTCAGTAATTCAGTCTCACTGAGTGAGAGTTTAAGTACCTCAGTATCAACGAGTGAAAGTCTAAGCAATTCAGTCTCGCTAAGCGAAAGCATGAGTAATTCGGTCTCAACGAGTGAAAGCTTAAGTAATTCAGTCTCACTGAGTGAAAGTTTAAGTAATTCAACATCACTGAGTGAAAGCTTCAGTAACTCAGTATCGCTGAGCGAAAGCTTAAGCAACTCGGTATCAATGAGTGAGAGCTTAAGCAACTCGGTATCAATGAGTGAGAGCTTAAGCAATTCAGTATCACTAAGTGAAAGTCTCAGTAACTCAGTGTCAATGAGCGAGAGCCTCAGTAACTCAGTATCAACGAGTGAAAGTTTAAGCAATTCAACATCGCTGAGTGAAAGTTTAAGTACCTCAGTATCAACGAGTGAAAGCTTAAGTAATTCAGTCTCAACGAGCGAAAGTCTAAGTAATTCAGTATCACTAAGTGAAAGTTTAAGCAACTCAATCTCGCTAAGTGAGTCTGCCTCAACCAGCGGATCAACGTCGACTAGTGGTTCACCAATTAAGCCACAACCGGATAATCCATCTACATCGGCTAGTGATTCAGAGTCAATGTCAATTAGTATGAGCGATTCGGTTTCAGTAAGTACTTCGGCATCGACATCATTGAGTGAAAGTTCTTCAATTTCTAACTCATTGAGTACTAGTCTTTCAACTAGTGCAAGTGCTTCTGAAAATAGCAGTACTTCAACCTCTACTAGCGGTAGTCAAGCACCAGTAACACCACTACCTGATAACAGTGAATCTGCTTCAAACTCAGCAAACGGTTCAACTTCACTGAGTTTGAGTATCACAAATAGTACAAACACGAGTGGCCTGGAAAACACTAATGTTTCGGTTGCTGACAACCACATGACGGTCAACTTGACTGACACTAACTCGGTTGATAACAATGCAGGCAGTCAAAAGCCAAGTTCACAGAATAAGAAGCTTCCACAAACCGGTAATACTAGTCAAACAACGGCTGAATTACTTGGTCTAATGTCACTAGAAGCAGTCTTACTCTTGTTGATTGGTAAGAAGAAAAAGAATAGCGAAAATAAATAATCTAATTATTTAAGTCAAACAAAAAAGCAGCTCCTAAGTTGGAAATTCCAGCTTAGGGGCTGCTTCTTTAAATAAAATTATAAGTTTTCATCTGTCTTGAAGTTCAATTGGCAGTAGTCAGTCATCTTTGTAATTAGTTCAAGGCTCAATTTCTTATACGCATTCAAAGTATCAGTCGCGTAGTCATCACTTTGTCGTGTTAAGAAAGCTGCACGGGCGTCCCCTTTTAGACTAGGAAGTCGGTGGTCAGTTTCCGCGATCATCTTAATGGCAGCTGCATTTCGTTCTTTTTGGACATCGCGTAGTAATGGTAGAAAATCGTGGAGGTGACTATCAACTAATACGCTCGCATGTTTGAAAATCCAGTAGGCAGAATTGAGTTGTGCGGGAAGCTTTCCGCGTTTATAAGGAGCAGGAGTATCGGTGATGCCGTTAAAGAATGGCACATAGGTACTTTCGGCAGCCACGCCCATTGCTAGCCAATGAATATTAGCTCCTGGCCGATTCATTTGCAGAATGTGCGATTCTTGCGTCTTTGCTAAACTAATTGGCCGATACTTGTGTGCATATTTACCGTGACCAAGCGGATCAAATTCTGTTCCCTCATAATGGTTACTGAGGTAGGCTTGTGCGTCGAAAATTGACAGCTTGTGATCTGGTTTCATGATAAATGGCAACGCGGTCGATTCAGGTGTCTCATCAGTTGCTTGAAGGGGACTGAACATTTGGTGCCCAGCCCATACCCGTGGTTCCGAATAAATCGCATCTGAGCGGTCAGCGGTCCCAAAAATTTTGCGGAAATTAAAAGTTGTTGGGTCGGGATTTAGCTGATATTTTTCAACAAACTCTTGAATGCCGGGGTGGAACATGAAATTGTCTGAGTCATTAAAATCAATTTCTTGAATTGCCAGTTGGTTAGCAACCACCGCATAGCAATCATCGGGAATCCGTTGTGCAACCCAGTAGTGACCCGCGCCAGTTTCAAAGTACCATGCCTCGTCATTGTCGGCGAATAAAACCCCATTTGTTTCGCCAGTTCCGTATTTTGCAATCAAGTTACCGAGCCGCTGAACCCCTTCACGTGCGGTCTTAACATATGGCAGGACAACTGTAATCATCGCTTCTTCATTCAAGCCGTTTTCTACTAACGGGTCATAGCCAAGAACTAATGAGTTAGAATAGGCGCTTTCCGTTGCACTCATCGCTACGTCATATTCGTTAATCCCGTCTTCTTCAAATAGTCCGTCTTTGTCCGTCCATTCCGGCGTTGCAGTATAACGAGCGCTTTCTTCTGGCAAGTCAAGCTCTAAACGGGTATCCTTAGAGATGAAGTGGCTTGGCATCTCGCCGTGTTGGTGGACGACCATGTGTTTAGGCCATGCTGCCTTAGCATCTTCATTTCGCCCAATCATAATGGTGCCGTCAATGCTGGCCTCCTTACCAATCAAAATACTTGTACATGCAGTTAATTTATTCCCCATAGATAATAAATTCTCCTTTTGTATAATACATTAATTGTACCGCGAACCAGGTTGCAAGTCGATTTTAGCGGAATATTTTAATTTGTTGCTTAGAAGTATATAATATATTGCTGTATAAAATAGGAAGGGAGAGGATAATATGCAACAATTATCGATGCTAATTGTAATGTTAGCGGCGTTAATTATTCCTATTATTATGGCACGGTTTAGAGTTTCCTCGATTCCGACTGCCGTTGCCGAAATCCTTACCGGTATTATTCTCGGTAAAAGTTGTTTAAATGTTGTTAATCCTAGCTGGACGCTGAACCTCCTATCGTCACTAGGGGTGATTATGCTGATGTTCTTATCTGGGATGGAGATCAATTTTGAACTTTTCCGGAAGACACCAGGAAAAAAGCAGGCGAAAGACTCACCAGTAGTGATGGCTTCCCAAGCATTTGGCCTAGTTGTAGTTACTTCATTTGTCCTTGCGGTTGTCATTAGTCAGTTGCACTTATTTAATGATATTTTATTAGCAACGATTCTTTTCTCAACGATTGCCTTAGGAGTGGTTATTGCAACATTAAAGGAAAAGGATATTTTGCAAAAGCCGGTTGGACAGACACTGCTACTAACAGCTGTCCTTGGGGAAGTTACCCCGATGCTTGCCTTGACCTTTTATGCATCGATTAACGGGGGAAATGCAGGGCGGCTATGGTTAATCGTCCTCCTTTTTCTCGCTGCAATCTTTCTTCTTCAGCGGTTTAAGCAACCGTTCATCTGGTTCAATAAAATTTCTAAGTCCACGACCCAGCTCGATATCCGCTTAGCCTTTTTCCTGATCTTTACATTAGTGACGATTGCGGAAACAGTTGGTGCAGAAAACATTCTTGGAGCCTTTTTAGCCGGGATGGTAATGAAACTTCTTGAGCCAAGTGAGGCAACTGAAGACCGGCTAAACTCAATTGGTTATGGTTTCTTAATTCCATTTTTCTTCATTATGACTGGAGACCGGCTTGATTTAAAAAACCTATTTGCTAACCGCCAAGCACTAGCCTTAATTCCAATTTTGGTTATTGGCTTTATCTTAGCGAAGATGCCAACGATGTTAGTTTTCAGACGGCGGTTCAAACCCCGTAATTCGTTTGCGGGAAGCTTCCTCGTTGTCACCACAATTACATTAGTTTTGCCAACCCTGCAAGTTGCGCGGAACCTTCATGCAATTACGACCGCCCAGTCTGATGCTTTTACTTTAGCCGCAATTATTGTCTGCATTATCGCACCGGTTGTCTTTAATTCAGTCTTTAAGCCGGAAAAAGCTGATTTAATCAAGCAGAAGGTTAATTTTATTGGTACAAATACCTTAACTGTTCCAATCTCCCAGCAATTGTATAAGAACTGGTATGATGTGCGGATGGTTACGGATAACGAAAAAAACTTTAAGACTTATAATAGTGAAGTTAAGCATCTTGAGTACTTGCCTACGCTTGATGCGGAATCCCTAAAACATGGCGGATACTTTGATTGTGACATTATGGTTGTTGGATTCTTAAACGATCATAAGTCTGCACGGCTTGCTCAAATTGCAAAAGAGCATGGGGTTAAACGGGTGATTGCTAGTCAGAATAATCCCCGTCTTGATCCTAAAGACGTTAATGCCCTGCGTGATAAGGGAGTCGAAATTTTCAATAGTTTCAATGTGCAGAGCAGTGTCTTGCGGGCGTTGATTGAATCACCATTAATCTTGCGGATGCTGACTGATACGGAAGCGGGACTATATGAAGCAACTGTCCTTAATTCTCGCTATATTGGTCGTGAGCTTCATACGTTACCATTCATCAACCATATTACGGTTAGCCGGATTTTCCGTAAGCGTAAGCCGATTGATCCTCATGGCGATACGGTCATTGAATTTGGTGACCACATTGTCTTTACTGGGAACCGCCAGGCAGCCGAGGAAGTTCGGGAAGAATTACGAAAGTCAAATTAATTTAATAATTTGACCTAATCTAATTGCTGTAAAAGCGCTATTATGGTAAGATTTTAAATGAATTTATAAGGAGGCACGCATTATGCCATTAGTTCATATCGACTTAATTGAAGGCCGGACCGATGAGCAGTTAAAGGCTCTCGTAAAGGATGTTACAGCAGCAATTTCAAAAGATGCCAATGTTCCTGCCGAACGGGTGCATATCGTGTTGAATGAGATGCGTAAGGACCGCTATAGTGTAGCTGGTAAGATGGTCAGCGACAAGTAACAAACAAGAGAGAGTCATCGGGGGAGAACGGATAGCGTCTTTTCACGATGGCTTTTTTGTGTAATTTAAATCCATCAAGTTTCTTCATATTATAGGTAGAAACTACTCGCAAGTAATAGCGAAAGGATGAACATAATTGAGCGAACAACAATATATTATGGCGATTGACCAGGGGACGACGAGCTCACGGGCGATTGTCTTTGACCACGAGGGAACCAAAGTGGCGATTAGTCAGCAGGAATTTCCCCAGTATTTTCCTAAGCCAGGGTGGGTAGAGCATGACCCGTTAGAGATTTGGGACAGTGTTCAGTCGGTGATTTCTAATGTGATGATCAAATCCCAGATTAAGCCATATAAGATTGCGGCGATTGGGATTACTAACCAGCGGGAAACAACTGTTATTTGGGATCGTCATACTGGTAAGCCGATCTATAACGCAATTGTTTGGCAATCAAAACAAACGAGCGCGATTGCTGAACAATTGATTAAAGATGGTTATAAAGAGATGGTCCATAAAAAGACGGGGCTGGTTATTGATTCTTACTTTGCCGCAACTAAGATTAAGTGGATTCTTGACCATGTCCCTGGCGCTCGCCAAAAAGCGGCTGATGGGGACTTGATGTTTGGAACCATTGATACTTGGTTGCTTTGGAACTTGTCTGGTCACCGTGTCCATGCGACTGATGTTACTAATGCTAGTCGGACGATGCTTTTCAATATCCATACCCTTGATTGGGACCAGGACATTTTAGACTTACTGGATATTCCACGGTCAATTCTTCCAGAAGTTAAGCCGAGTTCTGCTATCTATGGTTACACTGGCGATTACCACTTTTATGGGGTTCAGATTCCGATTGCGGGCATTGCTGGTGATCAACAGGCGGCACTTTTTGGTCAGGCAGCTTATGATAAGGGGTCCATTAAAAATACTTATGGCACTGGAGCCTTTATTGTAATGAATACTGGTCTAAAGCCGACACTATCTGATAATGGTCTTTTAACGACGATTGCTTATGGCTTAAATGGGCAGATTCATTATGCCCTTGAAGGAAGTATCTTTGTTGCTGGCTCAGCCGTACAATGGTTACGAGATGGGCTTAAAATGTTTGATAAGGCGAGTGAGTCTGAACAGATGGCGGTTAATGCGAAGACGACTGGCGGAGTTTATGTTGTCCCTGCGTTCACTGGTCTTGGTGCCCCATACTGGGATCAAGAAGTACGGGGAGCCATGTTTGGATTGACGCGGGGAACTGACCGGGGTAACATCATTCGGGCAACTCTTGAAGCAATTGCCTATCAGACAAAAGACGTGGTTGATACTATGGTTAAGGATACCCAGTTACCATTACAAGCACTAACGGTTAACGGTGGCGCGTCACGAAATAATTTTATGATGCAGTTCCAGGCCGATATCCTTCAAACACCAATTAAACGAGCAGCCATGGAAGAGACGACCGCACTAGGGGCAGCCTTTTTGGCGGGACTGGCGGTTGATTTCTGGGAAGATCAAGACGAGTTGCGCAAGCTCTCGAAGATTGGCGATGAATTTGATCCGCAAATGGATGAGAAAGTTGCAGCCGACTTATACCAGGGGTGGCAACGGGCCATCGCAGCTGCGCAATTCTATGGTAAAGACAAACAATAATATATAATTTGATACCAAACACCATTCAATAAACTAATATAAAAAAGGAAAATGAGAAATGAAAAAGAAGACGCCGGTTCAAATGACTGATGATTTGGCACGATTTATTAAGGAAACCCGTGAAGATGTGGCGCTTCCTCATGAGTCATTGTATGTTGATTTATTAGAACAGTGGAAAGTTTTAAGTCGTTATCAGTTGGAGTTTGCTGATGCGCAGAGTAAGAAGCTTTATAATGCTTATTGGAATTCAATGACACGGTGGTATGAAGTTTTCGATAAGGAACGTGAAGACCTTTTAGAACCTGCTGCGATGACTAGCCTTGATCTAGTCGACTTCTATTCAGGCCTGATTAGTGATTTGATGGATCACGTCATTAGCTTGGTACCATCATATCCGCACAATAATGTTATTAAGCTAACCGACTTCCGCGTTTTGTTGAGTAATGAATTACAAAAGATTACCCAGCTTAACTTGGGAATGCAGGGGCCAATTGATTTTGCAATGATTATGGATTATTGGAAATTAATGGGGGATGCCTTTGACAAAGAGGTATCGTAAAAGGAAAAAGCTGAGAAAAGCAAAAACTTTTCTCAGCTTTTTTAGTTAAGCCAGTCTTGTAAGTATTTTACTAATAACCTTGCATCATCCTTGGTTAGAGCAAAAGTATTATCATGACTGATATTATTAAAGTCAACATTTGATACAAGCATTTGGAGTTCAGGATCATCGTTATTTTGGTAAATGCTGAGTTCATTAACGCACTCATCATCACGATCTTCTCCGTCATACTTGATATGAAGCCAATTAGCTTGGCGGTCAATTTCATGTTTTTCCAAATTCTCACCTCAAAACTCTCCTTTCATTTTAGCACGAAG
The DNA here is from genome assembly GCF_014145555.1 of Limosilactobacillus albertensis. NCBI lineage: Bacteria > Bacillati > Bacillota > Bacilli > Lactobacillales > Lactobacillaceae > Limosilactobacillus > Limosilactobacillus albertensis. The sequence continues at coordinate 96,707 of NZ_JACIVD010000076.1, forward strand.
CTGGTGTGCGCGGGTGATTACACCACGACGCCAGTACGAAACGGCAGCTCGGGTAACCCCGTATTCGCGGGCAATTTTACGGTCGCTTAGGTGGTGGTTAAGTTTGGCGACCAGGTAACGTTGTTGATTAAGATTACTATGCTGGTAGAGGTAGCCGAGGAAACTGCTATTTTCTAAGTGGGTAAAGGGATGACTAGCTAGTTGATCTACTAAAATATCGTCGTAGTCGTGATCATCTTCCGGATTGTCAAGCGAGTAAGAGAAAAGGATTCCTTCTAGCTGCTGATGGCGGAGACGGTCAAGTAGGCGCCACCGCATCCGTTGATACGCAAAACACATCAGGTCCCGTTCGTTAGCAGAGTGGTCAGAGTCGCGAAGAAAGTCTGCGTATGCTTGGGCAAAGATGATCGATGCGTCTTGAACGAAATCATCATAATCATCACGGCGGGGAGAGATTCCTAAACTTTTTAAGACACCGTGAACGATCGTAATCCGCTTATCAGTCATCAGGAAAGTTAAGCCATCAGAAATTTTTTTATAATCCATTATTTGAGAACATCCTTTAGAAATATTCTCAAGAGCTCTTGAGTACGATCAATTTATCGCAAATAGAACATCTTAGCGAACGATAAAAACGCTTGATTGTCCTTTGAAAAGACGTTGACAGGAATGGAATAAGCCAGTATCTTATTATTCATGTTAAAAGTGAATCGTTTTACAAGCGATTTGGTTTATTTTAAGAATTGACATAAGGAGTTTCGTAAAGATGAGAAAGAAAATTGACTTAATGGAATTACATCGGTTAGCGATTGATGGGGAGCCGGCTAATTATCAGGTGAGGTGGGATAATACCCTGTTGATTGCCGCTTATGACCAGGACCACACCTTTATTTTGACAACTGAGGGTGAAAAGCTGGTTTTAAAACGGCGGTTAAATGAAGTGTTAGATCGGTTCGCTGAGGAAAATTCGATTCACAGTCACGAAATGGGAGCTCTTTATGATTTAGTCGGGTGTCGTACGAGAGGATATATCGCTGGTCACCATCGCTTAGTGCCAACTTGTGGCCGATCAAATAATCAAGTTGTTTATTACATGGTTCATTTCTTAGATGACGCAGCTGAGTTAATAGATGATAAGAGAGTTGAGATGCTATTAAGGGGCAAAAATGAAACCTATCATGTGCAGGTTAATACTAGTTATCGGACATTTAGACGGATAGTCGGGGCAGCAGATGATGTCGCAAAAATCCAATTACAAATCTACGAATATTGCCGTCATCAGTACGGAAAGAAAAAGCAAGAAGATATTCATGAACGGACATATGACAGCGATTATTGCGTGATTCAGGAGCATCGGCGGATCAGTGAGAAAGTATTAATGGCAACGATCTTACATATTGTTGGGCTTGCCTATGAGGAAACATACGGGGAGATGATTGCACCAGAGTTTGTCGAACGGCTAAAGCGGGTGATAAATCGTTTTTAGGATAAAAATTGCTAAAAAATGCACAATAATTAAACATTAGTCCATTAGCTTGTTATAATAGTAGGTGAAGGGAAGAGAATTAGCTAAGCAATGGAATGGAGCAATTTTTATGACTGAAAGAAAAGATCAGTGTGGAGTAAACTACACATTAGATGTTTTAGAGGATAAGTGGCAACCGCGAATTATCTATTGGTTAGGCTTTCGGCCATTCACCATTGATGAGTTGCATCGGTTGTTACCAGAATTAACCTTAGTAGCACTAAATGATGAGATAGCCTCCTTGCAGAACTTACGGATTGTTAATTCAAACAAGGACGAAAATGATAAGTATACATTGACTGATAACGGCACTGACTTACGGAATATGGTCGTAACGATGGGCGTATGGGGTCGTCAACAGATGGATGACTCTGCTAACCAGATTTCCGATCAGATTGTCGAGCCAGAAGCCGATGCAAGTATATCGAGTACAATAAAAAACTTGATAAGTACTTGTAGTGCTTATAAGGATGTTAAGAAAGGGAACTTGGATAAGTCCAAGCTCTTTTTTTGTTACAGTGAGTATCTAAAATGTAATTAAAGTGAAATAAACCGGTAATCAACTATTAAATTGTATTTTAAATTCTTGCAAACACTGTGATTGCAACAACTTACAAGATAATGAAATTTATACTTTTGGTGTATTTGTGAAAAAAGTTTGAAATTATAGCTTGACTAAATAGGCTCCATTCCTAATAATGTATTAAGTAATTATTAAAATTGATTGGCTGACAATTGATATAAAAAAGTCTGCAGCTTGTTATTTACCATTGTTAGTGTAGGTTTCCGGTAATGTAACTTGTTGCACTAGTGGACTTTTTTAGGTTATGAGGTTAGCCACGGTATGGGAGAATTTATTTATGTCAGACGAAAATAATCAGCCCTTAAATAACGATGAAGATATTCATCAACATGAGCATCATCACCATCACCACCACCGTCATCATCGACGCCATCGCGGCTGGAAGATTTTTTGGTCGATTGTGGGGGTACTGGTACTAGTTGCCCTCTTCTTTGCGGGGATGGCATGGCATAATCTGAAGTCAACGACAGATGATATGTATAGTAATGCTGGTGCTACCAAGTCGCGGGATGCGCAAAAAGTGCTTGAACAAAAAAAGCCAGTATCGATTCTCTTATTAGGAACAGATACCGGAGCACTTGGCCGGGACTATAAAGGTCGGACGGATACAATGATGATCATGACCTTGAATCCAAAGACAAAGACGACAACCATTGTCAGTTTGCCACGGGATATGAAGGTTAACTTGCCTGATTACCCACAATATTCGCCAGCCAAGATCAACGCTGCTTATACCTATGGGGGAGTTAAGGAAAGTATTAATACGATCCAAGAACACTTCGATATTCCAATTGACTACTATGTCTTGGTTAACATGGGTGGCCTTGAGAAAGCAATTAACCAGGTCGGCGGGGTTGATGTAAAGTCACCACTGACGTTTGACTATGAAGGCTACAGTTTTGAAAAGGGCGAGACCTACCATATGAATGGAAAGAAAGCCTTAGCCTTTAGTCGAATGCGGTATGACGATCCTGAGGGTGATTATGGTCGTCAGTCACGGCAACGGTTAGTAATTATGGCGCTATTAAAGAAGTCAATATCATACAAGACCGTGCTTAATCGGTCATTCTTACGGTCAGTATCTGATAGTTCACAAACTGACTTAACTTTTGACGATATGATGCGCTTAGCACAAAGCTATCGTGATACGAATGAACATATTGTCCAAGATCATGCTCAAGGACGAGGTCAAAATGAAGATGGTCAAGCCTTTGAAGTTGTTCCAACTAGTGAACAACAACGAATTACTAACCTGTTGCAAAATAGCTTAAAAAATTAAACATTGAGGAGTAGAAGTCGTGAATAGTTCACAACAAACGTTAAATAATACGATTGATTTGCATCGTTTGATGATGCTCTGTCGCAAGCACGTGAAGATGTTGATTGTCTGGACCCTATTGGCAGGGATTTTGGGCTTTGTTGTTGCCCAATTTGTCGTTGTACCGAAATATACGGCAACAACCGAAATTTTGGTCAATCAAAAACATTCTAATGATAATAACGGTCAAGCTTTTAATAACCAACAAGCTGATATCCAGATGATTAACACTTATAAGGATATCATTACAAACCAAGTAATCTTAAGTAAGGCTAGTAAGGAATTAAAAAATCCGGTAAAGGTGATCAAACCAGCTGAACCAGCCGAATACCGCCGGAATGCAGATGGAACACGAAAGTTAATTAAGGAAGCTCAACCAGCAGTCGTAGAACGTGGTGGTAAAAGTTACAATATGTCAACAGATGAGTTGAAGAAGGCAATTAGCGTCTCAACCCAGCAGAATTCCCAAGTCTTCTCCTTACAAGTCAAGACTGATAGTCCAGAAAAATCTGCGGCAGTTGCTAATACGGTTGCTAATGTCTTTAAGGGACAAATTAAGAAGATTATGAGCGTTAATAACGTGACAATTGTTTCACGGGCAAGTACTCCTGATGCACCTTCATTTCCAAATAAGAAGTTATTTGCTTTAGCAGGGGCGGTATTAGGGTTAATTCTTAGTTTCCTTTACATCTTAATTGGTGATTTAATGGATACAAGTATTCATGACGATGACTACTTAACTAATGATTTAGGATTAACTAATCTTGGCCAAGTAAACCACATTAATATGAGTCGTGACTTTAAGGTTAACCAACAAGAAAGTCGCCGTAGTGATTCTGGTAGTCGACGGGTTTAAAGGAGGAGAGTAATAGATATGTCATTATTTCATCGCACACAAAAGCAATCAACGGACACCATGGATAATGGGGCCAAGTTGATTACCGTTGCTCATCCCAAGAGCCCAATCTCTGAACAGTTCCGAACAATTCGGACAAATATTAACTTTATGGCAATTGATAAGCCGATTAAGACGCTGGCTTTAACGTCAGCTAACGTGTCAGAAGGTAAGTCAACGGTTACCGATAATATAGCGGTTGTTTGGGCACAAACTGGTCAAAAAGTGTTGTTGATTGATTCTGATTTACGTCGCCCGACACTTCATGCAACATTTAATAAGAGTAATCAGCATGGTTTAACCACTATTTTAACTAGTGGCACTAATTCTGTTGATTTACGAGAGATTATTCAACCAAGTGGGGTTGATAATCTTGATATCTTAACAGCGGGGCCAATTCCACCTAATCCAGCAGAATTGTTGAATTCTCAACGGATGAAAACATTGCTGGATACGGTTAAAGGCATTTACGACATGGTGATCGTTGATGTACCACCAATGCTAGAAGTTACTGATACGCAAATTTTGTCCCGTCATCTAGATGCGGTTGTTTTGGTTGTAAAGCAAGGACAAACACAGAAATTAGCTGTTAAACGGGCAGTCGAATTATTAAAGTTGGCCCATGCTAATTTATTGGGGTATGTGATGAATGATGTCAATGCCGATGGCGATGCTGGATATGGCTACGGTTACGGATATGGCTACGGTTACGGTGAGGATGCTGGAAAATAGAATAGCTTGGATTAAGGGAGGTTATGGTTTCGTTGGAAAGTAAAACAGTTCTATTGGATAAAGTGAAGATAGATGCACGGCCAGTTTATCATACAGTGAAACGGTGCTTTGACCTTGTCGCAGCAACTTGTGGGCTAGTTTTATTAAGTCCGGTTATGTTGTGGATTGCTTTTTTAATAAAAAGAGAGGACCATGGCCCAGTTTTCTATAAGCAAGTTCGTGTAGGGAAAAATGGAAAAACTTTTAAAATGTACAAATTTCGGTCAATGTTTGTCAATGCTGATCAGATGTTAGATAAACTGAAGGATCAAAATGATGTTGACGGACCGATGTTTAAAATGAAAAAAGATCCACGGATAACAAAGGTTGGTCACTTCATTCGGGAACACAGTTTGGATGAGTTACCACAATTTATTAATGTGATTAAGGGTGATATGAGTTTAGTTGGTCCACGCCCACCGCTACCTTCTGAGGTTGCTGAGTATAGCGATTATGATAAACAACGCTTGTATGTAATCCCAGGTTGTACTGGGTTATGGCAGGCAACAGAACGGAATGAAGTTGGGTTTAATGAAATGGTTCAGTTAGATATTAAATATATTCTGCAAGCCAATTGTTTGTTAGACTTATGGATTATTTGGAAGACTGTGGAAATTGTAATTAAGCCCAATGGTTCTTATTAATGAATAGTATGGAGAAGACAATGAAAAAAATTAAAATTATGACAGTATTTGGAACACGTCCTGAAGCAATAAAAATGGCTCCTTTAATTTTAGAAGCTAAAAAGAGAAATAATGAATTTGAAGTTATTACTACTGTAACTGGTCAGCATAAGGAAATGCTAGATCAAGTGTTAGATATTTTTAATATCACACCAGACTATAATTTGAAAATTATGCACTCTAAACAAACTTTAACAGATATTACAATTAATATTTTAGCTAAATTAGATAAAATTCTTAATATGGAAAAGCCGGATATTATTCTTGTACATGGTGATACAACGAGTACTTTAGCTGCAAGCATCTCCTCTTTCTATCATAAAATTGCTGTGGGGCATGTGGAGGCAGGCCTAAGAACATGGAAAAAATATTCACCATTCCCTGAAGAAATGAACAGGCAAATGACTGATGTCTTGAGTGATCTTTACTTTGCTCCTACCCAACTTAGTAAAGATAATTTATTAAAAGAAAGTCATAATGAAAAATCAATTTTTGTTACAGGAAATACTGCAATAGATGCATTAAAAAACACCGTTAATGAGAATTATCATCATTCTGTATTAGACAAAGTAAAAAAAGATAATAAGCTAATTTTAGTTACAATGCATAGACGTGAAAATTTGGGTAAACCAATGGAAAACGTTTTTAACGCCATAAAAGAAATGGTTTTATCGAATAGTAATATTGAGATTGTTTACCCTGTTCACTTGAATCCAGTAGTGCAAGATACGGCTAATCGTATCTTAGGCCATACTGAAAGAATACATTTAATCGATCCTTTAGATGTAGTTGACTTTCATAATTTAATTGCACGAAGTTACTTTGTTATGACAGATTCTGGTGGTGTACAAGAAGAAGCGCCGTCCTTAGGAAAACCAGTATTGGTTTTAAGGGATGCGACAGAGAGACCCGAAGGTGTAAAAGCAGGTACTTTAATGATTGCTGGTACTGAGAAAAATCATGTTAAGAACCTGATGAATAACTTGTTGCATGATCATACCCTATATCAAAAAATGTCTAAAGCTTCTAATCCATATGGAGACGGTTTAGCTTCGAAAAGAATATTAGATGATATTCGATACTACTTTACTAAAGAAGGAAAAATTTCTGAATTTAAGGGGTAGAATAAATGCAAAATCTAATAGTAAAACAAGAAAAACGATTGGGATCAAATAGTAGAATCCAAATTTTAGGTACTAGTATAGATGTTCTTGATAGTAAAGATACAATTTCTTTAGTTGAACAATATGTAATTACCAAGACTCCATTACACTTAATGGGAGTAAATGCTGATAAAATTAATGCAGCTAATGATAATAAATTATTACGAGAAATAATTAATGGGTGTGGAATTATAAATGCGGATGGTGCCTCAGTAATACTTGCTAGTAAGTTCTTAAAAAAACCGTTACCTGAAAGAGTAGCAGGAATAGATTTAATGCAAGACCTAGTAGCATTAAGTGCAAAGAAAAATTATAGTATTTTTCTTTTGGGAGCTAAAAAAAATATTGTTGAAGATACTGCAAAAGTATTAAAAACTAAATATGACAAATTAAACATTGTCGGAATTCATGACGGATACTTTAAAGAAAATGATTGGGATAGTATAGCTGACTTGTTATCAAGCAAAAATCCTGACTTTGTTTTTGTTGGAATTACTTCTCCTATAAAAGAATATTTAATTGAATACTTACAAAATAAAGGACTAAATAGTGTTTTTATGGGTGTGGGAGGAAGTTTTGATGTAATTTCTGGTAAAATTCCAAGAGCACCAAAATGGATGCAGAAAGCTAATTTAGAATGGTTATTTAGAGTTAGTTGTGAGCCTAAACGCCTATTTAAACGATACTTTATTGGAAATACAAAATTTATAAAAAACGTTATCGAAGAGAAATCAAATTAAGTTTTGATTGATTTTAAAACGGGCCTTTCTTTGTAATAGAGAGACCTGTTTCTTTCTATAATTAAGAAATTATTTTAGGAGATAAAGATGCAAAAAGTAAAAAAATCAGTGGGATATTTAATGTATATTTTATTAGGAAGTTGGTTGCCTCACTATCAATTGCATCATACTTGGAGAATAGCTAAGCTAATTCGAATGTTTTGCGGATTTCTTATATTTAATAAATGTGGGAAAAATATTGATATAGGAAGACATATCTCTTTTTCAAACAATATAGAAATTGGAAATAATTCTAGTATTGGGGATTATGCGCATATTCAAGGCGCAATCAATATAGGCAATAATGTAATGATTGCACCACATTGTGCATTAATTGGTACGGATCATAATATTACTAAGACTACAATTCCAATGAATAAACAAGGAGAATATAATAGTTTAATTACTATTGAAGATGATGTTTGGATAGGGTATGGCGTGATAATCTTAAAAGGTGTTCATATTGGTAAGGGTTCAGTGTGCGCTGCTGGAGCAGTAGTAACTAAAGATGTACCTAGTTATACAATTGTTGGTGGAGTTCCAGCAAAAATAATAAAGACAAGAAAGTGAGTTGCCTATAATGAAAAAATATATTTGCGAAATTGGACCTGGAAATAGTTATCCTGGAGGAATTTTGACTGTAATTAATAGCTATATTAATAGTAGTTATTTAAATAGCTTTAATTTAAAACATATTGTTACAGCTTCAAAAAGGTATAAATTCTTAATTTTCATTACAGGAATAAGTTATTATGTAGTATTATGTTTGTTAAAACAAGTACAAATTTCTCATATACATATGTCAGAAAGAGGAAGCTGTACGAGAGCGATGGTCATTATAAAAATAAACAACTTTTTTGGAATTCCAACGATTGTTCATTCGCATGGAAGCGAAATTGTGGAGTACTATAATTCTCTTAGTGAAAGCATGAAAAAAAAATTTAGAAATAGAATGCGAGATGCAAAAAAAATTATAGTTCTAACACCTGGCTGGCGAGAGTTCTGGGGTAAGATAGTTGATTCCAAAAATATAGTAGTTATTCCGAATTATGTTAAAATCCCTAAAATAACAAAAAATTATTATGCAGATAATAAAATAAATCTTTTATTTTTAGGCTATATTGGGGATAGAAAAGGGACGTATGATTTAATTGATGCAATTAAATTGTTAGTTTCAAGAGGAACTAACAATATTATTCTTAGAATTGCGGGAAATGGAGAGATAGAAAAATGTAAGAAAATAATTAAAGAGAAGAAGTTGGAAGAATATATTAAAGTTATTGGATGGGCTAATGCAGAAAAGAAAGATGAACTTCTAAGAAAATCAGACATTTTGATTCTTCCCTCACATTTTGAATCATTTGGAATAGTTGTTTTAGAGGCAATGTCCTATAAATTACCTGTTATTTGCGGAGATAAAGGATTTACTAAAGAACTAATAACTAGTGGTAAAGATGGGGTTATTGCTGAAACGGGAAATCCTGAGAGCATTGCTAAAGCAATTTGTTCTATTTCAAAAAATATTAGTACTTTTGGTAAAAATGGATTTACTAAAGTGAGTCAGAATTTTTCTGAAGAAAGAGTTCTAAAACAGCTGTCAAATTTATATAGTAAACTACTTAAATGAAATAATGGAGATAATAAATGCTAAGTTCAAAGGGAAAAGTTGCCGCAACATATATTTTTCTACTGGTTATTTTGCCTATTATGGATTCACTGAACGGCCTATTAAATGGTGGTGGAAATGAAAACGGCCTTTCATTAGGGATTGTTTATCGATTGATTATTGTAGTAGTAAGTGTTATGTATTGGTGCTTTTATGGCCTTAATAAAAGAGCTTTAATATACTTACTACTTATATTTGTTTATTTATTACTTTCTGTGATTGGAAGTACGGATTATGGAACAACTTATATTATTTTATTATTTAAATTAATGTTGCCTATTATTATTATTGAAACTATAAGGAGTTTATATAATAATAATAAATTAAATAGCAGGAATATTAATTTTATTATGAATTCTTGGCTTCTTCTTTTTCCATTGACAATGATTATCCCTTATTTTCTCGGGATTGGTTTCTCAACATATGGGGATAGTACTAGTATTAGTCAGCAAGCACAGGCAGGTTTTAAGGGACTCTACTATGCGCAAAATGATATTTCTTATGTCATTGATATTTTATATTTATACGTTATAAATAAAGTATCAATGAATACAAAGATACTTTATATAGCAGAATATATAATGGTACTAATTGTTTCATTAATAATGGGATTAAAAGGAAACTACTTAATAATTGCAGTGGTAACTGTATATTATGTTTTTAAAGGGAGTAAAGACTCAAAAAGTAGGTTGCAAAAATTTATATTACTAATTATGGTAATTATTGGAATTGCTGCCATTTTTACTTTTTTTATGAATGATTTAAACACTATTATTCAACGTTGGCAATATTTTTATAATAAAAATGGTTTCCTATCCTTTTTTACTAGTACCCGATCAGATAGAATTGCCCCTACATATAATTGGATTTCTGAAATTGCTGGTATAAAAGGTTTTCTCTTTGGGACTGGATATAATTACACAATTATGATTCCTATTTTTAAGTTTGTTGAAATGGATATATTTGATATATTATTTCAATTAGGAATTGTTGGAGCTGTTTTAATTTATGGATATTATTTTTCTATCTATCTCAAAAATAAACATATTAAATTTTATTCTGGAGCATTTTTATTAACTATTTTAATTAGTACATTAAGTGGTCATGTATTTGAAACGGCTTTATCTGGAGTCTTTTTTGCTGTAATTTGTTCGGGCCTAATTGTGAATTCGAATAGTGACTTTAAGGGGGAAAGCTTAAGTGAGGGATAGAAGTAGGCAAGAAGAAATGCTTAAGGGATCAGCATGGATGACAGCTGGAAGCATAGGTTCCAGATTGCTGGGAGCTATTTATACAATTCCCTGGGTAACGTGGATGGGCGTTCATAGTAATGAAGCTAATTCATTATTTGCGCAAGGATATAATATTTATAATTTATTTTTAATTATCGCAACTGCTGGAATTCCTGCTGCAGTATCTAGGTTGGTTGCTCAATACAATGGGGAAAAGAATTATGCTTTGAGTCAGCATTTATACCGATCGGGGTTATATGTCGCCTTATTAATGGGGATTATAAGTGCATTTATTATGATAGCAGGAGCAAGGCTAATGGACAATGGCGATAAGGATGTTATCCCAGTCATTAATTCATTGGCATTTGCTGTATTAATTATGCCAACGATTTCAGTAACTAGAGGTTATTTTCAAGGGTATGGGTTGATGGCCCCATCAGCTATTTCGCAATTTACAGAACAATTTTTCAGAGTTATATATATGTTAGTTATAACTTATTTCATTATGAAAATAATACGTGGCGATTGGAAAAATGCGGTTACTCAATCAACTTTTGCTGCTTTTATAGGGGCTTTCAGTGGTTTAGTCGTACTATTAATTGCTTTAGTAAAATATAGAAAAATTTTAAATGTTGGTGTTACTCAAAATAAAAGTTTAAATTCAACGCGAAAATTGATGTTGAAAGTCATCTACCAGTCAATTCCCTTTATTATAATTGAATCCGGTATTACGATATATCAGTTAATTGATCAATATACTTTTTTCAAGATAATGAAGATGTTTAATAGTATTTCTAAATATAAATTGAATGTTTACTATGCGTTATTTTCTTTTAATGCTAATAAACTTTATATGATAATTATTTCTATTGCAATGTCAATTGCTGCTACCGTAATTCCGATATTAGCAATGTTAAGAAGCAAAAACGATGTAAAAAATATAGAAATTCAAATAAAAAACGTTCAATTATTATTTCTTTTTATTATGGTACCGACGGCTTTGGGATTATATTCAGTTGCACAACAAATTTATACAGTATTTTATAAATATGATGATTTAGGCATAATGGTATTAGAGTTTTCAGCATTTATTGCTTTACCACTCGGATTATATACAGTTAATGCAGCTGTTATGCAAGGGCTTTCGAAAAGCAAACAAATGCTGAAGTATCTATTAATTGGAATACTTTTGAAATTAATATTTCAATTACCATCTATATATTTTTTTCAAGTATTTGGACCTTTACTTTCTACTGGTATATCAATGATAGTGGTAAATTATTTAATATTAAGATACTTTTATTTGAACTATAATTTTAGAATTTCATATATATTAAAAACTATTAATAAAATTGTTCTATTTTCACTTATTATGAGTTTCTTTACAAAAAATTTCATAAGTTTGATTAATTCACCCTTTGATATATATAATCGATATATAGCATTTGTTTGTTTAATTTTTGCTGTATTTATTGGTGGGATTATATATTTATTCTTAGTATTAAAATTCAGACTTGCTGATAAAATTATAGGTTATAAGGCTGAAGCTTTAAGAACTAAGTTAAATATTAAATAGTTACTGTACATCTATCTTTTCAATGATTTTATGGCTCTACGTCAAGTAGTGTTGATACACAAATATAAATTTTCGCTAACTAAATTAGTCTGGTTAGAATCGTCAATTTGTGACGGTTCTTTTTATTAATGTCTTTAGACCTAGTTGAGTGCGTGAGCGAAGCGAGTGCACGAAACAAAAAGTCACCTGCTATGCGGGCGGGCGATAAAAATTATATAAAAAAGGCCTCTTTTGACTTAAGATGTAGGTGTTCAAGCCAAAATTAAATAAGGGTGTCAAGGGCGGTTTTAAATTGTCATTTTATGGCGGTTTAAAAATGTATGATTTAGGCGGTTTAGGAATTGACCGATGCTAAGCGATATGACTTTCCTTTGATCTTAATCACATGTGAGTGATAGACAAGTCGGTCTAAAATGGCCTCTGCGGTTGCCGTACTATGGAGAACAGCTCCCCAACTTGATAATGGTACATTGGTCGTTATGATTGTTAATTTACGTTCATAGCGACCATTTATTAGTTGAAATAATAGTTTTGCTTCCTCTGCTGATATTGGTAAATAACCTAATTCATCAATGATTAACAGGTCATATCGCTCATATCGTCGCATTACGCGCTCTAAGTGTTGCTTTTTTTGAGCTGCCTTTAATCTAAGAATTAGTTCATAGCAATTAATAAATAGTATTTGTACATCAGTGTTGTTCACCTATTAATTGATGATAGTGACGGGAAATGTTAGGCCTTGATTAAGGCATGAAAATCATCTTTCTAAATTTAAAAAGTTGCGTCATAACCCTATACTATAGACAATAAAGTATATAATCTTTTTGGATTCGTTTATAAAATGTGTATTTTGATATAGAAATTTATTTTATGTATAGTAAGATATTTTTAATTGGCATCGGATTTTTTTGCAAACGATTATTTAACATTTTGTTATAGTTTCTCATCAGATTTTCTTAACATACTTTGGGGAGTATTATGGAAACATTTAAAAATATTATTGTTACCGGTGGTGCTGGTTTTATTGGTTCTAACTTTGTCCACTATGTCGTTAAGGATCACCCGGAAGTTGAACACATCACGGTTTTAGATAAATTAACTTATGCTGGTAATCCTGCTAACCTTGATGGCCTGCCTAAAGATAAGGTAGAGTTAGTAGTTGGCGATATTTGCGATAAGGACTTAGTTGATAAGCTAGTAAGCAAAGCAGATGCCGTGGTTCATTATGCGGCCGAAAGTCATAATGATAATTCATTAATTGATCCAACACCATTTATTAAGACGAATATTGAAGGAACCTTTACCTTAATCCAAGCTTGCCGGAAATATGATGTCCGTTACCACCATATTTCAACTGATGAAGTCTATGGTGACTTACCATTGCGGGAAGACTTACCAGGTCATGGTGAAGGAAAAGGCGAGAAGTTTACGCCAGATTCCCCATACCGTCCATCAAGTCCTTACTCGTCATCTAAGGCTAGTTCTGACTTATTAGTAAGGGCGTGGGTTCGGTCGTTTGGCTTACGGGCTACAATTTCTAATTGCTCGAATAACTATGGTCCTTACCAACACATCGAAAAGTTTATTCCGCGTCAAATTACGAATATCTTAAGCGGTATTCGGCCGAAGCTCTACGGTTCAGGTAAAAACGTCCGTGACTGGATTCACACCAATGACCATTCCCGAGCAGTATGGGACATTTTAACTAAGGGTAAGATTGGTGAAACCTACCTGATTGGTGCTGATGGTGAAAAGAACAATAAGGAAGTTCTGGAAATGATCCTGGAACTAATGGGTCAGTCCAAAGATGCGTATGATCATGTAAAGGATCGTCCTGGTCATGACTTGCGGTATGCAATTGACGCGACTAAGCTACGAACTGAATTAGGCTGGGAACCAGAATACACTGACTTCAAGACCGGCTTGCAACATACTATTGATTGGTATACAGAACACCAAGATTGGTGGAAAGATGAGAAGGCCGCCGTTGAAGCAAAGTATGCTAAGAATGGACAATAATAATTAATAAAAATAGTCGTGATATTCTAATCGATTACCGATGAACATCACGACTATTAATTTAAAAGAGAGGAGAAAAGCGATGACAAAAATTTTAATCACCGGTGCCAATGGTCAACTCGGTTCTGAATTACGTAATTTATTAGATGAACGGGGTATTGAGTATGATGCCTTTGATTCCAAGCAAATGGATATTACTAACAAAAAGATTGTGGACGAAAAGATCAACGCATTAAACCCAGTTGTTATTTACCATTGTGCGGCCTATACTGCCGTTGACAATGCCGAAGATGTGGCTAAAGAGTTAAATTGGCAGGTAAATGAAGTTGGTACGCGAAATGTTGCCGAAGCAGCGAAAAAGGTTGGTGCTAAGATGGTCTATATCAGCACTGACTATGTTTTTGATGGTACTAATGAGGGAGAATATAAAGTTGATGCCCCGGTCAACCCAAAGAATGAATACGGTAAGGCTAAGTTAGCAGGTGAAGAAGCAGTTAAGTCAATTCTTGACGATTATTATATTATCCGTACTTCTTGGGTTTTTGGTAAGTATGGCAAGAACTTTGTCTACACCATGTTACGACTTGCCAAGGATCACGATA
>NZ_JACIVD010000077.1:0-81343 GCF_014145555.1 Limosilactobacillus albertensis
ATATTTAAATCGGGTTCATTAACATCTCTCTCCCAATTCGATAGTGCCTGCCGGGTAACATTCAATTCCCCGGCTAGTTCTTCCTGTGTCATTCCCAATTGTGTTCGCAGATGACGTATTTGCTTTCCTGTTGTAATATTCGTCTGTTCCTGGTTCAAAATAGTTTCTCCTCTCTGATACTGATTTTATCAATGATATTTCGCAATAGCCAGCAATGAACGCTTGCATTGCGCAAGACGTTACATTATCTTCTGAAACATATAGCGCACCTTGTCCAGGCGGCTGTTTGGACGGCGGGGCTGGATGACTGGCTTGCCGACAGCGGCCTGATACCCTTTCAGTTCTGTAAGGCATACGCTCTGCCCGTTGGTGTAAAAGGCCAGATCAGTACGGTATGCCTGTATACAGCGGGCGGGAATCTCGCCAGTAAAGACAACTTCATCCTTTTTTACCTGGACCGTTTCGATGGTGGCACAGTATTTCGGTGCATCATGATAAGCCCTGGAAAGATATTCCCGGGGCGCATAGAGGGTGAAGGAGAGATAAGGTTCCAGCAGTTGCGTCCCTGATTCCTTCAATGCCTGTTCCAATACAATCGGGGCCAATGAGCGGAAGTCCGCCGGCGTGCTGACCGGACTGTAATAAAGCCCGTATTCAAAGCAAATCTTACAGTCCGTTACGTTCCAGCCGAACAAGCCCTGCTCCAGCCCGTAACGGATACCATCCCTGACAGCGTTTTGAAAACTCTGGTTCAAGTATCCCAGCGAAACCCGGCTCTCGTATTGTACACCGGAGCCAAGCGGGAGTGGTGTAACAGACAGTCCGATGGATGCCCAAAACGGGTTGGGCGGCACCTCGATATGGATGGTGTGGCTGGCTGCTTTGAGCGGCCGCTCCATATAAATGACGGTGGGTTCCTTTACCACTGTTTCAAGCTTGTATTTTTCCGACAGCAAAGCGGAAACAACCTCCAACTGCACCCGGCCCAAAAAAGAAAGAATGATCTCATGGGTGATGGAATCCACCTCGCAGCGCAAAAGCGGGTCAGTATCCGCAAGTTGCGTAAGAGCGTCCAGCAGCCGTTCTCTTTGCGCTGCCGTTTTCGGCGCAATCGACGTCCGCAGCATGGGGAGGGGGTCCTCACGCCACCTTTTACGAGGGAGCCGGGTTGGGTCCCCTAATACATCGTTTAACCTCACGCTGTCGCTGGGAAGGATAACAATTTCACCCGGATAAGCGGTGTCTGTCCGAACAATTTCCCCTTTGGATGGAATACGCATCTCTGTGATTTTCAGCTTTTCTCTCCCGGCCAGGGCCACCGTATCCCGCAGGCGCAGCGTTCCGCTGTATAGCCGTAGATAGACACGCCGCTGGCCGCAATCTGTATACTCCACCTTGAAAACGCTGCCGCATAGGGCGGCGCTCCCCTGTTCCCCAATCGGTTGGAACAGCCCTGTCACCGCATCCATCAACGGTTGAATGCCAAGGCCCTTTTTGGCGCTGCCATAATAGACCGGGAACAGGGAGGCGTCTTGAACCCGCCGCTGTTCCTCCCGCACAAGTTTTTCCCGGCTGATTGGTTCTCCTGCGATATACTTTTCCAATAATTTATCGTTATTTTCGATGACCGCATCCCATGCTTCTATGTCGGTATTTTCCTCCAGGACTATTTCCGGGGACAGCGACACCGTCTGCTTGATGATAATATCGGCGGAGAGCTTATCCCGAACAGACTGAACCACGCTCTGCAAATCAACGCCAGCCTGGTCGATCTTGTTGATAAAGATAACGGTGGGAATGTTCATTTTCCGCAGGGCATGGAACAGAATACGGGTCTGGGCCTGCACGCCATCTTTAGCGGAGATCACCAAGATGGCCCCATCTAAAACAGCCAAAGAGCGGTACACCTCCGCCAAAAAATCCATGTGGCCGGGCGTATCCACAATGTTGACTTTACATCTGTGCCACTGGAAGGAAGTGACTGCCGCTTGAATGGTAATCCCACGCTGCCGCTCCAAAAACATGGTGTCCGTCCTCGTTGTCCCTTTTTCGACGCTCCCCGGTTCTGAAATGGCTCCGCTGGCATATAGCAGGCTCTCCGTCAAGGTCGTCTTTCCAGCGTCTACATGGGCAAGAATTCCAATATTGATTATTTTCATGTGATTGTCCTCCCTTTACTGCCCCGAAGGGCATAAAAATCCCCAGCAGTAAAATACTTTTACCACTGGGGATGATAATTTGCGGACATACACATATACAGCATACACCTGTTTGTGAGTGCTGTTTTTGGGGATATGTCAAAATTGATAAGGCAAAAGTATTCTTTTGGGTACAAAAAACTAAGCCCCTACAAAAGGGACTATCATAATCCTTTGTTCCCACTATTTGATTATAGTTTTATTTAAGAATACCTTGCCGCATATTTTTTACTCCTTTTCTGGAATTGAATTATATCACATCAGTTTTAGGAAAACAAGTATCTAAAAGAAATTTTTCTTCCCCTTATATGTAACAATCATACCGGCTTCCTAACGTTCAGAATGGTTTCTACTGTCTGCTGCGGTGTTTGGTTGGAATTGTCCAGCCAAAAGCCGATCCGTGGTGTTGTCTGCATTTTACTAAATACAAATTCAATGTATACAGAAAGAAATATATAAGGAGTGGGAGGGATTCCGCCGTAGTCGGCATTGTAGGAAAATCCAAAAGTTTAGATTTTCTCAAAATGCTTATCTTTTGGTCTTTGGTTCGGAATAGTGTAGTGCTGGCGGTCTATCTATTGTTTTCGGTTGCTTGCTTCTTTACCGTACATGAGCATTATGCCCGGGGTTAAAGAAGCAAACGCACTTGAAAAGATGTTAAAGCAGCACCCGGTTTTTGGAATGGAGTATCGGATTGTCAACGTTGTTAAAAATGGGGATAACGAAGGAGTTGCCTCCGAAAGCGATGTTGATTTAGTAAAAGATGCCATCGGAGATGACCCGGCCAAGACAAAGACGATTACCCTCACAGTCCGTAAATTGACCACTGGGGTTACCATCAAGCCGTGGACGGGCGTGTTGTTCCTCTCTAACACTAATAGTGCGATGCAGTACCTACAGGCAGCCTTTAGAGCACAAACGCCGTATTCTTCAGAATCATTTGGTACAAAGACCGACTGCTATATTTTCGATTTTGCTCCAGACCGAGCGTTAACTGTCATGGCAGCGTCAACGCAGCTAAACACTGGTGTTGGTAAACGAACGAGTTCAGCGCAAAAGGGCAAAATGGCTGAACTCATGAATTTCTTGCCGATCATTGGTGAAACCGGCAATGGGATGAAGCCGTTTAAGGTCGATACCATGTTGGCCAAAATTAAGCGGGTTTATGCTGAAAAGGCAGTCCGAACCGGCTTTGATGATGATTCACTCTACAGTGATGAATTGTTAATGCTGAAAGATGCTGATCTAAAGGATTTTAATAATCTTAAAGCCATTGTAGGGACGACCAAAGCAGAAAAGAAACCGTTAAAAGTTAAAATCAATGATCAAGGATTGACAGACGAAGAATACAATGATGCCTTAAAGGGTAAAAAACGTAAAAAGAAAGATCGGACTCCAGAGCAAGAAGCTGCAATGGACAAAATGAAGCAGTTAAAGAAGCAGCGGAAGACGATGATTTCCATCCTTCGGTCCATTTCTATTCGAATTCCAATGATGATTTACGGAATGGATGTTGAGCTGGATGAGGATGTTAACATCAACAAGTTTACTAACAAAGTTGATGATCAATCGTGGAAAGAATTTATGCCCAAAGGGGTTACTAAAGAACTCTTTAAGAAATTTTCTAAATACTATGACCAGGATGTCTTTATTGAGGCAGGGCGAATTATTCGTAATCGGGTCAAGTCACTAGATCAAAGTGACCCAATCGAGCGGGCTCGACAGCTAGTAATGATTTTTGGCACCTTTAGGAACCCAGATAAGGAAACCGTCCTGACACCATGGCGGGTGGTTAATATGCACCTTGGCAAGACAATCGGCGGCTATTCTTTCTACGATGATGACTTCAATAACACGACGGTTGATGGAGTTGATGCCAGTCACTGGATTCACACCGATTACACTTCTCAGGTCTTTAAACGTGATTCTCATATTTTGGAAATCAACTCCAAAACTGGCCTTTATCCGCTTTATGCTGCAATGTCCTTGTATTGGCAGGAATTTCAGAAGCAAAAGCAAGCTACGGCTGACAATGTTTCCTTTGAAAATAAGCTGATGATTTGGCAACAGATTCTGCGTGAAAATATTTTTTGCGTTGCCAAAACACCAATGGCAAAGGCGATTGCGACGCGAACTCTAGTTGGGTACCGAGACTTTGACACTAACATTGAATTTGTCGATAACATTGTTGAGAATGCAAAGAAGGATGCCAAAGCGGAAGCGGACAAGATTAAGGAGGTATTTGGTAACTTGAAATTTGATGTGGTGATTGGGAATCCTCCTTATCAACAAGAAGGCAAAGGCGATAATGCTCGTGACGAACCAATTTATAATGATTTCATGGAGCTATCCTATAAACTAGCTAATCTGGTAACTCTTATTACTCCTGGGAGGTTTTTATTTAATGCTGGCCAGACGCCAAAATCCTGGAATAAGAAGATGCTTAATGATGAACATTTGAAGATAATCTTATATGAACAGAATAGTGACAAAATCTTTCCAAGGACAGACATAAAAGGTGGTGTAGCTATTACTTTAAGAGATAGTCATCAGCAATTTGGTAAGATTGGTGATTTCACTCCATATTCAGAATTAAATTCTATACTGAAGAAAGTATGGCGTAATGATAAAGAATCCTTTAGCACTCTGGTTTCTTCTCGTGGAACATTTAGATTTTCAAACAAATTCTTTGAAGACTGGCCCCAAGCTAAGAAAAAATTAGGCAAAGGATCGGGTAATATGATTGTATCTAATGCATTCGACAAATTACCTGAGATCTTTAGAGAACAAGGATCAATTGATGATGGCGATTTAAAACTTTTAGGGCGTTTAAATGGACATCGCTTATTTAGATATATTAAACGTCAATATGTTCTTAATAATGGTTATATTGATAAATATAAGATTATGGTGCCTGAGGCTAATGGAACAGGTGCTATTGGTGAAATATTAAGTACCCCTCTCATTGGAGAGCCCCTCATCGGAGCTACTGATACTTTTATTTCTATAGGTCCCTTTGATAAGAAAAACATTGCTGAAAATGTACTTAAATATATTAAAAGTAAATTTGCTAGAACGATGCTTGGTGTAAAGAAGATTACGCAACATAATCCGCGTGCAACATGGGCTAAAGTACCAATGCAGAATTTTACTCCAGAATCAGATATTGATTGGTCAAAATCAATTTTTGAAATTGATCAACAGCTTTACAGAAAATACGGACTTTCAGAAAATGAGATTAATTTTATAGAGTCAAAGGTGCAGGAGATGAAGTAATGGATAGATTGGATGAAATACTAAGATCGCTGGCATACCTGATGACACAAAAGCAATGATTAATAGTCTCGGTGATGATGCTAAGGCAGCTTTGAATTCGTACTATGATGAGACATCGGCGTTTTATCAGAATGCTCAGCCAGCATTATTGGCGCATCGTTTTTTAGCAGACCCTGAGGATAATCCCATACTGTTTTACTACACTACGGCCAATGCAGTAAAATCTATTTTGAGATCAAAAACATTTTTGGTTGGTTCTATCAAACATATGAATGATGGTCTTGAGATTAAGTATACTGTTAAGTTATGTTGCAAAATACTTAAGCAACTTGGTGCAAGTTCAAGTGAGATTGAAAATTTCACGAATCATTTTCAAAATAAAGCGGATTTGTTTGACACCTATATCTGGTGTTTTAATCCTAATGGTGATTCCATGGCTATGGAACGATATGGAGATATTGCATTAGGATTTGACAATCAAGAAGTACAAAAAGAAATGGCTACTGAATTGACTCCATTAAATTTTGCACATGGCTTTATGAAGATAGGCGACGCGTTCGTTTTCCCGCTAAAAGTGAATTATAATAAAAAATTTCAGACAAATTATTTAATGCCAATTATTAAGGTTATACTGGCATGCATAAGGAATATTAACATTGATCCTTATGATATGAATCAAATACTAGATAGTAGCATTAGTTCACTATACCTTTTGTCGCTATGCTTTAAAAGAGAATCAATCCGTGAAGAGAATGAGATTAGATTTGCTGCATTAAAATTGACAAGCAACGGAGAAACACAAGAAGATGTAATTTATGATAATAAACCTATGATTAAGGTACAATTAAAAAAAGCAATGCTGAGATTTGTGGTTATTAATCATGACTGGGATGGTCGTGAAAATGAAATTAATGATTTAGTTAGTCAGGCAGAATTTGATATGGCAACAGTAAGAAAAACTAAAATTCCTTATAAAGGTCGATGGTGATGGAAAAAGTTATAAAATCATCTGATCGTGTTAAAGATCATGGTGAAGTTTTTACCCCTAAACGAATCGTGAATTTGATGCTAGATCAACCTGAAATTCAGTCTAAAATTAATGATTTGCAGGCAACATTTTTTGAGCCTTCTGCAGGAGAAGGGGCTTTTCTAGTTGAGTTGTTAAAAAGAAAACTTAAGGTTGCAAAGAATGAAAGCGTTTCCGCTAAATTGTTTAATACTAAAAGCTTGCTGGCCTTATCAACCTTGTATGGTATCGAACTTCTGGAAGATAATGTTGAGATGTTAGTAATGAATATGATTACGACCTTTAATATTGAGTACAGCAACATTATTCAGGAAAAGTTTGGTGGCAAGGTTAACCAGCACGTTTTCGATAGTGCTAAAGTAATTATTCAGGCTAACATGGTTCAGGGAAATACATTAGAAAAAATTACTTCTGATGGTTCACCTATTATTTTTAGTGAGTGGAAACCAGTGTCCGGCAATAAAGTGCAGAGGACCGAATATACTTTTGAGTCGATCATTAATCAAAGTGGACCAACAGGGACGGTTCAAGGTGCTACAGAAGAAATGGATTTATTTGCGGATACGGACTTTTTTGCAGATTTGCAGAAGAAAGAGCCTCGGATGAAGAAGTATGCCCTGTGTGGTTGGACTAGTATTTATAAACAAGAAATTGTGTAAATGATAGTAGATGAAATTTGAGTGCAGATAAAGCTAAAATGCAATAATACCCCACAATTCAAAATGAGTTGTGGGGCTTATTTATAGGTCAAACATATTTTTTAGTTTGGTACCAATAATGTGGTGAGCTGTTTTATCTTTGAAAAATTGAATAACTGCTTTGCTATTGTATTCACCCTCAAGGTAGTTCTTTAATTTTCCACGCATTGCAATATATTTAGCGTTACTCTTATGAAGGTTGTTTACTGTATCTTCATATTCGTTGAGGCGACTTCTAACATATGCTTCAACATTGCCATACTGCCTGGTAATACCTTTATCAATTGCACGAATGTCGTTATCCGTTAGAACTACTTTGAAGGCATCACTATTGCCCTTGATAGCATTTGGCAAGTTTTTTCGGATGTATTTAATTACTGGTTCTTTAGAGGGGATCATATCATCTAAACTTGCCATTTCTTTCTTTATATGGATACCCTTGCGTGTTTTGTAATGATTTAACAATTCGTCGTGTAACTCAAGGTTTACGTAGCTTTCAACACTGTTTACGTTTATCTTCGAATCACTAAAAATATCATTTGGACTGACTTTAATTAACTCAAATCTCTCTGGGTTAGCCTTTTTAAAATCTTTTGCTTTCTTAATGAGTGTTTTTGAATTAATATTCGTATTTGGTGCAGAGACATGCCCATATGCCTGATGCCCTTGGATCTCATAAGTCGTTCTAGTAATACTATAATAAAGCGGAGGAAAAGCATCTTTAGGGTCATATTTTTCGATCAGTCCCCATGATTCTTCTATGTATGGTGAATTGTCATTTTTTGTATTTTTTGTTGGATTCATTGTCCTAATTGAATTAACCAGTTTTACCATGTCAGTACTACTGATAACATTTACTTTATTTAGCGAAGCAGTATGTTCATCATTTGGATAGGGTGCATGGTAACCAATTATTAATTTAATCTGGGATCTATCTAAAGTTCGCCAATCAATATTGCTTTTCTTCATAATTTTGTTAAGCCTAGTAGGCGAAATACTATTGGCCTGATTGGCTTCTGTTTGGTTGTTAATGATTCTTAATACTTCTTCAATAGCAAAATAAACTTTACCATTATCCAGGTTCAGATAAGTCTGTTCCTGGATTTCTTTGTATTCTGACATATTCATCCTCCAATTCTTGAACGCAAAAAAGTGTCCGTATTTTTAATTTTGCATATGAGTCACAATAAGAGTGTCAAAAGGAAAACGGCCGTTTGAAATTTGATATCAACAATTAAATTTTAGCATTCTCTACAAAATAAAGTGTTAATGGTCGTTAGTAGTTGGTCAACGGTTAATTAGGAAAGTTAACTTGAACTACTGATATCACAACACTTACGGCGTGCAAACGCCGTTGCCGAGCTCCGTCAACGGCAGTCGCCAGGAAAGCCGTCAGGACAGCTTTCGTGGTAACAGCCGAAGAGCAGTGGGTTGGTGATGAATGTGCATGAAATCAATGATTATTGAGCATTATAGGGCTAATAACAATAACAGGGTAGCTTGAACGAGGATGACGGTTAAAAGCCCTTGCTGTCAGTCTTACAACCGCTACCCAGAAAGGATGAGAAGTAATGTCCGATGATAAGAAAGCCGAAACCATTGAAGAACAGTATGCAAAAGCTACTGATTACTTGAAGCGGTATTCTCATTCCAATCGACAACTATATCAAGCAATTCTACACGCGTTACCACCACTGAAAATCAATGATCAATTTAATTCAGAAAATATTGATTTAGCTATTAAAGCTGGTGAGGTACTGGATCTGCTTGGTGAGGCATCGCGAACCTGGAACATTTCGATTCACTGGTTATTCACAGTTTGCAATCCGAAGATTACTGATCAATCCAACCCAAAGTACAGTCCAGTATATAAGCAGCATGCCACTAAATTACCGCAAAACCGTTTCGGTGAACTGAATCGGCTAGTGATGGATGAGAGTGGAAATCTAATTCGAGCTGGTGACAAATTGGTGGGTGATGATCGATTTGTTGGTACAGGTTGCGAAGATTATGGCTCAGCTTGGGATAACGATGGTGATGTTATTAAGCGTGATGCTCATGGGCAGCCAATCCTAGATGGTTTTACTGAATGGGTGGCACAACACGTTAATGAACTGCAACAAATGTGTTGTCGGAATCCGAACCGTGACCGCCACTTTGCAGCATTTCAAATCAACCATACGCGAGATGATCAGCAGAACCAGCGAAATGGTGACGTTGAACATAAGGAGTCGCATAGTCATCTGGTGATAGATATGCCTACTCGTCGGACACGTTACAGGATGATGGAATTGATGGGGTATAACTTTGATGATCTTGTCGAAACGTTTGAGTGGATTGATAAGATTAATAACAAGCGAAACGAACGCATTAAGGCATTTCTTGGGACGTTGCAAGGTGCCATGCAGAATTATGTTGTGACTAAGCACTACATTTCTTCACTGCAATATTTGGTTCACCAGAGTTCCAAGGCCAAATGTGACCAAAAAACGCCATATGCGATCAATGAAGTGATTAGTTGGTTACCCGATGACCCAGGTAAGTCATATTCCAGTATTGCCGGTGTGTATGATGACGAAATAGTTGCTAACGGTATTGATTCGGCGATTGTTCGTAATTTACACAGCCCATATAATCTAGCTCACCACACAGCGAGATTGGTAGGACGAAACGATGGCGATCGAGTTTTTTCTGGTCATCAGCTCTCTAAGCTGAGGAGTTTAGGAACCAAGGGTGCTGGGAAAATGAACTTCAGCAAGCAATCAAAAAAGCTTATTTTGGATCAGTTAATGGAGTGGATTTATTCGGGTCGGATGCAGGTGACTGATTGGAAAGATGCTCTTCATGCAGCCTTTGATGATAGTGATGCGACAGGCTTAATTGCTGATCAAGATTTCATTAAACGATTAACTGCTGTTATGAATGATCAGCGGGAATCAACTATTAATGATATTAATGCTGACCGTGACATGACTACAATCTTCATTACCGCAGCGCAGGGCGGGATCGGTAAGTCTTATTTAGCGAGCCGATTGTGTCAGTATTTAGAAAAAGGACGCACACCTTATATGACGGCAGCGGAAGACAAAGGTAAGACGGTCGACTATTGGCAAGATTATCAGGATCAAGCTTCTGCTGTAATTGATGAAGTATCGCCGTCATCAATTGAGTGGAGTGCGCTTAAGGATATGTTAGATCCTCACAAGATTCCCAGGGTTTCTAGTCGTTTCCATAACACCAGTCCTTGGAACTTGAACCTTTTGGTGATGACCAATGTTTATGCCGATGGGGTTGCGGAATATGTGAGAGATGTTCTTCATTACGCTCCTGGTGTGGTAAAACTCGGTTACTTAGAACAAAGTGATTCATACGGTAAAACTTGGGAATTAAAGACCGATGATCCTGAGGCTGGGCAAGTCTATTTATCTCAGCTAAGTCAACTGTTACGACGACTTCCAATCAATGTTCATATGATCCCGACAGACGATGGTAAAGGAACAGAAATTATTGTTTCAATCATCAATTTCCGTCCCGGTGGGCGTGCTATTCAATATTACGATTACGTCTATACTCGTGAATCTGACCATATCTTTAATGTTGTAATTAATGAAGATTTATCTGATCAGGATATGGAACGTGTTGTAAAGCATGTTGCCAAAATGATTAATAATCTTAAGAATCAAGCTAAGAAAGTTTTTCAAAAAGATCCCAATGCCATTCTTAATGGCTCAAACGGATTTTTGGAACGACGAGCTGACTTTGGAGTCTATCTTCGAAATGGGAAAGCTTATCTTTCTGAAGAACAGCATGAAAATAATTCAAGTTACCAGAATCTGTTTAACGATTCAGCGACAACCTCATCTGCAACAAATATGCTATCTACTCTTAATAAGTTGAAGTATGAATTATGGCCTGAATTTAAAGGTAAGGATGCGAATTTCCAACCAGAATTGAACCAGTTTACAGCGCTGATGCGTGGCTATTGGGTGCCAATTCGACGAGATTATGGCGATGATTGGGTAGTAATAAAACTGAGCAATAAGGCGATGAATTTGCTTAGAACTCATCGGGCTACTGATGTGGTTATGCATCTTAACACAATCACTTCTATTAATGATGACGATGACTTTTTCGAGATGAGTAAGAGTAGTGAAGTTGCCCGGATTTTAACTAGTTGATAATGAGTGAGTGCCGTACAAATGCGGCGGGTTAGTGGTGGGTATTTGCCTACTTTGAACTTGAAAGTAGGGCGTGTTCTGGTTCTCTTTTCGTCAAAAAGAGAAGGTGGAACCCAAACTAAACAGGACCCAAATTGGGTGGCTTAGGTTGCTGAGTTTTGCTTCGTTTGTCGCACTACAAATGATGGCCCAAAGGAGATTATTAAGAACAAAATCGGCAGACTTAGTTCTTGATTATAAGGGTGCAGGGGGAACAACATTCCCTTTGCCAAGTATGCCTGGTGATATCACCAGGTAACTACTTGCCCGTTGCTTTTCTGACCATCATTGCTAGTGGATTGACACGTGTAGTCAATCCACATGAAAGAGGAAACTAAAAGGCCTGAAGGCCTTTGTTGACGAAATGAAGCTTAGCAATTTAATTGGTGTTTTGACACCAATTAACGGCCAGAATTGCAACGTTAGAAAGGGGTAATTTAATGCTAAACAATGATCAGTTAATCAAACGGAAACAACAAATTGATTCACATCGGCGAGTGCCTGAAAAAAAGCATTCTTACCTGCTACGAATTCCGCAAAGCGACTTTGAAAAATTGCAAGCAATCGCCGGTAATGAGTCGATGAGTAAAGTGTTGCTTCGCGGACTGAAAACAGAATGGTATTACTATTTGGCAGTACAAAGTTTGATGAGCGAGCTACCAAATTTTACGTCGACTCAACAACTTGATCAGTGGCGATTTGAACATTTTAAGGATTGCCCTGAGTTGCTAGCCAGTTATGTGATGCCGATGATGATTAAAGCCTATTTGATCCGTCTGGAACAACACGATAAGTTGCAGCACTTTGCGTTGATTCAATGGAATGCCATTGTTTACTATCTGAATCGAATTGGCGTTAACGTGAATCAGTTAGCTCATAGGGCGAATCAAGGTGGTCAAGTAGATGGTGAAGAACTGCGAAAGCTAACACAGGCAATTATGACCTTGTCACAAATCATTAATGACAAATTTAAGGAGAGTGGCGCTGATGTACGTGAAAAGTAATTACATTACAAATATGTATGGTCGACTGAAGTATTTGTTTGATGAACCGGCACATGACGGTTCCGCCCATCGGGTACTTGGTGTTAATGGGTCCCATGTATATCTATGGGGGTCACGTGGTCAACCCTACCCTGCTCAGAGTGGTTATTTTATTAACCAACAATTCAAAATGGTTAGACGTCGGGCGATGAACAAACGAAAACGGCAACAGGCCCAACACTTAATTTGTTCCTTTTCCGATCGTGAGATGCCAACTGGCAACTCGGACAACATTAATGTAGAAGTAGGTCAGATTAATCAACTTGTGGGTGGATTTATGAAACAGTACTTTCCCCAAACGCAATGGGTGTCCGCAATTCAGGCTGATGGGCAAGAAGGCCACAAGCTTCATTGCCACATTTTGATTAACAGCGTGCGGCCAGATGGCAAATGTGTTCGAACTAATGAGTTTAGTGTTGGCAGGTTACGGCATGAGTGGAACAACTACCTTAAAGAACACTATCTAGAAGTGACCGGTCATGTGTATGTCAATCCTTTTGACAAAGCTAGACCGGGCAAGGTAGTTAAGCCGCAAGGATGGCAAGCAGTTCTAAAAGGAACATTACAATGGGCGCGTGATCAAGCCCAGTCCATTAAAGAATATTTGGGATTGCTAAAAACAAAGAATGTGACTGTAACTAAACGCAACAAGAAGGGTGACTGGTCATATCACACTACTGTCAATGGTAAGAAGAAAACAGTGCGTGATTTTTACCAGCGACGCGATCGAAAGACAGGTTTAGTGAAAGCTACCCGTGGTATGGGCCAAGAATTTACCCCATTTGAATTAAACAAATATTTTAAGCAGAAGCAACAAGGCAAAAACAAGGAGGTTTCGGTTGATGAAGAAAAATCTCAACAATGCGATGGGCGATCTAAACGGCTTGCTGAATCCAGAAGACAACAGCAACGGTTCAATGCCTACATCGCAAAACAACAGCTTGAAGCAGATGATGAAGAATCTAGCTACCAAACAGGATCTTCAAAATTGGACCGGCGACGTCACCAAGTCCCTCGACAATCAGCAGATGACCTTGAACCAGGGAGTTAGTGACATTGCTCATCAAGCAATTAAGGATGCCTGGCAGAACGGACGTACAAAGTCATATGAAGATCTGGAGCAAAAGTTTGAAGGTCAGCAGGCTCGAATTGACCGGATGAACGCTTCAAAGGTGCAGTCTGAAGTGATGGCTAGTGCTGATCATTCAAAGGTTGAGCAGTTGAACCAGGTTGTTAATAAGTTAGTTAAAGTGATTAATCATAATAGTAACTTGTTGCAACAGTTGATCAATGCCGTTCAACAGCCGATTAACATTGATGGTCATGACTTATTGCGCGTGATGCGTGAAGAAGCTAATTCAACAACTAATCAGCTCCTGAGTAAGGAAGTTGTTACCTATATCAACCAAGTCAAAGATTCGATTGCAGAAGACAAACAAGAGGTTGTTCAGTCACACCAAGTAATGAAGAATGTTCTAACTAAGTTTGCGAATGGGTCGTTAATTGTATTAGCCGGAGTCGTTTTAGCCAGTGTCATGCCCTGGTGGCCGGTAAAGGTCATTGTTGGTATTGGCTCAATTATTGGAGGTTTTATCTATGGTAAAGATGAATAAGCGTCGTTGTAGTGGCTTTAATGGTGAGGTACAAAAGGCTTCACCGTTAGCAATGGAAAATACACAGGAGTTTCGTGACGTTATTGCGATGGCAAAGTTTAAGCTTAGTGCAAGCGTTGATTTTTTGGAAAAACCGTTTGATCGATTGGCCAATTCTATTCAGAAGTTGTGGCTGGATGAGGGAGCATCAGTGCCAGGTTTTGCTACCAAATTTGTCGATTGCTGGTCAGTTACCGATTATGCAGTATTTTGTGAACAAGTAAAACTATGGGCGTTAGATCATAATGTTGATCCGTTTAAAGAGTTACGGCGCCGAGTACGGGAGCTTATTTTGTGTGATAAGAAGTCTCTTCAGCTACTAACAATCACTAAGTTGCTTAATAATGCGAACGATGATGAGAAAGTTTTGTTTGTCCAGCAAGCTAATATTCAACAGCTATGTAATGAGATTGGTGACAAGGATGATCAAATCTTTGTAGAAAGCAACGATTTTAAAAATTCAAGCAGTCAGTTTGAACGATTAAAGTCATTAATTCAAGCAATGCGGATGCATTCTAGTTATCTTGTTAACCAACGTTATACTCGTCGACGTTTGGTGAGTGTGAATGCGGAAAAAGAGGCTAACTTTATCACTAAACCTGTGAAGTCGAATCAGGCGCATAGCTATTCTAAAGTGACTAAAGCAAAGGATCATGACGATGAACTGGAAATGTAAACAAAAAAGCGACTATCCCCAGCTACCAACTTTGGAAAGTCACTTCTTAATAACAATACTAATGTTGTTATCCAGTTCATTATCCACCTTGAAAGTGTAGATGTAAATCACCTGAGTAGTGATGGAATGAAGCTTTGAATTAGAAGGAAGGATGATGAATGTTATGAAGAAGGTAATGAATTATCAAGATTTACGAGATCTTGGATATCCACAAAATCAAGCTCGGCGAATTATTCGCCAAGCTAAACGTAATCTTGTTAAACAGGGTTTTGCCTTCTATAATGGTAAACGAGTTGGCATTGTACCAACAACTGCCATTGCTGAAATTATCGCGCTTCCTGAACTGGAGGACGGTAAGTAATGAAATCAATGAAAATTGATGGATATAAATATGTCCGGGTCGATGAGAACGGGCATTTTTTCTACCAAGTGTTTTTAGGACGCGATAGTGAAGGCAAACAGCGATTTAAAAAGGGTCGTAAAGATCAAAAGGGACTGAAATTTAGTTCACCTAAGGCGGCCGAAGCCGAGGCCATGCGAGTTAAAGTTGAATATATGAACCGACAAGCTGAAGACTTGAAGCGTATGAGCTATGGCAAATTTATTCGTCAGGACTTTTTACCCAAGTATAAGGCGGATGTGGAAGCTAGTACCTATGATTCACATCAACGGATGATTATGTTATCGGTGGACAGGTTTGATACAAAAATCTTGGATGAAATTAGTGTTCGGGATTGTGAAGAATATCGAACTTGGCTAATGAGTGATTCAGGGTTCTCACGTGACTATGCTAACGTATGCTATGTAGCTTTTCGGCAAGCACTTGGATATGCTGAACACTTAGGATTGATTACTACTAATGTTTCAATGAAAACTAAAGCAATTCCAAAGGGAAAAGCTGTAGCTAAATATTGGACGAAAGCAGAGTTCGAAAAGGTTTTAGCACAGATTAGCACCCAAGGCTTCTATGAACATTGCATTTATGTCATGTTGCTATTCTATTATCGGACTGGTGTACGGGTCTCGGAGGGCTTTGCTCTAACTTGGAATGATATTGACTTAGTTAATCAAAAAGCACGGATTTTCCATACCCTGTACTATAAAAATAAGGACAATTACCGAATTAAGCCTTATACAAAGACTAAAGCTGGCAAACGCATTATCACCTTAGATGATGAAATAGTTCAAATTTTGCGAGAATGGCGTGAGTTGCAATTAGCTCATGGTGTTAAGAAATTTGTTCTTTCCTATGATGATCGGCCTATGATTAAATCGACGCTTAATAATGTTTTGCATAAGTATGCCAAGTTGGCTGGTGTGCCAGGTATCAATGGCCGGGGGTTACGACACTCCCATGCTTCGTACTTGATTGCTGAACTGGGTGCAGACGTTTTAACGGTTTCTAAACGGTTAGGTCATAGTAGTCCAGCAGTTACGCTTCGGTATTATGCGCACATGTTTGATCGGAATGATGAACTAATTGCGGATAAGATGGTGGGTTCAATGGACCTAACACCAGCTAAGAAGTCACAAGTTAAATTTAACGGCAACCAGATTATTCCATTTAGTAAAGTGGTTTGATGTTTGCCAAAATGTTTGCCACAAAAGTAAATAAACGCGCAAACCCTTGATATGAATGACATGTAGAATTAATTTCTATTATTGAGTACGAATAATGTTGCTTTTTAACTTGATAGCGGAATACCGATATAACGGCATTTGAACGGTACTAAATCAATTCAAATCTACTAAAAACAACATTATTCCCTACCAAAACCCTACCAAAAATTATTAGGGGTATTGTCTTAATGTTATGGGAAAGGTACTACGTAAGTTCTATTATGTAGTATCTTTTTTGGTATAAGCTTTAAGAAATTAAATTTAGTGAGGCATTGGAGAAATGGATCATAAAACTTTGACTAATATAATAAAGTTCGCACCAAATGAGAATGAAACATGGGATTTTAAGGAAAAGTGGCATGAATCAAATGGTGAATTATTACGTGATATCATTAATTTTGCAAATACACCAAGCCATGGTGACTCTTATATAATATTTGGAATTAGTGACGAAGATGGTAGTGTTCATGGGGTTGATAAAAATGATCCTAATAGGAAAAATAAGCAACAATTGCAGGATTATTTGAGAACTATACCATTTGCTCAAAATTATTATCCTAAAACTAATGTGGAAACTCTGGAGATTAAGGGGAAATTAGTTGATATTTTAACAGTTTATAATACTAATAATGTTCCTTTATTCTTAATGCAAGATGTTGTCAGAGTAGATAACAATAATAAGAAAAAGAAAAAAGGAAAGCCTTTAGAAAGAGGCTTAATTTATTCAAGAATAGGTGATTCCAATACTCCAGTTGATCAATCTACTACTGATGAGAGAATGGAAGAACTGTGGCAGAAAAGGTTTAGATTAGATGTAAATGTATATGATCGATTTAAATATATTTTGAAAGATTATAAGAATTGGACATATGTGCCTCGGCTAAATAATGCTACTTATTACATATATACAAAAGACCCTGACTTTCTTATTGAGGAAATATATGATGATGAGCTTAAAAATAGAGATTCATTCATGTCATACTCTTTATCCCAATTTAAGTTGCGAATTGGATGGAATATAGTTAGACTAAAATATCGAGGAACTATTTTGTATGATAATTTCTTTAACTATTTTGACAATGCAACTTTTGGTGCAATCATACCTGATGAAAGGTTTATAAAGATTCATGATAAAGATTATAGTAGTGGTGCATACTCTTATTATTTAAAAGATGATTTTCCCTTTTTAATAACTATGCTTATTACTAATTTAAGGGGTGGACTAACTAACGATCGAGGACGATTTACATTTAATACATTTAAAAAGGATGTATTGCTTATTGACGATGAATCTCAAAGGTTAGAATTAGAAAAGCAAACTGAAAACTATCTAAAAGATAATATAAGGGAAGTTATACCTAAAGCTACCGAAGTTAAGAGCGTTAAATCTCAGATGAAATTAGATATGGGAATAGATGATAAACCAAAATATGATGATCAAAAGGTAATGAATATGATACTAGATAATAAGCTGACTCATTTAATGATAAAAATATACAATTCAAGTAAAAATAATAGCAAAGAGGAAAATTAAAAATATGAATTATAATCATTTAATAATTTCAGAGCTTAGTTTTATTACTAATACATCAGATTTTGGCTTTTTTGATAAAGTGTTAACGGAGAAAATACCACAAAAAATGGTTGTAAGAAATAATAACGATTTTTTGAAAAATAACATTCAGGTTTCAAAAAAATTTATAAATTCTTATGGAAGAATGAGATATAAAGAAGCCTATAATAAAATGGGTCTATTTTACTGGTTTGATTTTCCAAATGATATGGTAAAGCAGTTGGAGGAGATAAGGCAAGGAATTATAGATAATAATGATATTCCCGCTAAAAAGATGGTTGATAATGTATATGGCCTATTTTTAAAAAAGGTTCGAAAAAATTTAATTGTATTGTCTACGGCAATATGGATGGTTAAAGATTCGTGTGTGCAAGAGAATTATACATATTTATTTACAAATACGGGGTATGAAAATACTTCAACAATAATGAGAGATTATTCTTTAGCTAATGGTGAACATCATACTATAGAATTAACAAATTTTGAGTTAAAACAAGTGGAAAAATATTATAACTTATTGATGCCAATTATGTTAAAAGATTTAAAAGCGTCTCCTAAGAAAAACTATAGTTCAGAGGTAGCTTACACAATTGAAGTGGATGCACTTGATAGGAGTAAAGAATCAAGCTTTGTCAGAGCATTAATTGCTTTACAAAACGCACGTTCAAGTAGTCAACTACCTGTAAAAATTGATTTTTATATCCAGCTTCTTCAATGTATATATGGCCTTGAAGGTAAAAGCCAAAGAATTAAAGGAATGTTGGAAAAATATACTGTAAGATTGCTAAATTTAAACAATGAGGAAGCCTCGTCTTTTAAAGAAAATTTAAATAGGATTAAGAGCTTAAATAATACAAGAGAAAGGATAATCGGAGCTGCCTTTAATATAAGATCTAAGCAGACTCATGGAAATAAAATAAATAATGATAGTGAAGAGATAAAAGAAACGGCAGTCTTACTTGATGAGTACATTCGTGAAATTTTAAAAATTATTTTGCCTCAAAAAGAATTAGATTATAATACTAAAAAAGAAGCCAAAGAAGTAAATAAGTATTTTCGTGATTTAGTAAAAAAATAATACATATAATAAGGTAGGTACTACATAATTGTCAAAAGTGTAGTACCTACCTTATTTAGTAGAATTATTATTCTTTATTGAGGTTGATCAAGCCCAGAACATTCTTTGAAACTTGTTCAGCCTTTTCATCATCCATCTTGTTAAGGGCCTGCCAAAGTTTCTTCTGGTAGTAGCCCATTTCAGCCTCATCAGTTGAACCATTTGCCAAATTATCCATACTTGTCTTAAGTACTTCCGCTATTGATAGTAGCGTCTTAGCACTGACATTATTAGCAGTTCCAACTAACCCAACCACGCCTACTAAGCCAGATGATGGCAACAAGGATCATGGTGACACACCAATCGACCCATCTCAACCTTCTAAGGGCGATGATAACAAGGGTGGCGAAACGCCAACTAACCCAACCACACCTACTAAGCCAGACGATGGTCACGCTTCCTCAGCAGGCACTCAAGGTCAATACATCAACGTTGTATCTAAGGACAGTGTAGCTTCACAAGCTGGTATTCAAGCACCTGCAAGCATGGAAACTACTAGCGTAAGTTTTTGGTACTAAGATGAGTGAACCAATGACTCGTGAAGAATACAAGGCTCAACAAGCTAAGTTGCCACAAACTAACGCCAATAGTAAGGAAGAAAACACAATGGCAATTGCTGGATTAGGTATTCTGGCAGCCACTACCTTTACTACCTTGGATGGTGCTACTAAGCGGAAGTACAACTAAGATTAAGACGTAATATGTTATCCAATTTTCGATAAGTTAAAAGGCGATGGACAAATTTGTTCATCGCCTTTTTTAGATGTAATAAAAACGAAGCTATGTTATAACTTCTGACGATTCCATCTGATATAATAAGAACTAATCAATTTACTGGAGAAAGTATTAATTATGGATAACTCTAAGTTAAGTTTTGCAGATCAAATAGAATGGCTAAAGAATCATGGTGTCGGTGTAGAAGACGAACCTGAAGCCCAGAAATATTTGAAGTATAAGTCTTATTTTTATAAGATGATTTCTTTTGTTAAGGTGTTTAACAGTACGGAGAATGGTGAACAATGTATTAACAATTTCAATATGTTAGTTGACATATCAACATTGGATATGGAATTGAGATACTGTTTACTGAAGGTTTGTTTGGATATAGAACATGCTATTAAAACGTATCTATTGCGAATCATAACAAATGATCCTGATGAAGATGGATACCATATTGTCCAGGAAGTAATTAATAGAGATGAAAATCCTGAAGGCTTCAAAAGAAAATTATTTTCGAGTGTTTCTCATTATGATAACAACGGTCATTTCATTGTAAATGAAGAATATCAACAATTTTACGATAACCCTCCAATTTGGATAATTATAGAGATTTCTAGCCTAGGGAAATTACGATCATTTGTTGAGTATTTGAGTCGTAAACGCCCCAATAATAAAACGCTGCAACAACTAAGAGAATCTTTTAAATATATTAATAGACTTAGGAACAGTTGTGCTCATAATAGAGTACTTTTCAATAAAGATGCATTAGTTAACGAGGAAGAACCAGTTCCACACAACATATATTCTGTATTAAGAAATGATGATTTAACAAGTAGTGAAATTCACACTCCATTATTATTACAAATTTCACTTGCATTACGTATTCATAAAACTATGTGTAGTCAAAAGTCACATCAACATAAAATAGATGATTTAAAAGAATGGTGTACTAGGATGCAGAGGAACTCTGACTTGTACCAAGGTAAGATTTTTAGTGATCTATTTAATAGTATTTGCAATAGTATAACCATATACAGTGATTAATTCATTGACTATTTACCATGGTAAGGTATAATTGTAGATAGAAAATATGGCGAGAGCCGCTTCACCCCTTTATTAAGGGGTGTTGTATTTTTAAACTGAAAAAGGTGATGAACAATTTCTGCTCATCACCTTTTTTGATTTTTCCAGTTAATAGCGATATATGAATTAGCTAATGATATAAGAATTCGAACACGAAAATTGAAAAAGTTACGAAAGCCATAAGCTGTACGCTTAATTACCTTAATTTTATTATTAGTTCCTTCAACAGGTCCGTTAGTATAGGTATCATATTTGAAACTATTGTAAATCTCTTGCCTATGAGTACGTAGTGTGCGTTGAACTTTTTGAAGTGGTTGTGGAAGTTGCGTCCATTTAACAGCTAAAAGTTGATCTAATGCCTCTCTCGTTGTCTGATGGCAAGAACTAGGTCTTGATAGTAGTGATATAGGCTTGCTTTAAGTCTTCATCGAAATCTAACAGTCGGTGGACGACTTCAACGTCAGTTAATTGGGCATAGCCAAAGTTACGTCGTGACCAATAATTATTGTATTTAAGATTGCCAGCTGGTGTTAGGATTAGTTTCCAGAAATGTTTTAGCGCCCGCCACTACCGCGTTCCTTTTCCTGCTCGATTCATTACCTGAATTCGAATTTTATTTAATGCGCGGTATGCTTGCGTGACGACATGAAAATGATCGGCAATAATGATGGCATGGGGGAAAAGGTCACGAATTAAATGGCGGTATGGAGTATACAAGTCGACGTTCACCGTCTGAACAGCTAGGCGCGCTGAACGGTCATAGCGCAGAAAATAGTTTCGCAAATAACTGTTGCGTCGCGAATAAATAATATCAAGAGTTCGTTTGTTTTCAATGTTCATTAGGATCGTGCTCATTCCGCTGGGCGCAAAGCGCCCAGATTTGAAGTCATCAAAGGCAATATGGCGGGGTAACCAATGGTAATTAGGCTTAAATGATTGATCTAAGTTAGTGATAACGCGTCTAACTGTCCAGTCAGAAACCCCTAATTCCTTACCAATATCGGTTTCCGATTTATTTAGGCTCTACAATATTAAGTACTGATGGAACTTAACATCAGTACTTATTTTAGTTTAAAATTTAAAATAAAAAACGAAAGATGGCTGCACTCCCGTCTTCGTTTAAGAAAGGACCATCTTTCATGGATAATTCTACCAGAACTGCATTGGGAATCAAGAACTCACACATCGAATTAGACAATAGTTTTGCCGAGACAATTGAAGACCAGGGTGACCGCATTATCGTCCACTTAATACAAACCTACTCTATGACTTGCCCGCATTGTGGCAAGCCAATGAGTAAAAATTGTTTTAATAAAGTTTATATTTTAGTCCCTTCCCTACACTATAAACCAACGATTTGGGCGATTAAAAAGCAAAAGTACATCTGTAAGCCTTCAAAAGACTGTCCAGAGATAATTACTAAACTAGCCAGTGTGACTAATCATATTTCACAAGATGTTAAGCAACGCATCATGATGCTTTTAACACTAAATAAAGGGTTATTTCATTATTAACTATTTGACATTATCTCGGAAACCAATATTTATTCGCAAATTTACCAATTGCTTCGCCAAGTTGTTCTGGTGAGGCTTTTATTTTTCCCTGAAGCCAGTCGATAAAGATACCAAATATTCCTGAGACACCATAGACATTCCCAATAATATACTCAAGATCTTCCGAATCATTATAGTTAATTAGTTCTTGTTTGAACTGATCTTGTAAGTAGCTAATAGTTAACCTGTTATTCCGCTTATTAATGAGGATAGAGAATAGCTGCTGTTGTGATGAAACATAGTCGGATAAGGCCCGAAACAGTGGAATGAAATTATTTCCTTTTATAGCCGGTGAGTAGTATTTATCAAAAATCTTTAATAATTCTTGTGCTAATTCATTAATTAATGACTGATACAGGTCATAAATGTCTTGGTAATGAGTATAAAAGGTACCACGACCAATATCAGCTTGCTCGGTTATTTCCGAAACGGTAATTCGAGAAATTTCTTTTTCACTCAGCAGTTTAATAAATGATTCTTTTATTTGACGTTTAGTTCGATTTACGCGACGATCACTCATTTAGCTTTCCTCCGACAAATTATTATGATGTGTTCAAAAATTGACACTGTTGCAAAGATTAATTATTGTTCAGGTTATTGCCCAATAATATACTATACAGTTGTTAAATAATCAACAGATGTTCAAAAAAGGAGAATTTAAACATGGGCTGGCTTAAAAAGAATCACATTGCCGCAATTATTATTTGGCTAGTACTAGCAGTTGTCGCGGTGGTTACCCTCCCTGATATTTCGACATTAGTTAGGCAACAGGGGCATGTTATCTTACCTGCAAGTAGTGAAAGTGCCCGTGCTAATAAACTAGCGCGGGAGATGAGTACGGAGAAAAATACGAATTCGATAGTGGTTGTCTACCATAAGGACGGTAAATTAAATGCTGATGATCAGCAGCAAATTAACCGCAAAGTTAAGGTTCTTGATGAGCATCGTAACCGGTATAATGTGACAAGAATTACTAGTGCTCGAGATGGTCAAGATGTTGCTAGTCAGCTTATTTCAAAAAATCGTCAAACAGAATTAGTAACTGTTAACATTAAGGATACTGCGAAATTTGATCACCAAGCACAGCAGGTAAAGCGTCAATTAAAGGTTAAGGGTTTGCAGACCTATGTGACGAGTGATGATTTATTATCAGATGAATTCTCTAATACAACGGAAAAAGGAATTCAAAAAACTGAAATCATCGCAATTATCTTTATCTTTGTAGTTTTAGTATTAGTTTTTCGTTCGGTTATTATCCCGTTGATTTCGTTACTGACCGTTGGCATTGCAATGATCGTTTCTCTTAGTTTAGTAATGAATCTTGCTAAATATGCTAATTTCCCAATTTCTGATTTTACCCAAGTCTTTCTGGTAATTATTTTATTTGGGGTTGGTACCGACTATAATATTTTGCTTTACGATAAATTTAAGGAAGAGCTGGGCAAGGGTAACCAGTATCAAGCAATTAATGTCGTTAAACAATCAGCAGGTCGGACAATTATTTATAGTGGATTATCTGTCTTTATTGGTTTTGCAGCGCTGAGTTTTGCTAAGTTCTCATTTTATCAATCGGCAGTTAGCTGTTCGGTCGGCGTTTTGGTCCTATTGGCAGTACTGCTAACTTTGAATTACTTCTTTATGGCAGTTTTGGGTCGAAAAATGTTTTGGCCATCAAAGAATTTCCAGATTCAGCAATCCAGTAAGGTATGGCATTTTCTTGCGCAAAGAGGACTACACCACCCGTTGCTTTATATGGTTATCTTAGCGGGAATTGCAGCAACAGCTATGCTTAACACGCCACACTTATTAAATTATAATTCTGCTGATGAAGTACCAAACAGTAATTCAATCAAGCAGGGATACCTAATTGCCCAACGTGACTTTTCAAAGGGGAAAGTTTCGCCGACAACTATTGATATTAAGCTAGACCATCCTTTAGATAATCAAAAAGACTTAGCGGCAATTGATCAAACTACAAATACAATTAAGAAAGATCCGAATGTTAAAGCGGTGAATTCGGTTACTCAGCCGACAGGAAAACCAATCAAGCAGCTTTATGTTAAAGATCAACTTAAAACTGTTTTGCGAGGATTAGATAAATCGCAGAGTGGGTTAACTACTATTCGTAGCGGCCTGCAAGATACTAGTGATCAAATTGGTCGAGCTAATATCCGGGAAAGTGTCAAGCAAGTTCAAGAATTAGCCAGTGGTAGTCAACGGTTAGCTAATGCTAATGGTCAATTTAATAGCGGTTTAAATCAATACATTACAGGAACTAATCGCTATATTCAGGGAACTAGTCAGCTTACTAGTGGGATTGGTCAGTTAAGAGTGGGGGTTAATCCGTTTGCAACTGGAATCGGTCAAGTTACGGCGGCAAGCCAGCAATTGAATCAGCAAGTCGCTACGGTTAATAGTCAAATCCAACAATTAAACCAGTTGATTAATAACCAAACAAGTGGCTCCTACGCAACGATGTCGATGCAATTAAGCCAAGGAACAGGCCGCCTGACAAGTGCGTTAACGGCAATTAATCAACAAGTTCCAGTGTTAGAAAATGGGATCGATCAATTAGCTGCTGGAGGAAGTCAACTCGATCAGGCAGGTTCCCAACTTTATGCTGGTGGCAGTACCTTAGCAAGCAGTAGTCAGCAATTGGGGAGTGGCATTAACCAGGTGAATGGTGGTGTTCAGCAGCTTAATCAACAATTACAGGGAATGGCTGGGCAGGTCAGTCAGTTGGAAACTGGCCTAAACCAAGCAGTTAATGGCCTAACAAAGGTTCAAGCAGGGATTAATCAAGTTCAATCTTATTTGGGAGAATTAAAAAACTCACCAGCAGGGAACCAATTAAATATTCCTCGGAATGAATTAGGAAACCATCAATTAGTCGATTCTTATAACATTTATATGTCGAAAAATCGGCATATCACCCAAATATCAGTTACCCTGAAAGATGATCCAAGCAGTCATGCAGCAACACAAGCAGTCAAACAGTTAACTCAAGATGTCAAGGCTCAAGTTAAGGCCACATCGTTAAGTAAGGCCCAAGTTGCCGTTGGTGGACAAACATCGCAAATTGCCGATCTAGAAAAACTATCGCAAAGTGACTTTTCGCGAACCGCGATGATTATGATTGTTGGAATCGGCCTTGCGCTATTGATATTTACTCGCTCGGTCCTTCAACCAATAGTGATCATTATAACCCTGATTGGAACTTACTATACGGCAATCGGTTTGACGGCAGTAATTACGCGGCAGTTGTTGCATGAAAGCATGTTGACTTGGAATACACCATTTTTCACTTTTATCATGTTAATTGCACTTGGTGTTGACTATAGTATTTTCTTAATGATGCGCTACCGCGATGAAGAATTAGTTGCTCCGGGGAACCAGGTTAAACATATTTTGCAAGCGGCGACAGTAATTGGCGCAGTTGTGATGTCGGCAATAGTTATTTTAAGCGGAACCTTTGCGGCACTAATCCCATCTGGCGTGATGACTCTGATTCAGGTAGCGATTGCCGTTATTATTGGATTAATAATCTTATTAACAGTACTACCGATTATTATGGCTGCCTATGTAAAACTAACTTATGATTCAGCGGTTAATCGGGGAATTGGAATGAAGCCTTGATAACAATTTAATTAGGTAAATACCCATTTCTACCAGCCGCCATGGCGAAATTAAATATATTCATGTATGATTAGTGTATCAAGCGCCAAAATACTTGAATCCAAATGAAATAGAAAAGGTAAATTCAAAATGCATAATTTAATTTTTCCTAAAGACCTAACAGATCCTGAGTTAGACCCTTATGTCCGATATAATGAGGTTCAGCTTTTTCATTCTATGGAACCCAATCCCGGCTTATTTATTGCAGAAAGTCCGAAGGTAATTGCGCGCGCCTTACATGCGGGATATCTGCCGGCCTCTATTTTGATGGAGGAAAAGGCATTGGACCGTGATCTGGCCGACTTAGATCATGAAATGGCAATCGGTCCTGCAGGAGGATTAGGTCAAGTACCAATTTATGTTGTTAGTAGTGAATTACTCAGCCAACTGTCTGGTTATAATCTTTTACGAGGAGCACTCGCAGCAATGTATCGAATCCGGCGTTTTGACATATCTCACTTTTTGACAACAATGCCGACGGATCATCCCCGAATTGCAGTGTTGGAAAGCGTTGTTAATCCCACCAACGTTGGAGCAATCTTTCGTTCGGCAGCGGCACTGGGAATAGATGGAGTGGTTGTAACGACCGACTCTGCTGACCCGTTTTATCGTCGGGCCTCACGGGTAGCAATGGGCACGGTTTTTCAAGTACCGTGGACTTATGTTGATGCGAAGGTTTGGCAGTCAGAAGGAATTAGTCTTCTCCACCAGCTAGGCTATCAGACGGCAGCGATGGCATTGCGTCACAACACTGTTAGTATTAATGATCCGCAGTTGGATAAGGTAGATAAATTGGCTATCATTCTTGGTTCAGAAGGTCCGGGATTGAAAGAAAAGACAATTGCGCAGAGTGATTTCACGATTAAGATTCCGATGGCTGCGGGAGTTGATTCTTTAAATGTCGCAGCTGCCTCGGCACTCGCTTTTTGGGAATTAGGTAACCGGAAAACTGAATAATAACCTGTCTCATCACGACTTAATTTAAAGATGCCTAGTAATAGGTGTCTTTTTTTCTTGGCAAAAGTTCCAAAGCAAAGACAAATGTCCCCAGAATTGCATCAAGATATAGTAAAATGTTAATTTTAATGTATATTAAAGGACAAGTGACATAGAAAATTGTAAGCGCTAACCGATATAATGATGATAAAGAGTGAGGGTGATACTCTTGAATATTAATGAAGTGTATAAGGCAATTAATTCAAACGAGCAAGTTCGGCAATTGGTAAAAACGGCGCCCCTAAATATTATTGAGCGAATGCAGGTTAAGCATTTTGATGCGAAACAATTTGTCCTTTATCAAGGGAATAGTTATCAGGATACTTATATTTTAGTTGAAGGGCGGGTAAAAGTCTTCTTGAACTCGCCAAGTGGTAAACAGGTTGTTTTAGACGTTTATGATTCTGGAATGTTTCTTGGGGAACAAGAGGCAATTATTAACCGGCCCTATAGTGCATCGATTATCAACATTACGCCGATAACGGTTCTAGTTATTCGTAATCGTGATTTTGTCGAGTGGTCACAAAAGGATCATCGCTTTGCAGACCGTCTAATTAAAAATCTTTCGGAGCAGATT
The DNA here is from genome assembly GCF_014145555.1 of Limosilactobacillus albertensis. Classification (NCBI taxonomy): domain Bacteria; kingdom Bacillati; phylum Bacillota; class Bacilli; order Lactobacillales; family Lactobacillaceae; genus Limosilactobacillus; species Limosilactobacillus albertensis. The sequence goes on from NZ_JACIVD010000077.1 coordinate 27,702, forward strand.
TACCATCTAACAAATCGGATGGAGCGTTATAGTATGCATTCAGCGCTACAGCAAATTGGCTTATTTTTACTTCAATGTGATGATAAACAGGTGCCGATTACCCGCGAACTAATCACTTATGAAGTTGATACTTCTTATCGTAATATTAACCGCGTGTTGAAACGATTAGCTGATCTCAATGTAATTAAGATTAATCGTTCAACGATCAAAATCACCGATTATCAGACCTTACAAAAGATTATGGAAACGGAGGATTAATCATTATGACAGAAGAACCACAACCACACACGCAGCTAACTACCGCGATTGATACTGACAGCGCAGTAATTGTCGGTGATCCTGCACGGGTAGATAAAGCTGCCGAATTATTAAACAATGTCCGAAAGTGGGCCTTTAACCGCGAATATAAGTCGATCCTTGGCACTTATCAAGGTAAACAAATTTTAGTCATGTCGACAGGGATCGGGGCACCTTCAGCTGGAATTGGGGTTGAAGAGCTTAATCGAGTTAACGTAAAAAATGTAATTCGGGTTGGTTCAGCCGGAGCAATGCAAGCTGGGATTAGCTTAGGACAGCTGATTATTGGCGAAGGAGCTGTTCGTGACGATGGTTTAACGAAAAAATATGTTCCAGAAATCTATCCTGCAGTGCCGTCCTTTAAGTTAATGATGTTAGCACGCAAATATGCTCCTGAAGCGGTTTATGGAATTATTCGTTCCCATGACGGCTTTTATATGGATAATAACTCTGAAGTTGAGGCTTTCTGGTCAAAATTAGGAATTGTCGGTGCCGATATGGAATCTGGCGCTTTGCTGACTATTGGCCGTCAACGAGAGATGGAAACATTATCAATCTTGAATAATGTCGTTCTCTATGAGGGAGACCTATCTTCAGGAGTTAATGATCTGGTTAATGGGGATGACCTCGTCGCTAAAGGTGAGACTGCTTCGCTTAAACTCGCATTTGACATTCTAAGTGATCATAGTTTGGAGGAAAATTAAGATGACAAATACAACTAATAATCATGGCTGGCTCTTTACCCAGCTTTTCAGCAAGTGGAAAAAATTTGAAGTAATTTATGTTACAATTTTGCTTTTACTCCAAGTTGGTGTTTACCTGATTGCACCTGATAGATGGATTGGAATGATGTCGGGGGTCTTTGGTACGCTTGCTCTTGTTTATGGGATGAAGGGACGGAAAGTAACATTTATCTTTGGGTTCATTCAGTGTGTAGCGATGACCTATGTTGCTTGGCAAAGTCATACTTGGGGAACTTTTGTGATGGATATCTTCTACGTGATCTCGCAACCAATCGGCTGGTTTATGTGGGGACATGATGATGCGACTAAGCGATTCAGTCCGCAAGTTCGGCGGTGGGTATTCGCTGGTGTCGTAGTTGCCTACTTTATTGGTTGGTACTTTATCAGCCTTTTTCATGGTCAGCTTCCATATTTTGATTCCTTTAATTTAGTTGTTAGTTTTATTGCCCAATTACTTTATATTCTTAAATACCAAGAAAATTGGTCACTGTGGATTTGGGTAAATACAGCAAATATTATTTATTGGATTATCCTAGCAGTTCGTTTCCAAATGGGAATTCATATTGGGACGTTCGGCGGTGATTTATCGCAAATTGCCTTGCAGGCTGCGCTATTATTTAATTCTATTTATGCAACTAAGGTCTGGGCAAGCGGTGAAGCTGACAATGAGGGAGGAACAGCGGATTAATGGCGGATTATAAAAAATATCAACGTATATTTGGAATTGTTTTAGATTCGGTCGGTACTGGTGCAGCAGCGGACGCAGTTAATTATGGCGATGTTGGTGCAGATACGCTTGGACATGTTGGTGCTGCCTACCAGGGAAAATTATCATTGCTTAACTTAGGGGGCTTAGGAATTAGCAATTTACGTGAAAAGGCGATCCTCGGTGTTCCAAAAGCTGAGCGGCCATTAGCGTATTATGGTAAAATGGCAGAAATTTCAGCTGGTAAGGATAGTATGGATGGTCACTGGGAAATGATGGGACTACCGGTGCAACAACCGCTGTCTACTTTTCCAACAGGGTTTCCACAATCGATCATTAATAAAATTGCGGAATTTGCTGGACGTGATGTTATTGTTAACAAGCCATATTCTGGTACAAAGGTGATTCATGATTACGGCGAGCGCCAATTAGATACAGGAGAACTAATTATCTATACGTCTGGCGATTCGGTAATGCAGATTGCTGCCCATGAAGATGTGATTTCTGTAGGGGAACTTTATAAGATTTGTCAGTTTGCGCGGACTCTGTTAAACGGACCTAAGTATACAGTTGGTCGGGTAATTGCGCGACCGTACATTGGACCGGATAAAGACCACTTTACCCGAACTGCAAATCGCCGCGACTTTAGCTTAGAACCAACAAGCTTAACGGTTATTGATCGAATGCACCAAGCTGGATTAACAACAATTGCTGTCGGTAAAACAAATGATATCTTTTCTGGACGAGGTTTTACTCGGGCTTATCATAATGAAAGCAATATGGACGGAATGAACCATGTTGATGAAGTGATGAACCAAGATTTTACTGGTTTTTGTTTTACTAATTTGGTTGATTTCGACACGATGTATGGTCATCGGCGCGATCCGAAAGGGTTTGGTCAGGCATTGATGGATTTTGACCGGCGTTTAGGACTGGTATTAGATACTCTGCGAACTGATGATTTATTAATTATTACTGCTGACCATGGTAATGACCCTGGCTTTCAAGGAACCGATCATACTCGTGAAAACGTACCATTACTAGTCTATTCACCCGCAATGCAAGCAAGTGGTTCTCTAGGAACACGACCAACTTTTGCTGATTTGGGTGCGACAGTGCTAGATAACTTTAATTTAACCAGTGGTAAATACGGGACTAGTTTTTTAGACTGTTTGATCTAAAATAGAAAGTCAAATAACTATCTGACAAGCGACTAATCAAAATCAAAGATGCCCAGCAATGGGTGTCTTTTTTAGTTTTGTTTCTTGGCAAAAGTTCTAAAAAGTTCTAAAACAAAGGAGCGTATTGCATATGGTTAAGAAGCCTTTTAATCTTACCCTTAAAGATATTCCTAAAATTTATTTATTTTTATGATATTGAATAAGACGTTTAATTGACTATAAATTTAATATTTGTTTGAAGATTACAATTTTTATCATTATCAACTAACGACTAGTGTATAATGATAAAAATTATTTAGTAGGATGAGATTGGAGGCAAGACGGGTATGTTTAGTGAATTCGGAAAGAAGATTATTAATGAAAATCGCGCAAATCTATTAGTTAACTTTTTAATCGGTCTGGAAGTTGAACGCCAACGGATCGATTCTGATGGTCATATTAGTTCGTTTCCTTATCCTCAAAATATTGGTGATCAGCAGACAAATCCGTGGATTACTAATGACTTTATGGAAACAATGACGGAGGTAGTAACTCCGGTAGCAGCAACTCCCGAAGATTCATTATTATATCTTGAAAAAATAAGTAACGTTTTAAGAAGAAACCTCCATGATAATGAGTACCTATGGCCATTATCAATGCCTCCAGAACTCCCCCTAGACCGGAGCCAAGTTGATGTTGCTCATGCCAATGAGGAAAAACGCAACTATTTTTTTACATGGTTAAAATCGCATGAACTACAAGAAGCAACACCTTGTGGGATCCACGTTAACTTAGGCTTGAATCCGCAGCTTACTAAAGAATTAACAGTAGCAGAAAAGAATCAGCTATACATTATACTTGCACAAGGCTTTTTACGTTACCGCTTTATGTTAACTTATTTCTTTGGGGCAAGTCCGCTTGCTGAGCAAAATTACTTCTTAAATGATCAGGGACCGCAAAAGTTAGTCCGCAGTATTCGGCAAAGTACGTATGGCTTTGGTACGAAATATGATGGTGATTTTTCGGATATTGAACACTATCAGCAGCATATTTTAGCAGGTATTCGTGATAAGAAACTTTTGGCAGAGCATGACTTTCATTCGCCTGTTCGCTTGCGCAAAAGCGGTAGTATAAAGGACCTTTCAGCAACTAGCCCAGCTTATTTAGAATTGCGGATGCTGGACCTTAATCCTTGGGCAAGTATTGGCATTAGTAGTGATGCGGTTAATTTGCTGCGTTTGATGGCCGCTTACTTTTTAGCTAGTCCATCAGCTGCCTATGATTTGCAAGAGTTTAACCAGATGAATGAGCAGGTTGCACTAGAATCTCCTGGTGAACATTGTCGATACCAAGACGTGATCCTTGCTTTCTTAAAAGAATTAAAGCAGTTTGCGGCAACAATTCAGGCTAGCCAAAGTGTCTATGATATGCTTGACCGGTTTGAAACCATTACCTACCAGCCGTCTTTGACAACTAATGCCCGTTTAGCCAATGAAATACAGAATAATTCATTGACGGCGTTTGCGATAAAGCAAGCACGATTATTTCAACAGCGATCGGCACTAGCAAAAAATGTGTATGAAGGCTTCCGTCATGAGAAGATTCCATCAGCAGAAGAATTAGCGCAAGCTTTATCGAACCAATAAAGAAATCAAAGCTATTGGCCTTATAAAAGCGATTGCAACCAGCTAGCCTTTTTGATATACTAACAGTGTTAAATATGCTTTCTGTTTGTCAGAAGGTACGTTTAAAGGTGAGGGTGCTGGATAAAATACCGATGTGATCGGTATTTTATCCAGCTTTTTTTGTTAAATGAGAAAGGAGTTAAGTATATGTCTAAATTTCGCCTGCAATCTATTGTTTTTGTTTTGACAGCATTTTTAATGGGGTGTAATGAATTTATGGTTGTTGGGGTTATTTCCGATATTGCCAAAAGCTATCAGGCTTCATTATCAACAGTTGGTTTCCTAGTTACCAGTTTTGCAATTATTTATGCTATTTGTACACCCTTGATTACTACATTTACGGGGAAGTTCGATCGCTTTAAGGTTCTAATGGTACTGATGCTGATCTTCTTGTTAGGAAACACGCTAACAGCAGTAGCGCCTAACTTATTTTGGCTATTTGTTTCACGAATTATAACTGCTGCGGTTGCTGGAACAATTATTTCCTTAATTCTCGTGTTTGTTACCATGATTGCGCCGATTGAAAAACGGGCGATGCTAGTTGCTTCTACTTTTGCCGGATTTAGTATTGCAACGATTGTCGGCGTCCCGGTTGGAACAGCAATTAGTAATGCATTTTCCTGGCGGGATAGTTTTGCCTTGATATCAGTTCTAACAGTGATTATTTGCGGCTTTTTATATTGGCTAACTCCGCGGAACAGCCGTCAAGCCAATGCTTCATTAGGCAACCAAGTCCAGCTTTTTAAGGACCGGCGAATCGTTCTCGGCGTGGTAGTAATGATTACTTTGATGTCCGCTGAATATACTTTCTATACTTATATCCGCCCGATTATTACTAATGTCCTTGGCTTTAGTACGACTGATTTAACTTGGTTATTAGGACTTGTTGGGATTACATTTATCCTTGGTAATATGTGTGCAGGGGTAATCGCAAACCGGTTTGGTATTACAAAACTAACCGTTATCAGTAGCGCTGTTCTTGTTTGCTTATTATTGATGAATGTTATGTTCCATCTTTCATGGTTAGGAATTATCTTACTGTGTGTTGTCTGTTTTGTTCTGGGGATGCCAGGTTCAATCCTTCAAGTAATGTTCCTTAACGTTGCCGATCAGGAATATCCTGAAGCGATGAACCTCGCGTCGTCATTGAACCCAATTTGTACTAATGTGGGTGTTTCCATCGGTTCCCTTACCGCATCGATTAGTATCAATTTTGTTCAAATTAACCAGATCGGTTATGTTGGCGCTATTTATGCTCTTATTGCAGTCGTGGGGTCATTTTACCTTGTTCGGGCTAAATAAGTTATTTAGTGTATTTTTTGCGACGAAGAAAAATAGCAGCGCTAAGTGCGAAGATTAGGGCAATCCCTAGTATTAACCAAAAACCATAAAGATCATTTTTCCATGGCATTCCACCGACATTCATCCCCATAAAACCGGTAACTAAAGCTGCGATTGCAATAATCAGACCAGCTGAGTCAAGAAACTGCATTAAATTATTAAGGTGGTTGTCCATCATGGCAGTAAAAAGATCGCTAATTGACGCGAGAAGGTCACGAAAGATATGAATAGTTTTGGTTAAACGCCGCTGTTGGACTTCAAGCTCTAATCGTTTTTCAATTGGAAAATACTCGCAGTGCTTATCTTCTAAAAAAGCAGTAATTGTGGTTGCTTGATCGTTCATCGTATGCTCAAAAAAGACAAGTCGTCGTGTTAAAGTTGTTAATGCCCGTAATGAATCATTGCTAAAACCTACTCGGGCTTTTTGATCTAACTCATCGATTTCTTTTTTGTAGCTTTTTAGAGTCGTCATTAAAACATGCTGACAGGCTATAAGGTAATCAATTAGAATCCCTGCAAGGGTAGTAGGAAATTTTGCCAGCACTTGTTGAATCGTATCTTGACTGTCGCTACAAATAATTAAGTGGTGATTATCAAAAACAATTAGTGATGGCGATAATTGATTCTCAATCTTCTTGAATGCGGGGATAAAGTCATAAATTACTAGGATTGCCGGATTGGTTAAGACGTCGCTGGTTGTTCGATGAAATCTCGATACTTCTTCTGGAGATGAGCGATATTGAAATGTAAATGGACTTAAATCAAAGCTTTGACACACCTGCTTGATTTCATGATCGCTCGGTTTCACCAGGGTGACTAATTCCGCGTTGGTTAGGACACCTTGATGTTTTTTTGCCCCGGCAGGAGTAAGAATGTATTTATTGATCATATTGTTATTACCTCGTGAGTTATAAACGCTATTGATTGATAAAAATATTATTTCAATAAGCCACGAAGATTATTTGTCAGAAAATACAAGAGAAGGTAAAAAAGTTAAAGCTTATCTTAACGCAGACATTTTATAGCATAATCCATGTTAAAATAACGATACGTAGTTCACACTAGCAGCTTGTTTCATGATTAGACGAAGCAAGCTGCTTTTTTGCAAAAGGAGGGAATACCATGGCGATTTACTTACGGCAAGCAGTCTTAGATGACCTTAATAAGGTAATGATGATTATTGAACAGGCACGGGTACAGTTAAAAAAGAACGGCAACCCGCAATGGCAGGATGGGCACCCCTTTCTAACGACAATTAAGAATGATATTATCCGTGAACATAGCTGGGTCCTAATTGATGGCCAAGAAGTCGTCGGTACTGCTGTTTTACAATTAACTCCGGAACAAAATTATGATGAAATTGAAGATGGTCAATGGAAGTATCCCAAGGAGCCGTACGCTATTATTCACCGGGTAGCCGTACTTCCTGCCAAGCGGGGACAGAACCTTGGCCGCTTTATATTCTCTAACTTACTCACGGTCGGTTACCTGCAGGGGATCCGTAATTTCCGTTATGATACGCACTACAAAAATATTCCCGTCCAAAAGATAGGGGAAGAACTGGGCTTTGTTAAACGGGGAACAATCTACATTGAGGATAAAATAGATAATAAGCACATGGGGTTTGAACTTAATCTGTAGATATTTAAAACGCTTCCAAAACATGAAATTGTGATATAGTTAACATAAGGAGATTATGAGAAGAGCAAGGAGTTTAAGCCTAGTTAACTATTGAACTATTATCCAGTGCTTTTCTGAGAGTAGATTAGTGCTGGTTATTTTTATGGGAGGGGTTTGTGATGTCGGTTACTGATATTTTAATTGCCTTAGTGCCTGCGCTAGGACTCGGTTTTCAAGTTATTTGTATGCAATTAATTGGTGGAAAGTATACCAATAAGGTAATGGGGATGGCGATTGTTACCCTGTTAGTTGGGATTGGCGTATATTTTATTAAACAGCCGGTTTTAACGCCCGCACTCTGGATGGGAGCGGCATTAAGTGGGATTGGTTTTTGTATCGGAATTATTCTGCAGGTAAAAAGTTTCTCACTAGTGGGTGTATCAATGACGATGCCGATTTCTGTTGGTGAGCAGCTGGTCGGTACTGCATTGGTAGGAGCAATTTGTTTCCGTGAATGGACAAATGTCAACCAGTGGCTTCTAGGAGTTGGGGCGTTAATCCTAATCGTTGTTGGAATTGCGTTAACCGCCTATCAAGAAGATAGCGATCAGGGAAGTAATTTCAAAAAGGGAATGATCTATCTTTTAATTTCTTCACTAGGTTTTGTAGCCTATGCTTCATTTCCCACGGCCTTTCATCTCGGTGGCTGGGACATGGTTTTTCCACAGTCGGTTGCGATTTTCATTACGATGCTAATCTTATGTTCATTTGAGCATGACAGTCAGCTGTTTGCTGTAAAAACATGGCAAAATATGGCAACAGGGGTCTGTTTTGCGATTGCTAACCTCGGTATTATTTTTTCAAATGAAATCAATGGGGTTGCTGTCGGGTACACAATCTCGCAATTAAATGTCGTTATTTCAACACTCGGCGGGTTATGGATCCTGCATGAAGCAAAGACCCCGAAAGAAGTACGGTTTATCATCACGGGAGTAATTTTGGTTGTTGCTGGTGGAGTAATGATTGGAATTACTAAATAGGCTGCGATATTAATTCTAGCGGACGCTAATGTGATGATGTGGTATAGTAAAAGTGTAAATTTTTTAGTAAAGCGAGGAAGAATCATGGCTAAGTACACAGTTGAATTGAGTGCAGAAGATATTCAAATGATTAAGGATTGCCATTCCAAGAATCCTTCAATTATGAAGGCAATGGAAGAAGCTAAAAAGGTAGAAGATTAATGTTAAAAAGCAGTTTTTGTTTAGGCTAACGTTTAAGCATGAGCTGCTTTTTTAGTAACCTTGCAGTTATGTGCTGGCAATGACCCTATTCAGAAAATGAATGGTCAGCAATAACTTTCAAGTATTTTCTTTTGTCAAATTTTAGTATTAAAATGTAAGTAGCTAAAATAAGGAGGCAGTTTCAATGAAGAAAGCAATTTTTGAAAAAGCAGGTCAAATGAAGGTTGTTGATGTAGACCGTCCAACAATTGAACAGCCTGATGATGTAATTATTAAGGTTGTCCGGACTTGTGTTTGTGGATCTGATTTATGGAACTTCCGCGGAATTAACCCTGTTGAAAAAGACTCAGAAAATTCTGGTCATGAAGCAATTGGAATTGTTGAAGAAGTTGGTGATGACATCACTACTGTACAGCCAGGTGATTTTGTAATTGCACCATTTACTCATGGCTGTGGTCATTGTGCTGCTTGTCGAGCAGGCTTTGATGGTTCTTGCCAAAGTCACAGTGATAACTTTAGCTCTGGCGTTCAGGCTCAATACATCCGCTTCCAACATGGTCAATGGGCGTTAGTTAAAGTACCTGGTAAGCCAAGCGACTACAGCGAAGGGATGCTTAAGTCTCTATTGACCCTTGCTGACGTAATGGCAACAGGTTACCATGCTGCCCGTGTTGCTAATGTTAGTGATGGTGACACAGTCGTTGTTATGGGTGATGGCGCGGTTGGCCTTTGTGCAATTATTGCTGCTAAGATGCGTGGTGCCAAGAAGATTATTTCTACTAGCCGTCATGCTGACCGCCAAGCTCTTGCTAAGGAATTTGGTGCAACTGACAATGTCGCTGAACGTGGTGACGAAGCAGTTCAAAAGATTATGGAATTAACTAATGGTGCAGGTGCCGATGCAGTGCTTGAATGTGTTGGGACAGAACAATCTACTGATACCGCAATGAAGGCTGGCCGCCCGGGTGCAATTGTTGGACGGGTCGGCTTACCGCACACGCCAAAGCAGGATATAGCAGCGCCGTTCTACAAAAATACGATTGTTGCTGGTGGCCCGGCTTCTGTAACGACTTATGATAAGGCAGAATTATTAAAGGCGGTTCTTGATGGTGAGATTAATCCAGGAAAAGTATTTACAAAGAGCTTTAGTCTTGACCAAATTCAAGAAGCATACGAAGCAATGGATAAGCGGGAAGCAATTAAGTCCTACATCATTATGAACGGATTTGAACGTGAATAATTAAGTATAAATTTAATTTTTGACTCAGGGTATAAATTCAACGGTACTCTGAGTCTTTATTGTACTTACAAAAAATCAGGGCAACATTAGGGCATAAAAAGTTGAAGCGTGATAAAATACCAAGATAGAGTATAGAACAAGCGGGATGATAAAAATGCGTCGGTATAGCTTCTTAGCACTGGCGATTATCTTAAATTCAATCGGGCACTCAATGACAATCGTAACTAATATGGGGAGTATGCCCTGGCCGGCCTCGATTGTTAACATTATGCATATGATGAATTGGACCATGACCGAAACTATTTTTACGGAAGGACTTTTTGTGATTGGTCTTAATATCTTATTAGTTGGCGAATTTGTTCCTAAAGAGTTTGCTTGGGAGCTGACTTTTCTAATTCCTTATAGTGTTTTTATGCAACTATTTGCTGATTTATGGCGGTGTTGCGGAATTGATACCATGCATATACCTATCCGGTTTGCCTTTGACCTATTAGGATTAGTGATTGCCTTTGCTGGCTATGCGCTATATCAACAATGCGATTGCTGTTATCACCCGCACGATAAACTAACTGTCTTTTTAAAACGACGGGCTAATGTGAAATTTACCAGGTATTTTAATATCGTCTTGCCAGTTATCATTATTTTGCTATGCACGATAAAAAATCGGACAGTTTATGCGTTTAACATTGGAACATTGATTGGCTTTATCGGTCAAGGACGGGTAGTAAGCTTCTGGCAGGAACGGTTAGAACCACGTTGTCATTTCTAAAATTAATTACGGGGGTGATTAAATGCGTCGTTTCTTATTAGCATTACTGGTTGCAGGAATGGTCGGTTTGAGTGGTCACCAGGTTATAGCCGATGCAGATGTAAACTCACAGCCGTTTCAGTCCTCCTTTTTTAATCAGGATTCAAACGATAGCAATGATTTTCAATTTTCTAACCCGTCGCAGCGACCTAATGCGCAGCGGTTGCCAATCCCTGAAAATACACCGACGCCATTAGAGGGTATTCGGTGGAAGAAAAAGAATATAACTATTTATATGGAGACGGACGATCCAAAGTTAAAATGGGCTTTTAGGGATGCAGTCAAGAAATGGAATAAGACCAAGGCTGTCCATATTCGCTGGATAAAAGACGAAGACAAAGCTAATATCGTTGCGGCAGACGGTGATTTATCACGTAATACAACGGGTAACAATGGTGTTGGCTATACGACTTCTGAGCTTGGTTCGACACGAACTGAGTATGATCCAACAACTAATACCCTTCATAAAGCTACCTCGACCCTGGATCCGAACCAGCTAGATTATACGAACGCAGAATTTCGCAGCGAGGTTGCCCAGCATGAATTGGGACACGCCTTGGGACTGGCTCATGCTCCAGAATATGAACATAGTGTAATGATTCCACGAAATATTAAAACGGGGATTACTAAGAATGATGCTAAAACCCTACGAATGCTCTATGCTGAATAAAAAATTGCAAATAGGTGTTGACATTTTGTAAGGATAACGATATTATAATGACAATTAAATTAGAAAATGCTTAGAAAAGATGAGTAATCATTTAATACTTTTACAGAGAGCCGGTAATGATGAGAAACGGTATTGTGGATAATGATGAAGATGGTCTTGGAGCAGACTAATGCTGTGAGCGGTTAACGTTAGCAGCAAGCGCTTAGCACCCGTTATCGTGCTGGAGTATTCAAGCGAGTACTTCATGCGGATCTTACTGTGAGGTAAGGTCGAATTAGGGTGGTATCACGTTAATTAGTATTAGGCGTCCCTAGGAATTGGTATTTTACCGTTCCTAGGGATTTTTTAGTTCCAAGAGCAAGCACGCATCAATTAATAAAGGAGAGATTTATTATGGCTAAAGTTGAAAGTTTTACATTAGATCACACCAAGGTAAAGGCGCCTTACGTTCGTTTGATTACAGTTGAAGAAGGACCAAAGGGTGACAAGATTAGCAACTATGACTTACGGTTAGTTCAGCCAAATGAAAATGCTATCCCAACGGCGGGGCTTCACACAATTGAACACCTTTTAGCTGGACTATTGCGTGACCGCCTTGACGGAGTGATTGATTGTTCGCCATTTGGCTGCCGGACTGGTTTCCACTTAATTACTTGGGGTGAACATTCAACAACCGAAGTAGCAAAAGCTTTGAAATCCTCCCTTGAAGAAATTGCTTATAAGACAAAATGGGAAGATGTTCAGGGAACAACGATTGAATCATGTGGTAATTACCGTGATCATTCCCTATTTTCTGCTAAGGAGTGGTCAAAAAAGATTGTTGAAGAAGGTATTTCAGACAAGCCATTTGAACGACACGTGGTAGATTAATAAAAATAGCAGGCTAACGATTTCTCTAGAGTAAAGACATGTCGAATCCCGTTGGCTGTTGCGATTAGTTATGACGAATAGCGAAAACAAAAGTAAAGGGGAATCTTTAAGATGAGAAATAAAAAGCATACTAGTTGGTGGATTATTGGTATTGTCGTTGTAATTTTACTTGGCGTGGGGCTTAGTGTGGGCGCTAATGGCGGCTTTGCGCGGAAAGATGAAGTTACGGTCGGGACGATTGGACCTGATGTGCAGATTTGGCAACATATTGCTGACAGTGAGCAAGCCAAAAAAGCTGGTTTAAAAATCAAGGTGAAAAGTTTTACTGATCCGGTCGCCTTGAACCGGGCAACTGCCAGTGGGGAGATTGATGTTAATGCTTTCCAATCATGGTCATACCTGCAGGCTTATAATAAGGAAAATAAAAAGGCACAATTGGCAGCTTTAGGAACAACCTACCTAGAACCGATGGGCCTTTACTCTGATCGTTATCATAATGTTAAAGAAATTCCTGATGGTGCAACAGTAGCGATTGCCAATAATCCGGCTAATACAGCGCGGGGCTTGTTATTGCTGCAAAGTGCAGGCCTAATTAAATTAAAGTCAAATTTTGGCGCAACGAGCGGAACTAATGATATTGCAGCTAATCCAAAGAACTTACAATTTAAGGAAATTGATGATACAACCGGGCCACGGGTGTTAAAATCAACGGACCTTGTATTGATTGGTAATACTATTGCGTTGACCGGCCACTTAAATGTACTGAAAGATTCGATTTATCATGAAAAAGTTGACCAAAGTACGAAAGATAATATTAATGTTTTGGCAACTGCTAAGAAAAATCGGAATAATGCTGAGTATAAAAAGTTAGTCAAGTTATATCACAATCAACAAATTCAACAATGGATCAACAAAAAGTACCAAGGAACTAAGGTAAATGTTGATAAGCCATTGAGTTACTTAGAATAAAAATTAAGACGAGTGAGGACGAGAAAGTTTTTACATTTTCCCATCCTCACTCGTTTATTATTAATGGGGATATTTTATATTTTTGAATAATGTTATTATAAATTTTCTAAGAACGAGACGATAAGATAACTAGCTAGAATAGAAAGATGTATAATAAAAATAATAGTAGGAATGAGACGGAAACGGGGGATTAAAATGAATTTATTTAAAAAACTTGTTCAAAGTATGGTCACAATAATTTTACAAGCATTAGTTGCTCGGCTAGTCTTTAGGCTCTTTAATCGAAAAAAACAATCGGTGCCAGTTAATAAGAAATAGGATAATTAACATGAGAGATCGGGCAAGCAAAGTGGAATTAGCTTATTGTTCGATTTCTCATTTTTAATATTATTGTTAATGGTTAGTTAAATTTTCTGAATTAATAATAGCCAGCTTTTTATCAGATGAATAGCTCAATCTGTGACAAATATTCTTTATAAAAATAGGATTTTGCGGGTTAGCAACATAAATCAGCTTTGCATTCGCTTACAAGAAATAGTTTGATCATTCTATTAATTGAAAGTGAAACTTACTAACCTAAAATGAGTTATAATTATAAGTATGTTTATAACAGTGAAATATTAATTATTTAGAGAGGGAGATTTTATGAGCAAAAACGATCGATTGAGGAAGGTGAACTCAGAGAACCGCAATTATAAATTGTATAAGGCGAAAAAACAGTGGGTGACTGCTTGTGCTACTTTTATGTTGGCATTTGGAGCAACAGCAGTTATCAACGCGAGTGCGGATGCCAAGCCGGCCTTAAATGAACCGGAAGAAGTGGCGGCCTCAGCAACGAAAACGCCTGCTCAAACGGGGGACAATCTTCAAAATAATTCTACGACAACTGCTGACAAGGCTACCCTAAATTCTGCACCAACATCGCAGAAATCAGCTGATGTTGTTTCAACTGATGATACAGCAGCTGCTAAAACAAAGGTAGCAACTGATAAAGAATCAACAAACAGCGGTAATTCTGTTAACCAGCCTGTTTCATCAGATAAAGATAAAAGTCAGCAAGATAGTACTACTTTGGCCATCAATCAAAATGGTAAGTCTAGTAATGCTCAGCAATTAGCTGCAAGTAAGGCTGAAACTAATATCGCTCCGGCTCCATATACTTTTGATAATGGGGCAACAGTAGTAGCAGGCAGTAATATGGCTGAAATAGATCCAGCTGATTTATTAGAAAATGGTGCTGCCTTAGAAAAAGCCGGTGCCAAAATTACTTGGAATGTGTTACCAGAAAATCCTACACAAGAGGGTTCGCAAAACGGTACAGAATACTCAGGTAGTGTTACGGTCACATATGCTGATGGCACGAAGGTTAATGTGAATGTTAGCTTCATAGCTGAGCCACAAGTGCAGCTTGCTCCAAACAAGTTTTACTATGTTAGTCATGTAGGCGATAACGTTGATCCAATCACTACGCCTGATGCTAACGGAAATACGATTTTTAATTTTGATGATCCTAACCATAGTGTTACTTCCGGTAGGAGTATTGGTGTTATAGGGCCTAACATTGACGTTAAGTTACTCACGCCACTTGATACCAGCACAATTGGTATTCACTGGGCAGAATTTCAATTTACTGATCAAAACGTGTGGACTAACGCCAATACGGGTGAGCCTTTTAAAATCCCAGGAACGTCCTATACTGTTAAGCTTCCATATGTTGTGAATACAATTCCATTGAGAACTGATATTCCAGTAGATAGTGCAGGCAACCCGGTAATCAATGCTCAGTTAGCAGATAATGGGCAGGTTGCATTTATGAATATAAATTCAGCTGGTCAGATTACTGATAATACTAGTACTTTGGGACAATACTTCTATCAAGACTATGCCTTGGCATATGCTTTGGGGATTGCTACTAATGTGACCGACTGGACGCCAACTGCTGCAGAAGGTACAAAGACTAACTCATTTAAGTTTACTTTGCAAAATTTACCAGATGCACCAGCTCAAACAGTGCAAGTAAACTATGTTGCTACGCCTAAGCCAGATACTATTTATATTTATAATCAAGGTAAGGCTGGTTATCGAGTTAACCGGATTCTTAATCAAAACGAAGTTAATAACCAAATCACTAGTGGGTTAGAAAAAGATTCAATTGATATAAATGTTGGCGATCAAGTTTACCACCCAACAAGTTTGCAATCATCTGATGCGGATATGGATGGGAACATCTTTTCCGGTAAATATAAAGGCACGATGACCATTAATTATAGTGGTGGTTATAACAAAGCTGGACAGCCAATTATTTTCACAAATAATACAGTGAACGGTCTCAGCGGTACAAGCGATTTCATTAGCCAGTTAGGGCATTGGTATCAAGTAACAAATAATGCTAACCCAGCAAACATAAGTCAGGCACAGACGGCAGTTCAATGGACTAACGTTCCGTATCATGCAGTTGCTTTAGCGCCAACTACTTCGAAGGATGCTGAAGAACCAATTGCTATTAATACGCCATATACTGGAGCAACAGAAGTAGATATCAGTGCAGGTCCGATAACTTTTGGTGTAGGAAGCGGGGAAACTTCACTAAGTACTTTAGTTAAGAACCCAGCTTGGATAACAGGTTGGTCTGGAGTAAGTCACCCTAACCCGATACTAGATAACAACACCACCTGGCCTAAGGGCACTACGTTTGAATGGCTAGGCAGCGATGGTAGTGCCACCTTAGTTTTAGATAAGGCTGGTGAAAAGAAGAGTGGCACCGTTAAGGTTATTCTTCCTAGTGGTTCATCATGCGAAGTGCCACTTACAATCGTTACTAAAGCTAATGTTGAAGTAAACAGCGAAACCGTTGACTACGGTACCACGTTAACAGCCGCTCAGCTGGTTAAAAATGCGGATGTTTTCCCAGAAGGAACCGTATTCAAATTTGTTAATAATGAGCCAACCTGGCAAATACCAGGTTCTTATAGTAATGTCCAGATTACTGCCACTTATAAGGATGCTGATGGCAAAGAGGTTGTTACTAGTCCAGGGACGGGTGCAGTTGCAATCAATGATGCTCGTGGTATCAATATTTTAATTGGTAGTACTGTGCCAAGTGCTGATGAAGTGCTCAATTTACCAAGTACTTGGCCAGCCCACACTGCTACATGGACTACCCCAATCAACAGTACTGCCACTAATCAGGGTGAAATTACTGTGCATTACACAGATAGTGGCCTTGATCAGATTATTAAAGTTTATGCTTCAGTAATTCCAAAGCAGAGTGCAGTTAATGGGCAAAACTTCTTTACTAACGGTAATCTCTATAATGGTCAAACTGGCAGTATTGCTAACGGTACGACTACCAGTACGGTTTTAACTTCAAACGGTACTAAGGAAGTTTCTTATAGTGCTTACAATAAGGGCGGCAATCCAGGACAACAAGCTACTTTCACTCAAGGAACTGATAGTTATCAGCCAAACTATATTATTTTCGGTTTGCAAACCAATGCTGATGGCTTAGTGAGTGGCACGCAAACTGCTACTATCCGTGTTACGGTTCCTGCCAATACTGTTGGTGCTAAGTATGATGCAGATGGTAAGTATTATTACTACGAACTGAATGCTAACGTTAATGTTGCGCAAAAAGTAACATTTGAATTTGTAGACCAATACAACAATAATGCGGTTGTTGGTCAAACTTATTCACAAGAATTTATTCCTGGTGTTCAAGCTAACCTTAACTTTAATATGACCATTCCAACTGATCCACAAGGCTATGGTTATGAATTAGCAAATGGTACTTCAATTCCAAGCCAATATACTTTGCCTGCACTTACGCAAACTCCAGCAGTTGTGCAAGTGCCAATCCACCAAAAGATGCACTTTAATATTAGATTCCATGATGAGGATTCAAATACTGATTTAGGGACGGTTGATGTATCTGGTGCACTTGCTGGAAATAGTGGTAACGATCCTAAGGTTGTACCACAATTAAAATTCCCAACAGGCGCTAACGCTGGGGACTACTATTCTGTTTCCACTTCTGGTGTTCCAGAAGGTGTTACATTAGCTGGTAGTTTTTGGACACCACTTACTAATCCTGACGCTACTTGGACAGTTCCAAACTATAAGTGGGAGACGACTGAGGCTGTTGAAAAGGCGTTAACAGGCGCAACGATGACGATTAATCTTAAGCACAAGATTAAGACTACTCAAGAGCAACAAACACGGACTGCAACGGTTAACTATGTTAAAGCCAAAGTTAATGCTGACGGTACCTACACCCAAGATGGTAGTGCAGCGCAATCAGCAGTTCTTGATATCTACTACAGTCGCAATAAGTATCAAGATCAGGTTACTAAGAATATAACTTATTCTCCATGGCTCTGGGATACTAACCAAGGTCAAAATGGTTATCATGTTGTATCTGGTAAGTGGACAAGCTTGCCAGCAAATTGGGGAGCAGTTGTGGCTGATGTGCCAACTATAGATGGTTATACCGCTGCTGTAATTACTGATAAGTCTGGTAAACCAGCAAACCAATTTGTTTACCCAACTTGGAATACTGCTGGTGCAAATGGTGATACGGATCCAACTCAAGCCTCACAAGCATATACTAAAGATGCTACTGCATATGAAGCTCAGCCAGTTCATACCGTTTTGTATATTCCTGTTGAGAATCATACAAGTACAGTAACTGCAAAATTTGTCATTGCTGGTGGTAATGAGAATGGGCAACAATTTGCACCTGATGCTCAAATACAAGTATTTTATGACCGAACAGGCACTTTAAATGTTGCCAACAATAAGATTACTTACGGTAATTGGGCCTTTGATCAAAATGCTGGTGATAAAGATACCCCTGGCTTCCACGTTATCTCTGGGAATTGGTCAGATGCAATTAAGAATGGAGCTGGAGGTGGCTTTAACGTTATTCCACCAGCTGGCGGTGATGATTATGTTGCAGTAACCAGTTCTATCCATCCTTATGTTGCCGGGATTTACTTTACTACGACGCAATTTGGCACTCCAGCAGGAACAACGTATCCGAATGCGACTGATAATACATGGTTCAATCGTAATGTATTAACAACATACTATGTTCCGACTTCAATGGTAACGAAAAAGGTAACTCGTGTAGTTAATATTACCGAACCAGGAGAAGCGACTCGAACTTTTTCTACTGAAACAGTTGTGCTAAATCGTCAAGTAAAGGTTAACAATGATGATACCGGCGTAGTCTTTGACGGGTTTGATGGAAGTGGCTGGAATACTCAAAGTTGGACGGCATTAACCAATTTACCAACTCATGATGGCTATACTATGTCAGCTACTAAAACAGTAAATGGTGTTACGACTCCACTTACACTGGTAAATGGCCAAATTCCAGCTGAAACAGTAACCGATACTACACAAAACACAACTATTAATATCACTTGGGGCGCTGTAGCTACAGCAACCTTAACAGGCAATGGCGAAAGCACATATAATGGTCAAGCGATTACTAATGGTGAACTTAATGCGGACTTGAAAGTAACAGTAACTGGACCTACTGCAAATGCAGGTACCTATACTTTGCAAAATGGGGACGTTGAATTTTCAACTGACGGCACAACTTGGTCAACAAACATGCCAATTAATGCAGGTAAATATCAAGTTCGTTTAACCACACAAGGTGAAAATGGCATCAAGAACAAGTTCGGCAACAATAGTATTGTCTGGACTAATGATGGGCAATCAACGATTACCAGCAGCGCAACTTACACAATTAACAAGCTTGCTAGTGCTGCAACAATGGCTAATGCGCAAGCTGGCAATTATGAAATGACCTACAATGGCGCAGCTCCAAGTGCAATTGATCCAGCTAAGTTCCAATTTACGGCTATTGTTAATGGTAAAAGCGTTGTCTTAGATGCAACGGGCTTGACCAGTAGCGACTTTGACTGGGCTGATGGTGCAGCTCCAGTAAACGTTGGTACTTACCAAGTTAAGTTAAACGCAACTGGTCTAGCACAACTGCAAAAGAATAATCCAAACTTTACTTTAACTAATGCTGGCGACGGGACTTTCACTATTAATCAAGCTAATGCTTCAGCTACACTTTCAGGTAGTGGCACGCGTCCGTACAATGGCAATGCTGTTAGCGTTGATGATTTAAATGTAAGTAATGATAATAACAACATTACTTTGACGCTGCACTATCCAAAAGACGGTAATAGTGATTACTCAACTACGGTTAAGTTAACGGCTAACGACTTTACTTGGAATACACCAAATGGTCAAGCTCCAGTGAATGCAAGTAGTCAGGCTTATACCATTACGATTAACTCAGCAGCTGTCCAAAAGATTATTGAAGATGCTGTTGGCGCTGGTCAAAACGGCGTAAGTAATGTGAAGTTTGCAAATGGTACAATCACGGGTACTGCAAACTACACGATTACGCCATTAAATACTGATGCTACATTGGCTAACATTAGTGAAGGCAATTACACTAAGGTCTATGACGCACAAGCTACTAACCAGATTGATCCGTCTAAATTCCAAGTTACTGTGATGGTTAATGGTAAGAAGGTAACGCTAAATACCCAATCGCTTACTGGTAACAGCTATGAATGGGTTGATGCTAACGGTAATGCGTTAACTGAAAATCCAAAGAATGTTGGTACTTATTACGTTAAATTAACTGATGCAGCATTTAATGTTCTCCAAGCTCAGAATCCAAACTTTACTTTGGCTAACACTGGCTTAGGCGTTTACACAATTACACCAGCTGAGGCAACTGGAACTTTAAGTGGTTCTAATAATAAGGTTTATGATGGATCTGCAATTAGCGATGCTCAACTTAACTCAAATGGTGAAATCAAAGTCAGCCTTAACTTCCCAGGTGTAAATGGTCAAACTTACACGTTAAAGCAAGGTGACTACACGATTAGTGGCAACGCAACGGATGCTGGTAAGTACATCGTCACTTTGACTCAATCAGGGATTACTAATGTTGAAAACTACATCAAGTCACTAGCTGGCAGTGGTCAAAACGATCAAAGCAATGTCCAATTCGCAAATAACGCAATTAGTGGACAAGCTAGCTTTGAAATTACTCCTTCAGCTAATGTAATTAGCGTCAGTGGTACGCAAACTGAAACTTACAAGGGCTCACCATATAACGTGGTCTACAATGCCGATGGAACTAATAGTGTTACGGTTTCAATTGCTAAAGCTGATGGCAACACTACTGGTGCATTGGCAAGTTTGATGAATGTAACCCTTGATTCAGGCGACTTTACAATTGTTAATGGTCCAGCTGTAAATGCTGGTAGCTATGAAGTTCAATTGACTGCTGACGGTTTAGCCAAGGTTCAACAAGCACTTGGTAATAATTACAGCATTAGTCTTGCAAACAGTACTGGCAATTTAGTCATTAATAAGTACAAAGCAAGTGCCGAATTTAGTGGTGATCCAGAATACACTTATACTGGTACTCCAGTAAGTAGTGATGATTACCTAGGCCAATACTCAATTAAATTGAATGAACCAAACAATCCAACTTACAAGCTAGTTGCTGGCGATATTGAATTCAATGTTAATGGTACTTGGACAACTAATGTGCCAGTGAATGTTGGTCAATACCAGGTTCGTTTATCGCAACAGGGCTGGAATAATATCAAGGCCATTAATAGCGCTAATGTTGAGTGGTCTGCTACTGCATCTGCGGGAACTGGTACTTATACTATTAATCAAGCTAAAGTTACTGCTGATCTTAGTGGTAACAATTCAATGATCTACAACGGCTCAGCTGCAACTACTGGTGATTTGTATACTAAGGGTTCAACAATTAAGGTTGCAATTAACGGCACTGGAATTGCTAACTTGCCAGCTACCTTTACTTTGAGCGATGGCGACTATACTTGGTCAACTGAAGATGGTAACGCACCTGTAAATGCTGGTAATTACACTATTAAGTTGACTGAGGCAGGGATTAACCATATCCAAGATCAAATTGACCAAGCTGTTGGTCAAGGGAACGTTGCTCTAACTACAACTGCTGATAAGGCAGGAACTGCTAGCTTTGAAATTAAACAAGCGGTAGCTTCAAATGTCCAATTATATGGTAATGAACAATCAACATATAATGGTCAAGCAGTTGTCTTTGATCCAACTAATAGTGAAACGGCTAAGAATTTTGGCTTCCACAATGTTGAAAACTTAACCCTTCCTACTTTGTCTACAAGTGACTTCACTTGGTACGATGCAAAGGGCAATGAAATTTCTGCGCCAACTAATGCAGGAACTTACTACTTGAAGTTGAATGCCGCTGGTGAACAGGCATTTGCTAAAGCCAATCCAAACTATACCTTTGAAGATAAGGGTAAGAGTACAATTAGCGGTCAAATTACCTACACTGTAAATCCGGCAGAACTAGTGATTGAAGTTGCTGGTAGCGCTTGGAAAGTATTTAACGACAAGAGTGCAGTAATTACGCAAGATCAAATTAATAAGGGCGATATTAAACTTGTTTGGGGCAATTCAGATACTGAGCCTACCGGTTTAGGTAAGTTCAATCTAACACCAGATGATCTTGAAGTAGTAGATTCTCAAGGTAACCCAGCGCTTCATGCTAATGCTGGTATTGGCACCGATGGGCAACCTATTAAGGGAACACCTTACATGGTTCGCTTAACTGCTAGTGGTCTTGAAAAGGTTAAGCAATTAACTGGTGCAAACAATTACGCAATTAGCCAATCAGCTAAGAGCGGGGAATACTTCATTTATGAACATAAGGCTGAATTAACCTTAACTGGTAATCAGACCACGGTTTATGGAACTGCAATGCCATTTGATCCAAGTGCATATAAGCTGGACTTTACTAATTGGTTGAATACAGATAAGCCGATTCCAAATCTTACTTGGAAAGACGGTAAGCTTCTAAATAATGGTAAAGATACCGGACTTACCTGGGATGCTGGTGACTTATATGTTGACGGTTACCCAGATGGGGGGGTACCAACTAATGTAGGAAATTATCGTGTCAAGATCTCTAAGCAATTGACTGATAAACTGCGTAAATTGTTCCCAGACTATGACTTCTCAGGTAATGTTGGTAAAACTACTACCACTGATAGCAATGGTATTCTTAGTGAAAAAGATGTGGTAGAGCCTAGTCATACCCCAGCTTCATATGTCATTACCCCAGCGCAAACAACAGTTACAATTAATGGTGCTGAACATATTAAATATGGCGAAAATGCAACTATTAATTATGGCGGTAATAACGGCTACTCAATTTCAATCACTGCTCCAGTGCATGATGGCGGCGTGAATAATGACGCTGAGCCAATTTACACCAATGTAACTTTAAGCGATGGCGATCTTGAATTTGTTAGTGAGCCAGGTAATGTTGGTCATTATCAAGTTAAGTTATCAGCACAAGGGTTGAAGAAGCTGCAAGATTTAACTGGTTCAAGTAACTATGACTGGAAGCAAGCAAGTAATGCACGAGCAAGTTTCTATGTCGATCAAATGCCAGTCACGATTACTGTATCAGGTCAATCAAGTGTTGATTATGGTAGTCAAGAATGGCTTAACGTAATTGGCAAGAATCCATCTGGTTATACTTTGACGATTACTACTGAAAATGGTACCAACTTAAGTTACACCGCTAAAGATGGCGACTTAGTATTTAACCAAACTCCAGGCAATGTCGGTACTTACCAAGTTGAATTATCTGCGCAAGGTTTAACTAACATCGAAAAGGCGCTTGGTACTAACTATGCATATCCTCAAGTAGCCGCTGATGTAACTACGAAAGGTACGCTTACGGTTAACCAAGGTGCAGTTACCGTTACTCTTAATGGTAGTGATGGTAGGACTTATGACGCTAAAGAGACTTTGCCAAATACCCTTGATTTAAGTAAATACGATGTTGCTTACTCAGCTCCTGTTTACTCAGCAAACGGTACAGTTCAAACTCTTACTTTGACGGCTGATGATTTACAAATTGTTGGTAATGCTATAAATGTTGGTACTTACCAAGTTGAATTATCACCAGCAGGTCAAGCAAAACTTGAACAGTTGACTGGTAACAATGGTGCTAACTACAAGTGGACATTTACTACTAAGGCTAATTACAATATTACGGCAGCAACTGCTACAGCTGAACTTAGCGGATCCAATGAAAAGACCTTTGATGGTTCAGCAGTAACTACAGTTGAAGTTAATAGCAATGGTCAAATCTTAGTTCACTTGACTTATCCAGGCTCTAACGCTCAAAGTACTTACACTTTACAAGATGGCGATTATACTTGGAATACAAGTGATGACAAGGCACCAGCTACAGTAGGTAACTACACAATTAGTTTGAATAAGGATGCTATCTTAGCTCACTTGCAAGAGGCTTTGAATAGTCAAGCAGGTAGTGGCAACGTAACAATTGCAGCAGATGATTTATCAGGACAAGCCAGCTTTAACATCACGCCAAAAGAAATTAGTAATGTCACTATTTCTGGCAGTGATCAAAGCAAGACTTACAATGGTCAAGCAGCTGATCTTGATGTCAGGGGCTTAACGATTTCAGCAAATGGGACGTTAACTGATACGCCATTAGTAAATCCAGGCATTGAGGCTAGTGACTTTGACTGGTACGATGCAGATGGCAATAAGCTTGATACTGCCCCAGTTAATGTGGGTACTTATGAAGCTCACTTGAAGGCAAGTACGTTAGCTGCATTACAAAAGGCAAATCCAAACTACATGTTTAGTTCAGTCAGTGGCGTAATCAACTACACGATTACTCCAGCGACGGCAACTGCAACAATTGGTGGTAGTGATAGCCGCACTTACAACGGTCAAACCACTTCAATTGCTGATGTAGTAAATAATGTAACTTGGGGTTCAACTGGTTTCGTTTCAGAACAAACCCTTAACACAGCTGGTATTACTGCCGATAGTTATGCTTGGTACACTAAGGATAGTGATGGCAACTACCGCGCAATGACTGGTAGTCCGGTTAACGCTGGTACTTACTACTTGAGATTGACCGACAATGCAATCAGTCAGCTTCAAAAGGATAATCCAAATTACAAGTTTGCTGATAATGCAATCGGTGGCGAGTATACTTACACAATCAATGTTGTTGCAGGTCAAGCAACGCTTAGTGGTCAAGCTTCTAAGACTTATGATGGTCAAGCGGTAACACCTGCCGAGGTAGATAGTACTAACGGCAATATCATTGTTCACTTTACTTTCCCAGGTTCAACTGCTCAAAGTATTTATACTTTGCAAGATGGTGATTACACTTGGGAAGATGGACAAGCACCAGTTAATGCTGGCACTTACACCTTGAAGTTAAGTGATCAAGGGTTGGCTCATTTACAAGCAGCAATTGATAAGTATGCAGGAAACGGCAACGTAACTCTTGATGCTAGTGGTCTTTCAGGTTCAGCTAAGTTCACGATTAAGCAAAAGACGCTTGATGTTACATTAGGTGACAATACTCGCGGTACAGACGGCAAGATTTATGATGGTCAACCAGCGACAATTAATACCCAAGATACTAATTTTGGCGTATTCACTGCTAATGGCCTAGTAAATGGTGAAGTCCTTAATACCGCCAACTTAACTAGTGACGACTATGAATGGGTAGATGCAGATGGTAATGCAGCCTCAGCACCAACTAATGCTGGAACTTACTATATTGCATTGAACAAGTCTGGTTTAGCAAAACTGCAAAGTAATAATCCAAACTATGCAATTTCTGAAAGTGGACAGTTCAAATATGTAATTAGTCCGGCACAAGCTAAAGTTGCAATTACTGGTAGTCAGGAAAGTACTGAAGCTAAGATTGATGGTGCAAACTTTAAAGTTAACGTTCCAAGCGGAATTACAGTTCCAGCAGGGATGGCTTATCAGTTTGCTTCTGGCACTACCCCAGATCAGTCAGGTGTTTACTTAATTAGCTTGACGCCAGACAGCTTAACTGCTCTTGAAAAAGCAAATCCAAACTATAAGTTGAATCTTTCTTCAACCGCTGAATTCACTTTAGACGCAACCTTGAAGATTGTGTTTGAAGATACCCAAGATGGTAATAAGCAGGTTGGTAAGACGATTACGGAGACTGGTGTTGCAGGTTCGACTATTGATAATCTGGGCTTAGCTGTTCCAGAAAATTATGAGCTGGCTCCAGACCAAACGCTACCAACGAGCTATACCTTCACTAAAGCTTTGAATCAAAACCTGTACATTAAGTTAGTTCATGAGATTTCAAAAATTAATCCGGTTGATCCAAGCACCAACCCAGATCCAACCAATGAAAACTGGTTCAAGGAAAATGGTTTGGTTAAGGACGTAACGAGAACGATTAATTACGAAGGTCTAAGCACTGAACAATTGGCTCAGATTCCAGCAGATCAAAAGCAACAAACTGTTGAATTTACGAGAACCGCAAAATACGATCTAGTCACTGGCAAGATTGTTGCGGATAGTGAAGGCCCATGGACAGCAGTTGATGGCAAAGCTACATTTGCTGGTTTTACTCCATTTACATTTGCTGGATATACTGCAAATCCGGGTGCTGTGCCAGAAGTTACGGTAACTGATAAGGATAGGGACAGGACAATCACTGTTACTTACACTGCTAACGAGCAACGAGTAAACATCAGGTTTGTTGATGATGACAAGGATGGCAGTCAAGTTGGTCCAACCATTACTGAAACTGGTGTGACTGATCAAACAATCAACATTACTAATGTTAAAATTCCAGCTCACTACGAATTAGCTGCTGGTCAAACGTTGCCAACTAGTTACACATTTAAGGCTGATGGAAATAACGATATTGTAATTCACTTGGTTGAAAAGACCGTCACTGTTAATCCAGTTGATCCAACTACCAACCCAGACCCTGCTAACCAAGATTGGTTCAAGGACAACGATTTGAGTAAGACTGTTAACCGGGTTATTGTTGACAATTTATCTAGTGGAGCTAAGACAACTACTCAGTCTGCAACGATCACTAGGACTGCAACTTACAATGAAGTTACTCGCAAGTTAACTAACTATGGCAATTGGACTACGGCTGCGTGGGATGCATATCAAGTTAATACGCCAGCTGGTTACACGGCTAAGATTATTCAAATTTCTGATGGACAAGATCAAGTTATTCAATCGATTCCTTCAGTAAACGTGACAGCATCTACGCAACCAGTACGCATTAGCATTACTTACACTGCCAATGCGCAAACCGGTAAGATTTCCTATGTTGATAGTGATGGTCAGGGAATCGGGCAAACTACTATCAACGGTAAAACTGGTGAGCCTGTAAAGGTAACGCCACAAGTACCAGCAGGCTGGAAGATAGTACCAGGTCAGGATATCCCGGCAACAGTTACAGCAACCGCTAACGGAATCCCAGCCGTAACTGTAAAAGTAGAACACAGTACAATTACGGTTACTCCGGATACACCAGAAAAGGACATTCCAAGCGGCAAAGTGCCAGGTGATCCAAGCAAGAA
The DNA here is from genome assembly GCF_014145555.1 of Limosilactobacillus albertensis. Taxonomy (NCBI): domain Bacteria; kingdom Bacillati; phylum Bacillota; class Bacilli; order Lactobacillales; family Lactobacillaceae; genus Limosilactobacillus; species Limosilactobacillus albertensis. The sequence goes on from NZ_JACIVD010000077.1 coordinate 54,542, forward strand.
TTACGAGAAGATGGAAAACTTAACGGCAAAGCCAACTCGTACGATTGTGGTAACTAGTCCAAGCGGTGAAAAGACAACCATAACCCAAGCAGTTAGCTTCACCAGAACGGCCACGTTTGATGAAGTAACTGGTGAGATTAGTTACAGTGATTGGACAAGCGCACAATCAGCAGAATGGTCTGCTTACACTGCGCCAGAAGTTGCTGGCTACACGGCAAGTCAAGCGGTAACCGCACAGCCTGTCACACCAACAACTAAGAATGAGACAGTAAATATTTCTTACGCAGCTAATACTCAAATTGGTAAGATTATTTACCGCGACTCAACTGGTAAAGAAATCGGGCAAACATCGTTAACTGCTAAGACGGGTGAAACCATTAAAATCACGCCAGTAGTACCAACTAATTGGCAAATTGCTCCAGGTCAGGACATTCCAACTGTTGTTACGGCAACTGCTAATGGAATCCCAGCGGTGGTTATCACTGTTGAACCACAAACAGAAACTGTTCAAGAGCATAAGACCGTTACGCGAACGATAATTGAACACTTACCAAGCGGTGATAAGAAGGTCGTTCAAACGGTTAAACTCACTGGAACAGGCACCAAGAACCTGGTAAATGGCAAAGTCACTGCTCTTAAATGGACCACGGGACAATTTGCCGCCTTTACTCCAGAAACGGTTCCAGGCTACACAACAAATATGAGTATTGTTCCGATCGAAAATATCACATTTGAGAGTGCCGATAGTACGGTTGAGATTACTTACTCCAAGATTCCGACACCGACTGATAGTCAACAAGTTATCCAGTATCAAGATGAGAACGAAACGATTATTAGTACGGAAACTATTAAGGGGCAAGCAGGGACAGAAGTTGCATTTAACCCGCAAATCCCAACTAATTGGCAAGCGGTTAATGCTGTTCCATCGACCATTAAGATTGCTGGTGGAACGACCGTTATCTTGATTAAGCCACAGGTAGAAGCGGTTCAGGAACATAAGACCGTTACCCGGACGATAATTGAACATTTGCCGAGCGGTAATAAGAAAGTTGTTCAGACAGTTGAACTTACCGGAGACGGCACCAAGAACCTGGTAACTGGTGAAGTATCTAATCTTAAGTGGAACAGTGGTAAGTTTGCGGCCTTTACACCAGAAACCGTTGCTGGCTATACTGCTAGTCCAGCGGTTATAGCGGTTGAGCCGGTGACAGTGGATACTAATAATCAAACTGTTGATGTTGCTTACACTGCTAATGAGCAGACTGGTAAAATCATTTACCGTGATCAAAATGGTAATGAAATTGGTCAAACCATTCTTACCGGTCGTACTGGAGAAACGATTGCGGTCACGCCAGATCTCCCAGCTGGATGGCAGCCAGTTACCGGACAAGATGTTCCAGCAACGGCTGTGGTAACAGCAAATGGAATTTCAACGATTAATATTACAGTTGAACATAAGACGATTGTTATTGTTCCTGGTCAAGAAGCGCCAACGGGACAAGTACCAGGGAACCCTGATACTACCTACGAGCATATGGACGCATTGACGAATGGGATTACGCGGACGATTAAGGTTGACAATCCGAACGGGCAACAACAAATTGTTACGCAAACCGTTGAATTTACTCGTACTGCAATCTTTGACGAGGTAACGGGACAAGTAACGTACAGTGCTTGGCAGCCAACCGGTGATACTAGCTGGCCAGCATATAAGGTGCCATCAGTGGTAGGTTATACTGCTGATTGCCAAGATATTCCGGCAGAAACTGTTGCACCAGGGATGAGTGATCAAAGTATTACAATTACGTATACAAAAGATGCTCAACCAGTAGAGCCAACAACGCCAACTCAGCCGGAGAAACCTAACCAGCCGAACAAGCCGGCCACGCCACCGCACAAACCATCGATGCCAGCTCAACCTGCTGTTCCGACGCCAGGTGAAAACTTGGTTAGTGGTAATAATCATGAAAAAGCAGTTGTACCTGATCAGGTAGTCAATGACCATATTGCAAATCGGCATTCGATTTCGACACAATTACAACAATCATCACAAATGAATAAGCAACGAGTTAAAAAGCTTCCGCAAACTGGTAACGCTACGAATAAAGCAGCAGTTACGCTTGGGTTCGCCTTTGCAACTTTGGCAAGCATCTTTGGCTTAGCCGGAATGAGAAGGAAGCGACGGACGAAGTAATTAACTTGTTAGTGATTAAAAGTCTGATTAATGGTTTTAATATCATTAATTGGGCTTTTTTATTTATTACATTATCGTTGTTAAAAGAATAATTATTATTGTAATTAATGATTTGAAAGATTTAATCAGTAAGGATAACAGTTTCGTCACTTTGATAGCGATAAGTTATTTTAAATTGAAAAACGATTAACAAATGAAAAAGTTATCATTTGTTGTAAAAAAATTCATATATTTTTATATTTTATAAACCCCTTGTTATACCTAAGGATTATCGTTAGCTAAGTGAAAGAAGTGAATTAAGTCAGTTGTGATTAGACAAAAAATGATTTGTGTTTTAAAGGAAAACAGGTAAGATATTATGTGTATAAATAATTACTATTATAGTTTCAGCACTATATAGTAATGGTATTCAAGGGGGACGGATGATGTTATCACGTAATAATCATCAAGAACAATTTAAGAAATATGAACCCAAGAAACAACGCTTCACCATTAAGAAATTATCTGTTGGTGTTGCCTCTGTTTTACTGGGTATTTCTTTTGCCAATGGTGTATCAGCTGATACAACTGATAATGCAAATGTAAATTCTGGGGGAGATAAAAATGGCTCCTCAGAAGAAACTGATCATAATTTAGTTTTAAATTCTGCTGGTGCGTCAACTCTTAAAGAGGCAACGGCAGCTAATCAAGCTAATAATGCGTCAGCAGCAGTTCAAAATCCTGCTGGTGATGTAACCACGCCGACTGCTAACGAATATGAAGCAGCAGTTAGTGCCGCAATGGCAAATACAACTACGCCGGATACTACAGCTGATAGCAATGCAGCTAGTCAGGGGAGTCAAAGTACAACACCTGCGCAGCTATCAGCCAATTCGCAAGCAACTACTGATAGTACGATCAATCAACCTACGTCTAATGCGGTAGAAACACAAGCGTTTAACGTTGCTGATGCAGCAAATGCGACTAATGGATTTGATTACAGTAGCCTATTTACCAGTTTGTTTGCACAAAGTAATAGTTCGAACGCTGATGCTACTGCAACGTCATTCGATGATATAACTGCAAATGCTAAATATAATATTCCTACTCAGGACGACTTACGAGGAGTTCAAGTTCAACAAGGACAAACCGTTTATCGTCAAACTTTCATCAAGCAAAAGAACTTAATTGTAACTTTTGCAACAGATACTAATGATCCAGGGAAAAACTATTACCTTTACTTCACGCCAACAAAAACAGAAAGTGCCGCTGCGGCAAGTAGTGATAAATATGCTATTAAGACTTAAGGTTTATATGCATATAAGGGTGATCCTAATAATCCTGAAACATTGACAGTAATGCCAGGTCAAACTCCAACGTATTACACCCCAAGCGGTGCTACACAGATGTATACGATTAGTAGCGATGGTAAAACAAGCTTCAACTATACAATGAATACATCTAATAATAATTTGGGAGAACCATTTACTGGCGGAACTTATACTTTTGAAGCTAGCAAACAAGCTTTGTCAGGTGTGGCAAGTGGAATTAACGCTATCAAATGGAAAGTAACACCACAAGGAGATACACCAGAGCTTACTTTCGGCAGTTCGGTTTCATTGGAGCTGAATTCAAGCAATAACCAGCTTTATGGTCTTTGGAATATTAACCAAGATAAAAAGCAAACACTCGATGAGATCGCTAAAGACGGTGCTTCTCAATGGAAGAATGTTTCATCATGGGTTCCAGCAATTGTAAACCAACCTATTTACTATGTAGATGCTGACACTGGTAAATTATTGGGAACCAAAAATGAATTAATTAAAGGTTTATCAGGCCAAAGCTATGAAATTACTGGTAACCTTGACCCTGAAAAGGTCACATTTACTGATGGTAAGACCTACACTTTAGTTTCTGCTGATGATGCTAGTGCGAAGTCTAAGAATGCTACTGTTGATTACAATGGTAAAACTGCTATTTTAGCTAGTGATTTGACTGACGGCTACGCTCAAATGCAGCAAGATGGCAAGCTAACTGGAACTCTATCAATGTACAATAAGGGTAATCAGCTTGCAGTTGGAATTACCGGTCCAACACCACTTGTGTACTTTAAGACAATGCTTGATAATCAAGGAACAGCTGAATATAACACTTATGAAGTTGATCCTGAGATGGGTACTCGGTTTATGAGCGGTTTGAGTGGTAAGACGGTCAAAAAAGGTGACGTTTTAAGCCAAGCTGGTAACCGGGAAATCAATGATTCTAAGAATGGTAATTCTGGATTCATTTTCTATTACCGTATTAAGCAAAACGCTACAATTACTTTCGTTGATGACGACAATGGCAGTTCACTAAGCCCGGCTCAAGATGTTACTGGTGATGCTGATAGCCAAATCACTTTTGATAATGCAGCATCAACTGTAAGCAACATTCTTGGTCAAGGCTACACTTATGTCCAAACAACAGGTAATGGTGTAACTGGTGGCAATACTGGTAGCTTTAGCGGTGTAACATTCCCAAACTATGATAGTGATGCTGATACTACCCAAAGCTTTGTCGTTCACTTCAAGAAGGCTGCGCCAACTGTTAGTTACACATATGGCGAGCCTGAAACAGCAACTGTTCACCGTACTATCAACTACTATGACAAGGTAACCGGTGCCAAGATTCCAAGTAATTTAATTGCACAAAACCCAGTTACTGATGAAGTAACCTTTACTCGTACGCCAGTTCTCGAAAATGGTGTAAAGGTTGGTTACGGTACTATTAATGCTGAAGGTACTGGCTACACTAAGCAAGATTGGCATACGGCAGATGGCGAAGTCGGTAGTACACAGTTCGCTGCTAAGCGTTCAAATGACTTATCCGCATATAACTACACTGCACCAGAATTTAAAGATGGTAAAAGTGCTAGTGTAGTACCTGCCGATACGGTAACACCAACTTCTAAGGACATTGTTTACGATGTTTACTACGACCACCAAACTCAACCAGTAAGCAATACTAAGACAGTAACTCGTCACTTCCACTATGTCTTTACTGATGGTAGTGATCCAGCTTCTAAGTTGACTCCACAAACTGATCAAACCGTAACGTTCAACGGTACTGCTACGAAGGACTTAGTAACTGGCAAGACAAGTGATACTGTTTATACTCCTGCTACTGGTACGTTAGCTCAAGTAAAGGGTCAGGCAGTCGATGGCTACAAGATTGTTGGCTACACTAACGGTACTCCAGACGGTGGTGCAGTTGCATTAAACGTAACGCCAACTTCTGGTGACACTGATGTAACAATCGTTTACACCCCAATTGATAAGCCAAAGCCACAAGCTGATGAAAAGGCTAGCGTCAAGATCGTTGACCAAGATACTAATAAGACTCTTGGTACTTTCAATAACCAAGGAGTTGCGGGTGACAGCATTACCTTCGTTGGTGAACCAGAAACCTTAACTTCATTACTTAATGGTGGTTACACTTTTGTTAGTGCAGTTAATGACAAGAACGGTTCTTCAATCGGTGACCAAAATAGTATTAACTTTGGTAATTTCGACAACGATACAACTACTGACCAAGCATTCACGATTACTTTGAAGCATGGTCAAAAGGTTACTAATGAACAGGGCACTTCAACAGCTACAGTTCACTACGTAATTGCTGGTAACGATGCTAATAAGCCAGCTGCTCCAGCTGACAATGGTCCACAAACTATTAACTGGACTCGCACGGTTACAACAGACCAGGTAACTGGTGATATCACTTACGGTAACTGGACGCCAGATAAGCAAACATTTGACAGTATTACGTCACCAACTGTTACTGGTTATACTCCAGATAAGGCTACTGCTACTTTCACGACTCCAGTAGTTAACAAGGACCAAGTTGTCACAGTTGTCTACAGCAAGGCACCTGAACAAGATCAAAAGGCTGACTTGATTGTTTACGACAAGACTGACAACAACAAGCAGCTTAACAACTTCGATAACAGTGGTAAGGCTGGCACGCAAATTACCTTCAGCGGGGCCGCAAATTACGTTGCTGACTTGATTGCTAAGGGTTACCAAATTGATAGCTTTGTTAATGACCAAAACGTAACTTCTAACCCAAGTTCATACAGTCAAATTAGTTACGACAACTTCGATAGCAATGCTAACAGCGACCAACACTTCAAGCTGTACTTAGTTCACGGTACTGAACCTGCTAACCAGACTAAGAACACGACTTCAACTGTTCACTACGTTGTTTTAGATGGTAAGGCAACTCCGCCTGCAGATCACACTGAAACAATTACTTGGACTCAACCTGGTACTAAGGACAAGGTAACTGGTGCATTTACACCAACTGGTAACTGGACGACCCCAGACCACTACACTGATGTGCCAAGTCCAAGTCTTGAAGGCTACACGGTTGATAAGATTAATGTTCCTGCGCCTACGCCAAATCCTGACCAGAACCCAACAACGACTGTAACTTACAGTCCAAAGACTCCGGAAGCACCAACTTACACTGGTACTGATGAAGTTCGTGAAGTAACTCGGACTATCAATTACTACGACAAGGTAACTGGTCAAAAGATTCCAGCTGATTTAATTCATGACAACCCAACTACCCAAACTGTTCAATTGAAGCGGACTCACGTTGTTTCTTCAACTGGTCAAGACATGGGTTACGGTACTATTTCCAACGATGGTAAGACTTTCACTAAGGCAACCACTGCTGATGGTTGGAATACCGGTTCATGGAATCAAGTAGTTTCGCCAATCTTAACTAATGCTGGTTACACTGCTCCAGATCTTGCTCAAGCAGATCAAGTAACTGTAGATTCTGCAACTAAGGACGCTGTAGTTAATGTTTACTACGGTCATGAAACTGTTCTTGTAACTCCAGACAAACCACAAAACCCTGGTGACAAGATCAACCCTAATGACCCACGTAATAACCCGCCAGCTTACCCAGATGGTTTAACTAAGACTAACTTGCAACAATCAGTAACGCGGACGATTAACTACAAGGGAATTAACGAAAATGGTCAAACTGTTGACGTTAATGGTGCTCCAGATGGTAAGAATACTTACACGCAGACTGTTAACTTCGAACGTCACGCTGTTGTCGACAAGGTAACTGGTGAAGTCCTTGGTTACGATACTAATGCAGATACTGTTACTCCAGTGGTAACAACAACTGATGCTAACCGTGCTTGGATGCCGGCTAGTCAAAACATGGCTTCAGTTGCTTCTAAGACTCCTAGTGAAGTCGGCTACGACAATGTTGACCTTTCAACTGTTGGCGGAATGACCGTTTACCCAGGTCAACAGATTAGTGATGTTACTGTAACTTACACCAAGAACAAAACTCCTGAAGTTACCCAAAAGGCTACTCTTGAAATTATTGATAACAATGATGCTAATGCTCCTAAGCAATTAGCTAGTTTTGGTAATGAAGGTAAGAGCACTGATCAAATTACATTCGCTAACTCTGATCAAATTTTGCAGGGTTACTTGAACCAAGGTTACACAGTTCAAAAGACTGACGGTAATTTGAGTGGTAGTGCTCAAACAGGCTACACTTACCCAACTTACGGTTCAACTGCCCAAGACTTCAAGATTTACTTAGTTCACGGTACTAAGGATGTTACTGAAGATGCTACTGCAACTGCCCAAGTTCACTATGTTGTTGCTGACAACGGTGTGCAAGCTCCAGCAGATAGTGCTCTTCAAACTATCACTTACAGTCGGACAAATACGGTTGATAAGGTAACTGGTGCTACTGTAAATGAAGGTACTTGGAAGGCCGATAAGAATGCGTTTACTGACGTTAAGTCACCAGACCTTTCTAATGATGGCTACACGGCAAGCGTTGATAACGTGCAATTCAATGCTCCAGAACGTGGCGTAAACCAACGAGTAACTGTTGTTTACAACCGTTCTGCCCAAGCTGCCGACTTGCAAATCATTGACGACAATGACCCAGCAAATCAATCTGTCTTAGCTGTTTACTCCAACAATGGTGAATCTGGTAAGGCAATCAGCTTCAACGGCTCAAATGAACAATTGAAGAACTACTTAGATCATGGCTACACCTTTGAAAAGGCTGATGGTCAAGGCATGAAGGGTGACGCAACTAACGGTTTCACTTACCCAAGCTTTGACAATGATGCTAAGTCGAACCAAAGCTTTAAGATCTACTTGAAACATGGTACTAAGGATCAGACTACTACTGCTCAGGCTAATGCTCATGTTCACTACATCATGGCTGATGGCACAAAGGCACCAGATGACAGTGCAACTCAAACTGTAACGTGGACGAGAACTGACACTGTTGATGCTGTAACCGGGGCTGTTAAGACAACTGGTGAATGGGGCACTCCAAGTGGTAATTTTGAATCAGTTAAATCACCAGAAGTTACTGGCTACACTCCAGGCACTGAAACAGTTAACTTTGCAACTCCTGAACCAAACAAGAACCAAGTAGTAAATGTTGTTTACACTAAGAATCCTGAAACGCCAGCTACACAAAAGGCAGTTGTCGTTTACCAAGATATAAATGACCCAGCTCATGTTGTTGAACTTACTCGTAGTTCAGAATTAACTGGTAATGCTGGTGACGCTGTTAACTACAGTACTGCTGATGAAATTGCTAAGCTTGAAAATGAAGGCTACGTATTAGTTTCAAACGGCTTCGATCCAAATGGTGCTAAGCCAAGCTTTGACAACATTAACGATAATACCCAAACCTTCTACGTAACTTTGAAGCATGGCATTCAACCAGTAAATCCAACTACACCAGGTACACCAAGCGAGCCAATCAACCCTAATGATCCAAATCCGGCTGGTCCTAAGTATCCAGCAGGTACTGACAAGACTAGTTTGACTCATGATGTAACACGGACAGTTACTTACGAAGGTGCTGGTGAACAAACACCAAGTCCGGTAACTGATACGCTTCACTTCCAAGGTGCGGGCTACTTAGATAAGGTAACTGGTAAGTGGACCGATGCTGATGGTAAAGAATTAGCAGATCAAACTAAGGGTATTACTTGGACAATCGTTGACGGTACTAAGGATAACGGTAGTTTTGACCTTGTTCCAACTAAGCACATCAACGGCTACACTTCACAAGTTGAAACTGCGGGTGCAGATGATGGTAACGGTAATGTTAAGAGCTACACCGGCATTAATCACAATACTGCTGACATTAATGTTGTTGTTAAGTACAGCCCAGTAGTTGCTGAAAAGGGTAACTTAATTGTTAAGTTCCATGATGATACTGATAACAAGGACTTGACTGGCGTTGGAACTGATACTGGTTCACAAGATGTTGGCACTAACGTAACTTACAATTCTGATACTGATTTAACTAACCTTGAAAACAAGGGTTACGTTTACGTATCAACTGATGGCAAGATCCCTGCTTCAATCGTGAAGGGTACTACTACTGTAACCATCCACGTAAAGCACGGTTTGCAACCAGTTAACCCATCAACTCCTGGTAAGCCGGATCAACCAATTAACCCTAACGATCCAGATCCAAAGGGACCTAAGTATCCAGCAGGTACTGATAAGGCTTCAATCGACAAGACGATTACGCGGACAATTCACTATGAGGGTGCTGACCAATACACGCCAAGTGACGTCCAACAACCTGTCCACTTTACTGCAAGTGGTGTTCTTGACAAGGTAACTGGTGGATGGGCTACTCCGCTCACTTGGTCATCTGAAACTGAAACGTTTGGTGCTAAGAGCAGTCCTAAGATCCCTGGTTACCATGTTGTAAGTGTTGATCGGGACACGACTGATCACCAAAATGTTGATAACGCAACTATTAGCCACAATGGTTCTGACTACACCGTAACTGTTAAGTATGCTAAGGACGAAGCACCAACTCCAGAAACGACAACTGGTAAGGTAGTTTACATTGACGATACTACTAACCAAACCTTGAAGACTGATCCGCTTAACGGTAATGTCAATGCCAACATTGATTACACTACCCAAGATAAGATCAATGCTTACGTTAACGAAGGTTACAAGTTAGTTTCAAACAACTTTACTGACGGTCGGGAAACATTCAATGAGGATGCTTCAAAGAACAACTTTGAGGTTCACTTAGTTCACACTTACGTTCCGGTAACACCAGCTAACCCAGGTACGCCAGGCGGTAAGATCAACCCTAATGATCCACGTCCAGAAGGCGAACAACCTAAGTACCCAGCTGGCACAGATGAAAAGAGTTTGACTAAGACGATCACTCGTACTATTCAATACCAGGGTGCTGGTGATTACACTCCAGAACCTGTTCAACAACCAGTTAACTTCACCGCAACTGGTGAAATTGATCGTGTAACAGGTCAATGGAGCAAGCAGCTTACTTGGTCACCTGATCAAACATTTGGTGCTAAGACTACTCCTAAGATCCCTGGTTACCATGTTGTAAGTGTTGACCGTGATGCTAATGGTGAAAACGTTGCTGCTACGCCAATTGCTCACACTGGCTCTGATTACACTGTCACTGTAACTTATGCTCCAGATACACAGAAACAAGCTGAAAATGCTAAGTTGCACATCATTGATATTAACGATGGCAACAAGGAAATCGGTGGCTTTACTGCTACTGGTGATGACAACACTGCAATCAACTTTGCTGGTGCAAATACTACAATTGATGCATTAATCAAGAGTGGTTACAAAGTTAACAGCATCAACCATACTGAAAAGAGCGGCGTTGTTAATGATGGTGGTGAAGGTGCTGACTATGGCACTATTTCAGGTCAATGGAAGTTTGACGATCAGCCAGGCTTTGACCAAGACTTCTACGTTTACCTTGAACATGACACCACACCAATCAATCCAGAAAATGCTTATGGCAGAACTGACTTGACTAGAACAGTGACTGAAACGGTTCACTATGTTGATGAAGCTACGAACAAGCCTGTTGCAAGTGACTACACCAACAAGGCAACCTTTACCGGTCAAGGATTGGTTGACAAGGTAACTGGCAAGATGCTTGCTATTAAGAGTATTGAAAATGGTCATGTAACTTATGACAACGACCTTTCTAAGGAAATTGACATTAGTGCTGCTAAGGATAGCGACTTTGTATGGACTAGCCCAGCAACGTTTGCTAGAGTCGGCTCGCCGGTAATTAGCGGTTACACCGTTGATGCTGCTAAGACTACGCCAAGTGACTTAGCTGACGGCGATGGCATTAAGGAAATTACTAATGTTGCTTACAACCATGACAATGTAGAAGCTACGGTTTACTACAAGGCAAACCCTGCTGAAACGCACAAGGCTGGTTTGACAATTTACGCAAATGGTCAATCTGTTGGTACTGTTAGTGTAACTGGTGCTAAGGACACGGCAATCAACTTCGGTAGTGCAAGCGGCATTGTGGCTGCTTACCTTAACAACGGTTACAAGTTTGATCACGCTCAAGACGTAACCAACAATAAGGAAATGGCTGGTAAGTCATACAGTGAATTGAACTTCGGTAATTTTGCTACTGAAAACAACAGTAACCAAGAGTTTGCTATCTACTTGACTAAGGAAGCACCAGCAGCCGAAAAAGGTTCAATCAAGGTAACTGTTCACGATGTTAAGACTAACCAAGATGTTCCAGGATACGATGCAAATAGTGGCAGTGAAAATGTTGGTACTAAGTTTACTTACGACACTACTGGCAATATTGCTAAGTTGAAGGACGCAGGTTACAAGGTCCTTAACCCAGATGTTCAGATTCCAACTGAGATTTCTAAGGGTGATCAAAGTTTCGTTATCTACGTTGATCACAATGTTGTTCCAGTAACTCCAGAAAATCCTGGTAACGGTCTTGATAAGGATGCATTGCAAAAGAGCGTAACTGAAACTGTTAAGTACGTTGTTAACGGCGATCAAGCTAAGGCTCCTGCTGACCACACTGCAACGCTTCACTTTGACGGAACTGCATACTATGATTCCGTAACTAAGAAGTGGACTGACGCAAGCGGTAATGAACTCGCAGATCAAACAAAGAACATCACTTGGACAGCTAATGACGGTCACCAATTCGACACAGTGATCTCACCAGTTGTTACTGGCTACCACGTAACTAGTGTCAGCGATAACTACAATGATGGTAATGGCAATGTTAAGGCTGTTTCTGGAATGGACCAAAATAGCTCAAGCTTCACAGTTACTGTAACTTACGACAAGGATGCCGAACCTACTAAGGATCAAGGATCACTTACAGTTATTGTTCACGATGTAACTGACAACAAGGATCTTGACGAATACGGCAAGAAGTCTGGTACTCAAGAAGTTGGCTATAACTTTGAATTTAACAAGGCCACTACGATTAGTGAGCTTGAAAACAAGGGCTACAAGGTTCTTAATCCAGATGTTACTATTCCGACCCAGGTTACTAAGGGCGATTACAGTTACACGATTTACGTTCAACACAACATTGTTCCAGTAACTCCTGACAAGCCAGGTAACGGTCTTGACCATGATCAATTGACTAAGACGGTCACTGAAACTGTCCACTATGTTGTTAACGGCGGTACTGCTAAGGCTCCAGCTGATAAGACTGCTTCATTAGTATTTAATGGAACTGGTTACTACGATGCTGTAACTAAGCAATGGACCGACGCTGATGGTAAAGTTCTTGCAGATCAGACTAAGAACATTACTTGGACAGCCCAAGATGGCAATAAGTTCTCAGTAGTTGTAACGCCACGCCTTGAAGGATACAATGCAAGTGTTCAAGAAGGTTACGACGATGGTAACAATAACGTTAAGGAAATTAGCGGTATTAACCAAACTTCTAACAATGTTGATGTAACAGTAACTTACACGCCAGCTACTCCAGCTAAGACCCAACAAAATGCTCAATTGGTAATTCAAGACGTAACGCCAGGTCAAGAAATGCAATTAGGTAGCTACACGCAACCAGGTCTTGAAGGTGATCCAATCAGCTTTGGCGATGCTCAACAACGTATTCAAGACTTGCTCGGTAAGGGCTACGTTTGGGATGGCGCAACTTACAACGGTGCTAACTTAAGTGCTACTGATTACGCAGGTATTGCATTTGGTAACTATGACAACACCGATGACAATAGCGGCATCAGTCAAAAGTGGGTAATCAACTTAGTTCACCGTACTACTCCGGTAAATCCTGATCACCCAGATGACAAGGATGGTTACACTAAGGATTACCTCGACCGCACCATTACTCGTGATGTAACTTATGTTGATGCACAAGGCAACGAGATGAAGGGCTTAACTCCTGAACATCAAGAAGCTAAGTTCACCGGTTCAGGTTACTTAGATAATGTTACTGGTAAGTGGGTAACGGTTGAAAACGGTAAGATTACTGGTTTAGCTAAGGGCTTAACTTGGACACCAGACACTGATTCAACATTTAATGCTATCAACGCTAAGAGTGCTGAAGGTTACCATGTGGTTTCTGTAACCGGTAACGGAATTTCAGGCTTTACAGTTGGTCAAGATGGTGCTGTAACTGCGCAAACAGTTAACAGGGACACACCAAGTTCAAAGATCACAGTTGTATATGCTCCAGATACTAAGGCTCCAGTAGCTGCTAATGGTTCAATTGTTTATATTGACGACACTACTGGTAATACGCTTGAAAGTGCAAGCTTCGGCGGTACTGTTGGTGGTAAGATCAACTACACTACTGCTGATAGAGTTACTTACTATGAAGGTAAGGGTTACAACGTAGTATCCAACAACTTCCATGATGGTAACGAAACCTTCAAGGAAGGCGACAACAAGTTTGAAGTTCACTTAACTCATGTTACTGATACTAAGAATGTAACTAAGACTGTAACCCGTGATGTAACTTACATCTATGAAGACGGCAGTCAAGCAGATACTCCAGTAAACCAAAGCGTAACCTTCAATGGTAAGACAACAACTGATAAGGTAACCGGTGCTGAAAAGACTGTTTGGGACAACGATAGTCAAAACTTCGCTGCTACTAAGTCAATCGATACCACTCAATACAACATTGTTAAGGTTAGTGAAAATAACACGGCTGCTAATGTTGATATGACTAATGGGGTAGTTGCTGGTGAAACTATCACGCCAACTAGTCAAAACAGTAAGGTTGTAATTACCTTGGCTAAGAAGGCTATCCCAACGCCAGACCAAGGTAGCTTAACAGTTGTCTTCCATGATGATACGGAAGGTCATGACATTGAAGGGTACGGTACTAAGACTGGTAATGAAAATGTTGGTACTGATGTAACTTACAAGGCTGATACTGATTTGACTAACCTTGAAAACAAGGGTTACGTATATGTATCAACTGACGGTACAATTCCTGGCAAGATTACTAAGGGTGCAACGACGGTAACCATTCACGTAAAGCATGGTACTCGTCCAGTAACGCCAGAAAATCCTGCTGACCCAGGTAAGCCGGTTGATCCTAATAAGCCAAATACAGCAACACCATCTAACCCTAACTTAGCTAAGACCGACCTTGAAAAAGCCATTACTCGTACTGTGAAATACCAATACACTGATGGTACTTCAGCCCATGCAGATGCAGTTCAAACTGTAAACTTCAAGGGTCAAGGTACAATCGACTTAGTAACTGGTAACTTAGTCAACGTTGACAAAGATGGTAACATTATTGATCAACGTGGTAAGATCGCTTGGGATCACGACTCACAAGACTTCGGTAATGTTGCTGCAATTGATCATGATGGTTACTATGTATCAAGCATTACTGAAACTGGTACTACCGCTAAGGTTGACGGAACTGCTGTTGCTGGTGAAACCGTAAATCCAAACAGTCAAAATAGTACGATTGTAATTACTTTGACTAAGAAGCCGGTAACACCAACCCCAGTTCAGAAGGGTACTGTAATTGTTAACTATGTTGATAAGACAACTGGCAAGACCCTTGAAACAGCAACTTCAACTGGTAATGAAGGATCGAACGTAGACTACAGCACTAAGGACACCATCACCAAGTACACTAACCAAGGTTACAAGCTTGATCACGATGGTTATCCAACAGGTACTGTAACTTACACGAATGGTACTGTAACTTATGAAGTTGACCTTGTTCACGACACGGTTCCGGTAAACCCAGATCAACCAGGGCCAAAGACACCTAACACGCCAATTAATCCAAACGATCCAAATGGTCCTAAGTACCCAGATGGCACTCAACCAAGCCAATTGACTAAGACCGTTACACGGACGATTAATTACGTGGGTGATGGTTTGAACATCCCATCAGTACAAAAGGAAGTTCAATTCGTTGCAAATGGTGTTCTTGATAAGGTAACCGGTCAATGGGTAACTGTTGACAATGACGGCAAGATCACTGGTACTGCAAATGGTATGACGTGGACTGTTAAGGGTGGCAACACCGATGAAGGTTCATTCGACCAAGTTGCTGGACCACAGACTGATGGTTACCACATTACAAATATCGCTGCTTCAAACGAAGACCTCAGTGATATTAACAGTACTACGGGTGCGGTTGCTGGTAAGACAATCAACCATACTAATGGCAACATTGTAATTACCATTAACTACGCTAAGAACCCAAACTACGCTAAGAACCCAGTAACGCCAATTGCTGCTCAAGGTTCAATCACTTACATTGATGACACTACTGGTAACACGCTTGAAAGTGCAAACTTCGGTGGTACTGTTGGTGGTAAGATTAGCTACACTACAGCTGATAAGATTGCCCGTTACGAAAGTGAAGGTTACAACCTCGTATCTAATAACTTTAACGATGGTAATGAAACCTTCGCAAAGGATGGCAACGTCTTTGAAGTTCACTTGGTACATGCAACGACCCCAATTACTCCTGAAAACCCAGGTAAGCCAGGTCAAGAAGTACCAAATCCAAATGATCCGAAGAACCCGCACAAGATTCCTGACAACTTTGTACCTCAAGCATTGACTAAGACCGTTACCCGTGACGTAACTTACGTATACGAAGATGGCAGTCAAGCTGATACACCGGTACATCAAACATTTACCTTTAACGGTAATGGCGTTGTTGATCTTGTAACTGGTCAATTGGTAACAGTAGATAAAGACGGTAAGATTACTGGTGCTGGTCATATTACTTGGAATGCAGAAAACCACAACTTTGATGCTACTAAGGCAATCGACACCACAAACTACAACATTGTTAAGGTTAGCGAAAATAACACTAACGCTAATGTTGATATGACTAATGGGGTAGTTGCTGGTGAAACTATCACTCCAGCTAGCCAGAATAGTACAGTTGTAATTACTTTGGCTAAGAAGCCAGTAACTCCTGCTCCTGTTCAAAAGGGTACGGTTGTAATCAATTATGTTGACAAGACAACTGGCAAGACCCTTGAAACAGCAACTTCAACTGGTAATGAAGGATCAAACGTGGACTACAGCACTAAGGACACCATCACTAAGTACACTAACCAAGGTTACAAGCTTGATCACGATGGTTACCCAACAGGTACTGTAACTTACACGAATGGTACTGTAACTTACGAAGTTGACCTTGTTCACGACACGGTTCCGGTAAACCCAGACCAACCAGGTCCAAAGACACCTAATACGCCAATTAATCCAAACGATCCAAATGGTCCTAAGTACCCAGATGGCACACAGCCAGAACAATTAACTAAGACTATTACGCGGACGATTAATTACGTGGGTGACGGTTTGAACATCCCATCAGTACAAAAGGAAGTTCAATTCGTTGCTAACGGTGTTCTTGATAAGGTAACCGGTCAATGGGTAACTGTTGACAATGACGGCAAGATCACTGGTACTGCAAATGGTATGACTTGGACTGTTAAGGGTGGCAACACTGATGAAGGTTCATTCGACCAAGTTGCTGGACCACAAACTGATGGCTACTACATCAGCGGAATTTCATCAACTAACGAAGCAGCTAGTGATGTTGACAAGACCACGGGTACAGTTGCTGGTAAGACAATCAACCATACTAATGGCAACATTGTAATTACCATTAACTACGCTAAGAACCCAGTAACGCCAACACCAACTCCAGCTGACCAAACAGTTGTTGGTAAGCAAATTGTTCACTATGTTGATGGTGACAACAATAATGCTAAGTTATTAGATGATAATACTAATGACACATTTGTATTTACGAAGTCTGGTAAGACCGGTACTTGGAATACTGACAGTCATAAGTACGCTAATGCTAATGCCCCAGTAATTGACGGTTACGTTGCAGAGCAAAAGACTTATGAAGGTCAAACTGCAACTCCAGGCGATGCTAATAAGGAAATTACCATTGTTTACCACAAGATCGGTAAGATTATTCCAGTCGATCCAACCGGTAACCCAATTCCAGACGCACCAACTCCTGGATACCACAATGACCCAACTGATCCAACAAAAGTAACGCCAAATGAACCTACGCCAGACGTTCCAGGCTGGACAACTAATGTGCCAAACGTAACTCCAGATACACCAACTGGCGATACCAAGGTACCTTACACTAAGCCAACGCCAACTCAAGACAAGGGTTCAATCACGATTACCGTTCATGATGTAACTGACAACACTGACTTGCCTGAATATGGTAAGACAAGCGGTAGTCAAAATGTCGGCACCAGCTTCAGTTATGATAAGACTGGTACATTTACTTCGCTTACTAATAAGGGCTACAAGGTTGTTAACCCAGATGTAACGATCCCAACTGGTATTACGAAGGGTGATCAGAACATCGTAATCTATGTTGAACATACAACAACACCGATTACTCCTGAAAATCCTGGTAAGCCGGGTCAGCCAATTAACCCTAATGATCCAACTGGTCCACAATATCCAAATGGATCAGATCAGGTAACGAAGAACGTAACGCGGACAATTACTTACGTTGATAACAACGGTAATAAGCTTCACGACCCAGTTGAACAAACTGCTCACTTTACTGGCACTGGGGTCATCGATAATGTCACTGGTAAATGGGTAACACCAATTACCTGGACTGGAAACGGTGACTTGAATGGTCAAAACACACCGGTAATTGATGGCTACCATGTAACAAATGTTAGTCGTGATGGTAATGGTAATAACGTTGCTAAGGTAACAGTAAACCATGGTGACAGTGACTACACAGTTGTTGTAACTTACACACCAAATGGTAAGATTGTGCCAGTTGATCCAACCGGCAACCCAATTCCGAATGTACCAACTCCGCAATATCCAACTGATCCTAGCGACCCAGCTAAGGTAACGCCAAATGAACCAGTACCAACTATTCCTGGTTACACTCCAGAAGTTCCATCTGTAACACCTACTAACCCTGGCGAAGATACACCGGTAGTTTACACTCCAGTAACACCAGCTACGGTTCAAGGAAAGGTAACTTACATTGATGACACTACTGGTAAGACAATTACGACTGATAACTTCAGTGGTAAAGTCGGCGATAAGATTACCTACACTACAGCTGGTAAGATCAGTGACCTTGAAGGCAAAGGATACGAATTAGTATCTAACAACTTTAAGGATGGTAGTGAAACATTTACTGACGGTGAAAATAGTTTCGTTGTTCATTTGAAACATGCTGAAACAATCTTTACTCCTCAAAACCCTCATGGTGGCGATGATGAAAGTGGTAAGTATGCTACCCAAAAGAAGACGACCTTTACTGTTCACTACGTTGGTGCTGGTGAAAAGAACCCGGCAGATCACGTTGAAACTGTTCAATGGCACCGTCATGTATCAGTTGATGGTGTAACTGGTGAAGTAATTAGCTCAACTCCATGGACTACAGATGATAGCTACAGCAATGTTAATACTCCAGTTGTTGACGGCTACCATGCTGATAAGGCTGTGGCTAATGCTCCACAAGCTGACCCAGACAAGGATAGTGTTGAGACTGTTACTTACGCACCAAATGGTCATATTATTCCAGTTGATCAAACTGGTACGCCAATTCCAGGTGCGGATCACCCAGTTTACCCAACTGATCCTAATGATCCAACGAAGGTAACACCAAATGAACCGGTACCAACTGTTCCTGGTTACACTCCAGAACAAGAAACAGTAACACCAGTTGATCCTGGTACGAATACGCCAGTTATTTACGATCGTGGAACTACGCCGGTTACTCCAGAACAACCAGAAACTCCGGGTAACCCTGGTGGTGATGATAACGAGACACCTAATAAGGTAACGCCAAATACCCCAGCAAATCCTGGTGATAATGGTAATGAAGAAGGCAAGAAAGTTACTCCACAGACACCACAAAGTCCTGCAACGCCAGCTGAAAATACTCCAGCAGCTTCTGCAGAACCGCAAGCACCTGTTGCTAAGCAAGCTGCTGCCCAAAAGCCAGCTGCTAAGTCAGATGCTAAGACATTGCCACAAACAGGTAATGATGAAAATAATAGTGCAGCAGTCCTTGGTCTCGCTGCCCTTGGATTAACCGGACTTGTCGGCTTAGGAAAGAAACGTCGTAAAGAAGATTAATAAATTTTTATGTTCGGACAATTAAACAATGCAACAAGTTGAGTTAATTGCTATGACTTAACATGGATATAAGTGAATTAACGAAAATTCATTGCAAGCAGCTTGTTGCATTAATCAAGAAAGCTCTACAGGAAATCTGTAGGGCTTTTTTGATTATTCGGTATTTATCGTTTGATAATATTGGAGTCCAGTTAATTGACTATTATAAAATTAATGGCTCTAATACTTCATTACTAATAATTAAGTCCGTTAAATAGCGTGTAAATGACTAAATATAAAAATGTGGATTATTTTATAAATTAATAGAATAAGGGCGGATTAATAAGGTGAATTCCGTTTACTGAAAAATGTTAATCGCTATCAATTGCTGTTTTATATAGAGTTAAGAGGGGGCGATAAAACAAAAAGTTCATTAACTGAAATACAAAAATATAACTAACTATAAATGAAAATATTTTCATGCGTCTTAGTTTTTTGAAGAAAATTAGCAAAAAATTATTCCTTTACAAACGTTGACTTATCAGCTTTTAATGGAGATTGAATATCAGTTGATAACAAAACTTGCTAAAAGTGGTATTTACATTTAACACAAAACCTTTATCATTAATAATGATGATAAGTTATGGGAGCTATTTAATGGAATGTAATATATACTTATCTATTGATTAAGGGGGATAAATAAAATGCTATCTCACAGGAATTTACAAGAACAAATTAAGAAAAATGAACCAAATAAGCAACGGTTCACAATCAAGAAACTAAGTGTAGGAGTTGCCTCAGTTTTATTAGGGGTAACTTTCGCTGGAACTGCATCTGCCGACACCACGGATGCAAACTCAGCATCTAATTCTGGTAGTGCCGGCGCAGAACAAACAGACCATAATTTAGTGGTTACTTCTGCAAGCACTGCTACAATGAAACAAGCAACTGCGGCTAATGCATCAACTGCTCCTGCTGCTGTTGTTAACCCGGCTGGAAACGTTAAAACACCAGTTGCCAATGATTATGAAGCAACCGTTAAAAGTGCTGCCTCTGCTGCAATTAATGATGCTTCTTCTAATGCTGGTGCAGCGACTAGCCAACAAACACCTGCTACATCATCTGCTACACCAAGCGCATCACAAAATAGTGCTGCTTCAAATGTTGCACAAACCCCTAAGACGGAAACATTTATCCCCACTACAACGCCTGCTGCTTCAAATGCAATTAGTGTTCAAGGGTTAGAAGCTTCTAAAGTACAGGCACCTGCAACCACAAATGAAAATGTTAACCAAGTTTATAAGGTTAACGTAAAGGCAGTGGACGTTACGACAGGTAAGGCTCCGGTAACATACTCAACCGTATTTAATTACAACTTTAGACATAATGGTGCATTTATTGATGAAGGAAAAACTGGGACAAGCCTTTATTCATTTGGGATGGCGCCAACGGGTTATAAATTACTAAATCCTGAGGCCCTTGATGAAAACTTCACCATGGCTGGGAATATGGCTAAAATTAAGGATAAGGATGTTAACTTAACCTTAGAATATGCTCCAATCTCACCAATTCTTGTTCGTTACGTTGATGAAGATACTGGTGAAGTACTCTCAACATCATCTGTTGGCGGAAATGCTTCAACAACTGATAGTTATGCCTATCTTCATGGTGATAAGACAAGTATTTCAGCTTCAAAGTTCTTCTTGCGGGCTATTGATATTCCTGGTTATCAATTAGACGATCAGGCAACTTTTGTCGATACTTTTAATAATATCCAATCAAAAGGAAACTATAATTACCAAGTTCATACCTTCAAGTACAAGAAAGTTATGGACAACCCTAATCCGAAAGGCAGTCAAAATGGTTCAGGCGCTCAATACGGTGAATACTTCGGACCTGAATGGAGCACGATTGATCCAGCCGACATGTTTACTGTTTCTGGTGTTCAAGGATTAACTTATGAGCATGATAATGGTGACATTGAAGCAAAAATGAATCACGTTATCGCCAAGTATAATAATCAGGGTTATACCTACATGGGGACCTTTAATTACCACAAAAATACTGATTACTATAACTGGAATGAAGCCCAAACAGCAATTAACCTGATTCCTAACAAGCCGGTCACTGTTAAGTTTGTGGACGAACAAGGTAATCAGTTAGCGGATAGCGAAACAATTGCATTTAATGTTAATAATCCAGATCAAACTAATAATGGAATTAACGAAGCTAAAAACTGGTATTCTGCTGGTGAATGGCACGCTACACCGAAGACCTTTGATGGTTACACTTTACGGACGACTTATGGTGCCGACCATGGTCAGTTTACGCCATACAAATATGTTGTGACCTTTGAATATGCCAAGGACGCTACTGCTCAAGTTAAGTACATTGATGATGTGACAGGTAAGCAGTTAAAGGCTGACGATTTGAAGGGTTACGTTGGTGATGAAATTGATTATTCTACTAAAGATTCAATCACCAATTACGAAAGCCAAGGCTATACATTAGTACATGATGGATTTGTTCCTGGCACTAAGTATGCAGACGGTTCAAATGTCTTTGAAGTTCACTTTAATCATGGTCAATTACCAGTAAACCCTGATCATCCAAATAAGAATGTTGATCCATCTGTCTATGCTAAGGACGTTAAGGAAACTGTTCATTATGTTGGTGCCGATGCCAAGACTCCTGCTGATAATGTTCAAACTTCAAAATGGAGTCGGACAGTTACACTTGATGCCGTAACCCATGAACTCGTTAAAGATGGTAAATACGATACTGACTGGACAATTGTTCCTGGTCAAAAGACTGAGTATGATCAAGTAGCAACACCAGTTATTGAAGGTTTCCATGCTGACAAGGCAAATGTACCAGCAACAGCAGTAACGCAAGATGATATTGAAACAACGGTTACTTATGCACCAAATGGTAAGATTGTGCCAGTTGATCCAACAGGGAAGCCAATTCCTGATGCACCAACTCCGCAATACCCAACGGAACCGACTGATCCTACGTCTGTAAAGCCGAATGAACCGGTTCCTGATGTTCCAGGATGGGTTCCAAGCCAACCAACAGTAACGCCGACTGATCCAGGCAAGGATACCCCTGTTGTTTACAACCAAATTCAAAAAGCGGACTTAACGATTGTCGATCAGGACAATGATGGTAAGCAAATCGTTGTTAAGGGTGTTACGACTAAATTCAATGCTGATGGAATTGAAAATACGAAGATTGCCTTTAATGGTTATGCCGATTCAATCAATACGCTTGAAGGGCTTGGCTATGAGTATGTCAGTTCTGATTTTGATGTCGATCAGACCTTTGATAACGATGGTAATAATGACCAACACTTCAAGATCGTTATGAAGCATGGGACTGCTCCAGTAAACCCAGACCACCCAGGTGCAGGTTACAATAAGACCGATTTGCAAAAAGACGTTACGCGGACGATTAATTATGTAAATGTTAAGACAGGTGAACAGGTTGCTGCTCCAGTTAACCAAACGGCTAGTTTCACAGCTAATGGAACTGTTGACAAGGTAACTGGCAAGTTAGTAACTGTTGAAAACGGTAAGATCACCGGCCCAGGTGAATTGACTTGGACTCCTGCTCAAGACATGAAGGCTGTTCAATCACCAGTTGTTGATGGAATGCATGTTCTATCTGTCAGTCGGGATGCTGACCATGATAATGTAGCAAGCGTGGCATTGAGCCATAACGATGAAAGCTATACCGTTACTGTTAGCTACGAAGAAAACGGCACAGTTGAAAAGAATGATCAAAAACTTCCAGTATCACAAACAATTAAATTTGTTGATGAACAGGGCAACGCGCTTCGTGAAAACAATGTTCAAACGAGTGAATTTGTCCGGACTCCAGATGTTGTTGATGCCTTCACTGGTAAGACAATTACTGAAGGATCATGGAAGGAAACTAGTCACAAGTTTGGCGTAATCGACGTTCCAGTAATTGACGGTTACGTTGCTACAGTTAAGACTGCTGGTGGATTAACAGCAACTACTGATAACCCAAACGTTGTAACAGAAGTTGTTTACAAGAAGGTTGGTAAGATTATCCCTGTTGATCCAACAGGCAAGCCAATTCCAAATGTACCAACTCCGGAATACCCTAACGATCCAACAGACCCAACGAAGGTAACACCAAATGAGCCAGTTCCTGATGTTCCCGGATGGGTTCCAAGTCAACCAACAGTAACACCGACTGATCCAGGCAAGGATACCCCTGTTGTCTACAACCAAATTCAAAAAGCAGACTTAACGATTGTTGATCAAGATAATGGAAATAAGCAGATTATTGCCAACGGTGTAACAACTAAGTTCAACGCAAAAGATGGCATTAGCGGAGAACAAATTACCTTTAATGGTATTAACGATGCTGTAACTGCACTTGAAAATCTCGGATATGTATACGTAAATTCTGACTTTAAGAGCGGCATGGAATTTGATAATGACGGGGCTACTGACCAGCACTTTACCATTTCGATGAAGCACGGTACACAACCAGTTAACCCTAATGAACCAGGTAAGCCAGGTCAGCCAATCAACCCTAACGATCCAGAAGGTCCTAAGTACCCACAAGGTTCTGACCAAGTAACGAAGAATGTTACCCGGACTGTTCAGTACGTTGACGAAAATGGCAACAAGATCAGTGATCCAGTTGAACAAACTGTTAACTTCACTGCTGAAGGTGTCCTTGACAAGGTAACCGGTCAATGGGTAACTCCATTAACTTGGAGCGGCAGTCAATCTGTTGCTGGCGTTAAGACCCCAGTTGTCGAAGGCTACCACGTAGTTAACGTTGATCGTGACGGCGATGGCGTCAATGTTAAGGGTGTAACTCTTACTCATGAAAATGACAGTTACACGGTTACTGTTCAGTACGCTAAGAATGGTAAGATCGTGCCAGTTGACCCAACAGGCAAGCCAATTCCAAACGTACCAACACCACAGTACCCAACTGATCCAGAGAACCCAGCTAAGGTAACACCAGATGAACCAGTACCATCAATTCCAGGCTTTGTTCCAGAGGTACCAACGGTAACTCCTACTGATCCTGGTAAGGATACACCAGTTCACTACACTCCAGTTGTTAACGACCAAAACGCTGTTGTTAACTATGTTGATCAAGATAACAACAACGCGCAAATCGCAACTTCTGGTAACTTAACTGGTAAGCCGGGCAGCCTAATCGACTACAGCACTGCTGCAACGATCAAGCAGCTTGAAGACCAAGGCTACGTTCTTGTAAGTAACGGTTTCCCAGCCGGCGCAGTCTTTGACAATGATGACAATACTACGCAAACTTACACGGTTGTCTTGAAGCACGGTACAACCACCTTCAAGCCAGATAAGCCTGGTACACCGGGTGAACCAATCAACCCTAACTACCCAGAGGGACCAAAGGTTACAAACGAAGATGTTGATTACAGCAAGGACGTTAAGTTTACTGTCCACTACGTTGGTGCAGGAAGCAACAACCCAGCTGATAACGTTCAAAATGCGCAATGGACTCGTGCTATTACGGTTGACAATGTAACTGGTAAGATCATCAGTTCAACCGAATGGGTAAGCAACAAGGACAGCTACAGCAATGTAGCAACTCCAGTTGTTGAAGGCTACCACGCCGACCGGGCACAGGTTGATGGTCAAAAGGTAACTATGGAAGACCAAGAAGCTACGGTGACCTATGTACCAAATGGTAAGATTGTGCCAGTTGATCCAACAGGAAAGCCAATTCCAAATGTACCAACGCCACAATACCCAACCGATCCAACGGATCCAACTAAGGTAACGCCAGATGAACCGGTACCAACAATTCCTAATTACACTCCAGAAGTACCAACGGTAACACCTACTGATCCAGGTGTTGATACACCGGTTAAGTACACTCCAAATACGGTAAATCCAAAGCCGGCAGTTGACCAAATTGCGGTTGTTAACTACGTTGACCAAGATAACAACAACGCGCAAATCGCAACTTCTGGTAACTTGACTGGTAAGGCTGGCAGTGTAATTAACTACAGTACTGCTGATCAAATCAAGCAGCTCGAAGCCCGTGGTTACGTTCTCGTAACTGATGGCTTCCCAGCCGGCGCAACCTTTGATGATAACGCGGATCAAAACCAAGTCTTCACGGTTGTCTTGAAGCATGGTCATGCTCCAGTTGGTCCTAAGAACCCAGAAGAACCAGGTACACCAGTTAACCCAGGCTACCCAGAAGGTCCAAAGTGGCCTGCAAAGGACAACTACAGCAAGGACTACACTTCAACTGTTCACTTTGTAGATAACAACGGTAACAAGATGCGTGATGACAATGTTCAAACTTCTACATGGACGCGGACATTAATCATCGACAAGGTTACTGGTCAAATCCTCAACCCGAACGAGAACTGGACTTCTGACAAGGCCAGCTACAATGAAGTGAAGGTTCCGGTAATCAATGGTTACGTTGCGGACAAGGCTAACGTTCCAGCTAAGGAAGCAGTTCAACAGAATATTGAAGATACGGTAACCTACACGAAGGTTGGAAACATTGTACCGGTTGATCCAAGCGGTAACCGGATTCCAAATGTTCCAGTTGTGCCATACACTAATGACCCAACAGACCCAACTAAGGTTGTACCAAACGAACCAGTACCTTCAGTTCCGGGAATGACACCAAATGTTACAACAGTAACACCTGATCACCCAACTGTTGATACCCCAGTTGTTTACACGACGCCAACACCGGTTACGCCACAAACACCGGTAACTCCAGAACCAGAAACACCAGCTGAACCAGCACGTCCAGCCGAGACGCCAGCTCAACCGGCAGCGCCTGAAGCACCAGCTGCGCCAAAGGCAGCAACACCTGCCAAGGCAACGCCAGCTGCTAAGCAAGAAGCTAAGAAGCTACCACAAACTGGTAACGAAAACAGCAGTTCTGCAGCAGCTCTTGGATTAGCTGCATTAGGATTAACCGGACTTTTGGCTGCTGGAAAGAAGCGTCGGAAAGAAGATTAATAAAACGTTGAACGGATAAGATAAGCTATGCGGAGAGTTGTGGTTAATTTGAAGATGGTTTATTGCAACGACTTAACAACGTAATGCAATGGATATAGTGGCTTAACAGATTCATAGCAACAAACTCGAAGCAGAAGAAAAAGCTCATGCTAGAAATAGC
>NZ_JACIVD010000078.1:0-75870 GCF_014145555.1 Limosilactobacillus albertensis
CGCCGTTTGTAAAATTAAGTTAGAAAAATAAAAAAGCCATTTGTGATAGACTTTTGAATAACCACAAACAAAAGTAAAGGAACATCACAAATGACTTATAAACATCTTACCACACGTGAACTAACCCTCATAGCTAATTTTTGGCACCAAGGTACGAAGGCTTATCAAGCTGCTAAACTGCTTAAACGAAGCCAAGAAACTATTTACCGAGTCTATCGATTTCTTGATAGCGGTAAGACCATTGCACAGTATCTTAAGGCTTACCAACGGAATAAGCAGCGTTGTGGTCGTAAGCAGGCTCAGCTAGCCAAGGATGAGATCAGCTACATCAATGAGCAGGTTAAAGCGGGCTGGACACCTGATACGATCATTGGTCGAGCAGAACGGACAATTAGCTGTAGTATGCGGACACTTTATCGGATGTTTGCTCGTGGACAGTACAATTTTGCCGTCCAGCAATTACCGATGAAAGGCAAGCGACACCCCAATGGCTATGTCGAACGACGTGGTAAGGCGGGGCATCTCGGTCGGAGTATTTACCAGCGATACCATGATTTTCCTCACTACCAACACGAGTTTGGTCACTTTGAAGCTGATACTGTTCAAGGAAAAGCTCATCGTGGTGCGGTCATGACCTTGGTGGAACGTCAATCTAAGGTGATGATTGTGCTTAACGTTCATCGTAAAACTGATGAAGCAGTTAACTATCACTTGGATAAATGGCTTTCTAAAATACCTCGTCATTTCGTTAAGTCGATTACCTTTGATAATGGTAAGGAATTCGCGGGCTGGCGTGAGATTGCCAATAAACATGATCTTCATACTTATTTTGCGGAGGTTGGAGCGCCCAATCAACGCGGCCTGAATGAAAACAATAATGGTATCTTACGTCGTGACGGTCTCAGTAAACGATTAGACTTCCGTAATTTACCAGATGAACTAATCACCCAGCTGATGCACAAACGAAATACTATTCCACGGAAGTCACTTCACTACCGCACACCACTTGAAGTATTCCTAAGTCACGTCACAGATGAACAGCTTTCAACATTTTTCTAATTTAAATTGACATTTCGGGAGATAATAACAGTAGCGGATATCGCACATTATCGGCTACTAATTAAATGGACGTTTTGTCCGATTGAAGAGCCTAACGAAAAAAGCAACCATTGGCACCACCCTAGAAGAAAGAACTGTTAAGTTTTGGGAGTTTATTTGAAATTATCCTTATTAAAATGAGAAAAAAGATAAGGATATAAAAATAGATTCTTTTCTTCAAAGTTGTTTTTATCGTTAGAATTTCAATTCAGGTGTATCTTAACACCTTATTTATCACTTGTTAACAGTATTGAGAGATTATGCACTAAGAGTGTAAAAGTTCCACTAAAAACATATTTTCTTTAGCTGAGAATCAATTTTTACTATTTTTTAACTTGAAATAGTATTATGCTAAAGTACTAGGAGGTAAAAGATGGATATTCGCAAGATTAATACGTTAAACCGAATAAAAGAAGGATTCATTGCCGTTCTAGATTCTAAAAAACTGTCTGAAGTTACTACAAATGATATTGTGAATAGTGCGGAGATCAGTAAGAAAACCTTCTACAATTACTATCAAAATAAACATGAACTTCTTCATGATATAGAAGATGAATTATTAAATAAGTTACAACAAGCATTGATAACTGATCGTGAGACTTTAAAGAATGACAATCATCTTCCAGATGCTGATGAGATCAAGAATTTAGCTGGTGTTGCTTTTAACCAGACTTTATCATTTTGCAATGAGAACAAGCATTTCTTGGTAAACTTGCTTTCTTCAAATGGTGACATGCAGCTTTATCAAATGATTGTCGAGTTAGCAAACGACGAATTTGATGCTCGTGTCCCATATTTATTTGGTGATATTGATATAAGCAAGGCCGATGTCAAGTCACCGTTGCCATTTGCGTTTATTAAGACGCTCTACATCAATACTATTGTTAATTTATTGATGTTATGGGGTGCGGCACCTGACTCTTTAAGCATTAATGAGATTAAATCGATTGCTGGTTTAGTCCAAACTAAGTCTCCGGTAGAATTGATTGAAATTTATAAGTCATATTCAGAGTAATAATATTAATTTGGATTATATAAACTTTTTAAAATTGATCCCCTAATAATCGGTGATAGACTTCGATTATTAGGGGATTTTATTATATTACTTATCTTTCCAATATCGTGACCGTGTCAGCAATTCGCGTGAGCGTTGGTCAGCAGGACGATAGCCTTTATTAAATAAGTGTCGGAAGTACATCATGTTATAGAAAAAGCCAAAGAAAACAGACGGCCATGGAAATTGTACTAAGCTATTAAGCCCAAAGAAGAGGGCAACTAGTCCATAGTCAAGGGTTAGCACAATCATTAAAATAAAATTGTAATAGTCAGCACGGAAAAGAGCTGGCAGTGGGCCAAACCAAAGAGTTGTCCATGAAAAGCCGACTTTGGCAATTCGGATATCCCCCTGGTCATTAACGATTTTAGCGTAATTTGGTGGTAGGGGGAGATTGTTTAAGTTAAACGGATTTTGGTTATCATTATTATTGTTATTACCAAATGGGTTTTGCATATCTCGTCCACTTCTTTCTATAAATACTAATATTAACACATTGCGCGGTTGATAGGAAACGTCTCACAAGCTTTCAAGGAATATTAACAATTATATGGTAAACTCAAAGTGATAACCATGAAAGGGGAAATAGAGAATGCTTTTTTTCCTAAACGATAATATTCAAAAAAATAAATCAGGGATCGAGCATGCGCAGATTAAACGCTTGCACTTATTTGAAAAGTACCACCAGCCTGCTAAAATCGTTACACGTCAATATTCAAACGAACTTCATTTGGTTACGAACGAAGCAGGGATTAATGACCATGATTTTGTGAACTTATTTGATTATTTCCAAGAAGCTTGTGATGTTCCGCAAAAGAATATCCGTATTAAGGACATTCCGGTTAACCCGCGCTGGGAACGTAAAGCTGATGGAATTAATTATAATTATTATCAAAATGGCAAACGAATTCTCTATGTCCGCCGCCGAAGCGATACTGACCGCCGTGTGATTAACTTACAATACTTTGACCATTTTGGGAAATTGCTGAAAGTCAGCTGGTTTGATAGCCGGGGATTCATTTCAGTCGAGCAGCTTTATGACTGGGAAGGAAAAATGGCTACGGAAAACTACTACCGTCCTGATGGTTCACTTGCTATTCAACTCACTCACCAAAAAGATAAGCGGGATAAAGAGATCAAAACGTACCACCTCTTTAACTATCACGGACATGATTATCATTTTAGTGATTTTGAACAATTGACGCGGTTCTTTCTTGATGAACTGGTTACAAATAAAGAAATTTGTGGTCAGGGATCGGTTGGCTTTATAGTCGATCGGGTCTACGAATTAGGCTGGGCAGTTTTGAATATGAAGCACCGTGTTTTCCGGGTACTACAGTTACATAATGACCATGTTAATAATCCGGCTGACATGCTGCACTCACCGCTTAATTATAACTACGATTGGGGATTGAAGCATCTTCAGGATTGGGATGGGATTATTGCATTAACCCCGCAGCAGCAAAAAGATGTTTACGACCGGTTCGGTAAACTAGGCGTGAAAATCTACCGGATTCCTGGCCCGATTGTCCCAGCGTCCGTTATTGATAAACGGCATGTTCCATTTAAAAAGCGGGCCAAAAACCAAGTAGTAATGGTGGCTCGTCTATCTCCAGAAAAACAGCAGGACCACCTATTAAAGGCATGGCCGCAAGTTTTAAAGTCGGTTCCAGATGCTAAACTGGATTTTTGGGGATATGCTAATGATAACTTCGATAAGACCCTTAATAAAATTGTTACAGAGGAGCAAATCAATAGTTCGGTAACCTTCCATGGCTATACGGATGATGTCAATTCAGTATATGAAGATGCCCAGCTGCTTATTTTGCCGAGCCGTGCTGAAGGATTGCCTTTATCACTGGTAGAAGCCCAATCTCATGGCTTACCGATTGTTGCTAATGATATCAAGTATGGTCCGTCAGACGTAATTATTGACCAGCAAGATGGGTTGCTAACTAAGAATGGTGACATTGATGGATTAGCACAAGCAATTATTAGCTTATTAACAGATCAGGAACGATTGGCGAAAATGAGTGCAAGTGCATACGAAGATAGTAAACGTTATTCGGAACCAAACGTGATGAAATTGTGGAATGAACTGGTGGCTGATATGCAGGCAAAGGGGGAAGAGTAAAGTGTACTTTTTTGTAAATCAGTATTTATTAAGTAGTAACTCTAGTGTTGAACATGCGGAAATGAAACGGCTGGCCTTATTCAAAAAGCATGGCGCCCCTGCAAAATTGGTAACACGTGACTTTGACCCTGTACTCCATGAAACAATAAAAAAATTTGCTTTGACTGATGACCAGCTTATGAATATGTATGATTTCTTTGCTGGAACAACAGATTATCAAGGACAAAAACTCCACACGGAAGACCTGCCCCTGCCAATTGATTATCAGGTTGGGACCGGAAATAACTATCGTGAAGTTAAAGATGGTAACCGGCTTGTTTGTGAAGTTCACTTTGCGGCCGGGACAGTTGGTCAGGTAAACCATGTTGACTATTTTGATATTGCTGGAAACATGACGCTTCGCCAACG
Organism: Limosilactobacillus albertensis; assembly: GCF_014145555.1. Taxonomy (NCBI): domain Bacteria; kingdom Bacillati; phylum Bacillota; class Bacilli; order Lactobacillales; family Lactobacillaceae; genus Limosilactobacillus; species Limosilactobacillus albertensis. The sequence continues at coordinate 4,695 of NZ_JACIVD010000078.1, forward strand.
TTACGATATTCGTGGTTTTAAGGCCGTGGATGAATTTTTTGGTGAAGATGGACAGATGTATTATAGCCGTTATTACCGTCCAACCGGGCAGGTTTACCTCGAACGCTACTTTGTTAAGTCAGTTGAGAATACACCGATTAACTCTTTGAATGTATTACGTGATTATCAAGGCAAGGATTATTACTTTGATAATCTTGAAGACTTATTTATCTTTTTCCTTGACGAGTTAAACAAAGAAAATGGCGAAAATAATATCTTTATTGCCGATCGTCCAGCAGTGGCAATTAAGCCGGTTCAAAAGATGACCAGCAAAGCAAAGCGGTTCTTGTGGTTGCCAATGAATCAAGTAAACGACGGGCAGGATTTGATAAACGGACCGCTGAATTCAATGCTTGTTGAGCCGATGACAACGGCGGCAAAGAAATGGGACGGCATTATTGTCATGACGGAAAATCAAGCAAAGGTATTACGTCGTCAAATTCATGATGCCATTCCGGTATTGGTAATTAACGGTGCACCAGTATTACAGGAGTACCAGCGAATCAATGAAGCAGATCGGAAGCAAGGACAATTAATTTATGTCGGACGGTTGGCGGAAGATAAGCAGACTAGTCAACTAATTAGCATGTTTGCACAGATTCACCAACAAGTGCCAGCAAGTAAATTAACCCTTTACGGCTATGGGACTGTTGAGGATGTTGATAATTATAAAAAACAGGCTCAAAATATTGGGGTGGGCGATGCTGTTGAATTTGCCGGGTATCAAGTACAGCTGGATGAAGCATATGATCAGGCACAATTATTCGTTGATGCAAGCAGGATTGATGCCCAGCCGCTTGCAATGGGCGAGGCGCTAAATCACGGAGTACCGGTTGTTTCATATGATTACCTTTATGGTCCTGCTGAAATGGTAACCTCAGGACAAAATGGTGAAATCATTCCATTAAACAACCAAGCACGCTTTATTCAGACGGTTGTTAAATTATTACAGGATCAAAATGAACTTCAGCAGTTGAGTGATGGTGCTTATAATAACCTTGCCGGGTTAGCTGATGAAAAAACTTGGCAACAATGGCAACAGTTATCATCTATATAACTAAAAATTGAGTATACTAAAAATTGAGTATAATAGAATAGAAAGATAAGAGCGAAAAAATAATAGTAGTGTTTTTGAAGCCTTTAACTGTTATCTATCGATAAACTAAAGACGGAGAATGAGGGCGTAAAAATGGATAATTATCAAGCAATGAATTTTTATTATGGACTTCTAAATCTACGGGCTGGTTTTTTTAGGGCTAACTTGTGCGAAGTATTGATGCTTGTTGCACAAAGCGTGCCAGACGAAGATCAACAGCCAGAAACGGCATACCAGCCGACGGAAGAAGAATCACAACAAAAGAATCAAGTGACTCCTGATCAGTTGGAATTTGGGTCATTTTATGAAGACGGGCACATTTTGCATAATGTGAAAACTGATACGCAAGCAGACTTTTTCCTTGACCCGACTCGTGAGGATACAGTCAAGTGGCACACAAGTTTTACGGTTGCTAAGGATGTTCGTCCGGCTGACCAGTTTGTTGTTCAGTTATCACCGAACCTGATTATTGCTCCCAATGGTCATCCCCAAAAACCAATTCCAGACTTCACCGATCAAAACGGTGTGGTTATTGCGATGGGCGAGTACTATCCTGAGAAACATCAGCTAGTATATACATTTACTAATTATGTAACGGAACACCGGCAAATAATTGGTGAGCTAACGGGAGAATTGGCGGTTGATCCGTTAACAACGCCTGAGAATAAGTTCGGCCTAGGTTGTTTTATTAGTATTGATGATTATCGTAAAGATTTTACGATTGATGTTGATTATCCTGACCTTGATAATGATATGTTCTTGGGAATTTCTAGTCGAATGATGCAATTCGATCAGGATCAGCACATTTTTACCGATTTAATCTATGTAAATCCTGCCCAAAAAGATCTTAATCATGCTTATATTATTTTTAACACTAGCGACCTTGTTGAAGATTTATCAAATGCCATTGTTAAACCATCGACAATGCGGATTGAAATTTATCGCAATTCTCGTGACTTAAAGCTGCCGCAATCGTATGGGGTAAACCTTCAACGGCTACGGGAAATTACGAACCGCTTCCCTGTTGTTGAAGGCGACCACCTTGTAGAAACGCCACTTACGATGTCATTTGCCGACAATAAGATGCGCTTGAATTTTGCGGCTGACAATACTAACGATTCTTACATTATCAAGGTAATTGGGCAGTATAATGATGAACTTAATGGTGCAGTCCGGTTACGCGCGCGTTTATTTGGCGTTGACCAGCAAAATGTTTACATGAGTAACTCAACGGCGGCAATGGCGGATGGAATACCAATGCAGGCAACTGGTCATGCGGTTCCTAAAGCAGGTGTTAAAACTGCTGATTCAGTTGCCAATGATATGTCAGCGGATGCAGAAATGGATGAGCTCGCAACAAATGTTCCACGTGAATCACCAGAAGTTGTTGCGATGGAAGAACAGAATATTGATATTCCGGTTGATTTAGATGAAACAGATACTAACACAGAGCCGGCAATGGACGAACCATCTGTAGAAGAAGATGTCGTAGAGGAATCATCAGAAATTGAAACAGCAGAAAATCACGATGCAGCGATTTCGCAGGACTTGGATGACACTATTAGTGGTATGGCAAGTGAGGAAATGCCGACAGACAGTGAAGTGCAAGATCACGATGCTGAAGATGAAATGACGACGGACGATATGCCAATGGAGAGTGAGCCTGCTGAATCGATGGCGATGAGTGAGCAAGAAGAAACCACTGCGGATTCATCTGCTTATATTGTCTCTTTTACTGATTCAGCAATGAGTTCCGATAAAGAAATTGAAGATTCAACGGAAGATAGTGAAAGTGCGCAGCCAGTAGTTATGCAAGATACTGTAGGAGGCGATGAATTATCAATCGCATTGAGTGCCCCTGAACAAGAAACAGTATCAAGTGAAGCTGATTCTCCTGCCTCGGCGGAACCTGATTCACTAACAGCAAGAACTAGTGAACAGCCTACTGCGGCACAATCGACTGAACCAGCGTTAGAAGAAATTGTGACTGCGGAACAACAAGTTGAAGAAACGCAAGAGGAGACTTCAACTGCTCCGCTACCGATGCCTGGACGGCGGCCGCCACGTCGGCATGGCCGGTTCCAGAATAATGGTCGGTTAAATCACTCGCTACGTCATTTACGAAGATTTTAAATTTCTAAGTAAGAGGTTGAAAATACGCTTTTCAGCCTTTTTTATTTTACTTAAAATGTAATCGTTTACATAAAACTCTTGCAATTAAAAATATAGGTGTTAATATTTAATTGAGCTCAAGTAAACGTTTACATTAATGATTAAAAGCAAAAATCACGTAATTTTATGGAGAGAGGTTTTATTTTATGGAAAATAATCATTGGTGGAATAAATCAGTTGTTTATCAAATCTACCCCAAAAGCTTCCAAGATACTAATCATGATGGTGTCGGCGACCTTCGCGGAATTATTGACCGTCTTGACTATATTAAGAAACTTGGTGCCGATGTTATTTGGTTAAATCCGATTTATGAGTCGCCACAGGTTGATAATGGTTATGACATTAGCAACTATGAGGCAATCAATCCGACACTTGGTAACATGGATGATTTTCAAGAATTGATCGATGGAATTCATGAACGAGGAATGAAACTGGTCATGGATTTGGTTGTTAACCATACTTCTGATCAACATAACTGGTTTAAGGAGTCACGAAAAGGGAAGGATAACCCATATCGTGATTATTATATCTGGCGTGACGGTAAAGACGGCAAAGAGCCAAATAATTGGGGATCATACTTCTCAGGTGCTGCTTGGAAATATGATGACGAATCTGGTCAATACTATCTCCACCTTTTTGCTCCTGAACAACCAGACCTTAACTGGGAAAATCCACAAGTTCGCCACTCTGTCTATGACATGATGAATTGGTGGGCTGCCAAAGGGGTTGATGGTTTCCGTATGGATGTTATTAACCTGATTTCCAAACCGGATGGACTGCCAGATGCTAAGAAGAGCGGTGATGAGAAATACGCCAATGTTGAACCGCTCGTATCAAACGGTCACCGGATTCATGAATTCTTGCAAGAAATGAATAAGAACGTCATGAGTAAACACAAGATGGTAACGGTCGGTGAAACACCGGGAGCTACGCCAAAAGATGCTGAAAAATATGCCAGTCTCGATAATAAAGAGTTAAACATGATTTTCCAGTTTGAGCACATGGGTCTTGATAGTAATCCTAATCCAGCTCTTGGCAAGTGGGATGACCGTAAAACCAGTCTTAAGGATTTGCGGGCAAACTTAACGAAGTGGCAAGAAAAGCTTTATGGTAAGGCTTGGAACTCGCTTTATTGGAATAATCATGATCAGCCACGGGTTGTGTCCCGTTTTGGTAATGACCAAACAGAAGATTATCGTGTCAAATCAGCCAAGATGTTAGCGACGATGACCCACATGATGCAAGGAACACCGTACATTTATGAAGGGGAAGAAATTGGAATGACCAATGCCTACTTCCCAAAGCTTGAAGATTACGTTGACCTTGAATCAATCAATGCTTATCACCAACTGGTTGATGACCAGCATTTGCTTGATGGTAAGACAATGATGAAATACATTGCTATTCATTCACGTGATAATGCCCGGACACCAATGCAATGGGATGATAGCGAGTATGCTGGATTTTCGGATCATACGCCATGGGAGAAGGTTAACCCTAACTATAAGCAGATTAACGTCAAGAATGCCTTGGCAGATAAAAATTCAATCTTCTACTACTACCAAAAGCTGATTGAGTTGCGCCACACAATGCCGGTAATTACTAATGGAAAATATGCATTGGTTCCTGGCAATGACGATGATGAACAAATCTTTGCATATACACGGCAAGACGATGATACGACCTTATTAGTAATCTTGAATTATACTGATGAGACTGTAAATCGCCATTATGATGTACCGGCTGATGCGAAATTGCTGATTAGTAATTACGAGGATGACCAAAATGACACCATCCGTCCATATGAAGCTAAGGTTTATCAATATTAGAGTGGGGATGAACGATTATGGATAAGTCACTTTCAAATTCGGAACAAAAAGTAGAAACGAAACAGATTGATCTTGATACGGGAATGCCTGATTTACCCAAGAAAGAATTGTTTGCAATTACGTTTGCCTTTCTTGGAATTAACATGGCGTTCTCACTGCAAAGCTCGCAAATGAGCCGTATTTGTCAGACGATTGGTGCCAATCCTAATAATCTTGGTTTCTTCTTCATTTTTCCGCCATTAATGGGGATGATTGTTCAACCAATTATGGGGAAGATGTCAGACCGAACATGGAACCGTTTTGGTCGGCGGTTGCCATACCTGTTATTTGGAACCCCAATTGCGGCGTTAGTTTTAATTATGTTGCCATTCTCTGGCTCGCTTGGCTTTGGATATGGTTCAATGGCTGCGATGATTTATGCTGCTACGGCGGTATGTTTGATGGACTTATTTAGTAATATTTGTATGCAGCCATCACGGATGATTGTTGGTGACATGGTTAATAATAAGCAAAAAAACTTTGCCTGGTCCTGGCAGCAAGTCTTTTCTAATGGTGGCGGAATCTTAGCTACGATCTTGCCATTTATCTTTACGATGTTTGGAATGTCAAATACTGCCAAAAAGGGTGTTGTTCCTAATACCGTTATCTGGTCATACCTTTGTGCAGCGGCCGTTTTGCTTATTACCGGTTTGTGGACCGTCTTTAATGTTAAGGAATATGATCCAGAAACATATGCAAAGTACCACCACATTGATCCGACTGAGCAAAACAAATCAGTTAGTCTTTGGAAGTTAGTTAAAACCGCACCACGGGCTTTCTGGGAAATTAACCTTGTTCAGCTATTTAGCTGGTTTGCAATCATGTATGTTTGGACATATACTACCGGAACTTGTGCTCGTAATATTTGGCACACTTCTGATGTAACTTCTGCTGGCTATCAAGCCGCTGGTAACTGGTACGGGATCTTAACGGCTGTTTATAGTATTGCCGGTATTGTATGGGGCTTGATTTATGCCCACGCTAAGGCCGGTTCACGGAAGAAATGGTACACATTTGGAATGATTGTTGGTGGCTTAGGTTTAATCTGGATGACTTTTGTAACAACTAAGACGACTTCAATTATTGCGATGATTATGTTTGGAATTGGTAACTTTAGTATTAATACCATTCCGTTTACCCTTCTTACTTCATCTCTCAATGGTAAAAACGAAGGGGCATACCTGGGACTCTTTAATGTCGGAATCTGTGTGCCACAAATTATTGCATCGCTATGCAGTTTCTTCCTCTTCCCGCTTGTTGGTCACAATCAACCAATGATGCTTTTGCTTGGCGGGATTTCCCTTCTTATCGGGGCATTGGCTGTCCAAACGATCCATGAGGGGGTTACGGTTAAAGAAGCATAGGATACTAAGATGAATTTCTCCTTTATAAAACATAAATATCTGTAAAAAAGGGAGCGTGACAGAAGTCATTTATGACTTCGTCTTCACGCCCCCGCAAGCACAAATAGAGCTCCAGAGTTCGGATCTTACCGAACACTGGAGCTCATTTGTGTACTGCGCTGTTCGTGTTTTATCTAAGTAATAGGACTTATGTCACAACCTCTTTTACTTTAATTTGATTTTATCGAGAGGGATAAGGTGGGTATGATGACGAATCTTATAGTAGAGATAAAAGCCAACAAAGAGGGGTACGCTCATGTAAGTAATAAGGATATTTGACCAGTCAAGTTTGATGAAGGCATTAATGTTTTGCCCAGCAATGACAATGATGCATAAGACGAAAGCAAAGATTGGGCCAAACGGGAAAAGGGCGGCATGGTATGTGAGTTCATTAAGGTGGTGGCCCTGTTTAAGGAATCCGCGCCGAAAACGATAATGAGCGATTGCAATTCCCAACCACTCCATGAAACCAGCTAAACTAGTGGCACTAATTAAGTAGTTATAAACGTTTGGGCCGATGAATTGTAGTCCCCAGAGAGCTAAACTTAGGACAGACATGGCAAGGAAACTGATGATTGGAACTCCGCGCCGGTTAACGTCCTTGAACCCTTTCCATAAGAACCCCTCCATTGATTGTGAGAAGAGGATACGTGAAATAGCATATAGCCAAGAGTTGGCTGACGAAACTACTGCGATTAAGATTACAAAGTTCATGATTCCAGCGGCATAACGCAGACCAGCATATTGAAAAATCAGGGTAAATGGACTGGTAATGATATCTTGGACATTGGAGCTAAGCAGCCGTTTATCGGTGTAGGGAAGAATGCAGGCAATGACTGAGATTGTCAAAATATAAAATAATAAGATCCGCCAGAATGTTGCGTGAATTGCCTTTGGGATGCTGTGCTTTGGGTCAGCCGATTCACCAGCAGCGATTCCGACCATTTCAGTCCCCTGAAACGAAAACCCGGAAACAACGAAAGCACTAATGATTCCTGGAATACCGTTAACGAAAGGGGCTTGTTTATAGGTAAAATTCTTAAAGCCAATGGCCGGATGGTTGCCGACTAGTCCAAGAATTATGCCGATTCCGACGATAAGAAAAATAATTACAGCGGCAACTTTTAATAAGGAGAGCCAAAATTCCGCTTCACCATATGCCCGGACGGAAAAGTAATTAATAGTAAAAATAATAACAAAGGCGAGCAGGCTAAAAATCCACGCTGCAATGTGGGGAAACCAAAAATTCATGACGATCCCAACGGTTGATAGCTCAACAGCAATCGTAATTGCGCCCCCGAACCAATAATTCCAGCCCATCGCAAAGCCGAGCGCGGGATCAACATAATGGGTTGCGTATTCTGCAAAGGAGCCACTGCGCAGGTTGTAAGTAGCCATTTCCGCGAGACTCGTCATTAGGAAGAAAACCATCAACCCCATGATGAAGTATGCGACTAAGCTGCCGCCAGGACCAGCAGTTGTAATTGCTGAACCACTAGCAATGAATAAGCCGGTTCCAATGGTTCCGCCGAGGGCAATCATGGAAAGGTGACGAGATTGAAGCGTATGTCTAATGTGTCCCAACTGATTTTGACGATTCAAGTTAATAAGCCTCCTAAAACAATATCATAATTAGATTTTAGTAGTGAGAAGGCGAAATGTTAAATGCCTATTATCAGGGGTTGGCTATGCAGAATGGTTATACTTTTACCATGGTTAGTTAACAAGGCCCAGCCTATTCAATTGTTATCGTTTCAAGTGCTTGGCTTTCTTTCATGCTGAGCAGGGCGCGAACAGTATCAAGCGAGGTCATTAATGGCACGTTTTGGGCGATTGTATCTTGGCGAATCTTGAACCCAGCTGAATCCTGTTCATAGTCATGTTGCATTGTGTTAATTACAAGGTCGATTTTGCCGTCTTTAAGCAACTGTTTGATTTTATCTGTTCCTTGGACCACCCTCATAATATGAACATTGTTATTTTCCAGAAAATCAGCAGTTTCGCCAGTTGTAATAATCTGCCAGCCGATTTTTCTAAGACGGGTTGCAATCGGCAAAATTTTGTCCTCGTTACTGTGTTCGATTGTCAGTAATACTTTACCGTAATTTGGCAATTGAACATGGGCGCCAACAAATGCCTTGCGTAATGCTTTCGCAAAAGTCTGATCGCTACCCATAACTTCTCCGGTCGATTTCATTTCTGGGCCAAGGAAGGAATCAACCCCTGCTAATTTATTAAAACTAAAGACTGGTGCTTTAACATGGACAGTTTGCGGTTCAGGATAGAGACCGTTTGTAAATCCCTGATCTGCAAGTGATTGTCCCAGAATAACTTTTGTTGCTACCTGGGCCATTTCAATTCCCGTAATTTTACTGAGGAATGGGACTGTCCGACTTGCTCGAGGGTTCACTTCTAGGATATAAACCTCATGATTATGAATAATGAATTGAATATTCATGATTCCCACGCATTTGAGGGCGACCGCTAATTTTTTAGTTGCATTGACAATTTGCTGTTTAATATCATTGTCAAAATGCTGCGGAGGGTAAACAGCCATTGAATCGCCAGAGTGGACTCCAGCGTGCTCAATGTGTTCCATAATACCGGGAAGAAGGACGTCTTGACCATCACAAATTGCGTCAACTTCACACTCACGGCCATCAAGATAAGCATCAATTAAGATTGGGTGGTCAGCGGTGACTGTCGCGTTTTGTTGAAGGTACTGCTGCAATTCATCTTGGTTGTAGACAATTTCCATTGCTTTACCGCCAAGGACATAGCTAGGACGGACAAGTACCGGGTAGCCGATTTTTGTTGCTGCCTTAATCACGTCCGCATGATTAGTAGCTGTTAAGCCGATTGGCTGCTTTAATTTAAGGTCATTGATAACTTTATCAAACACTTCCCGATCTTCTGCAGCATCAAGGTCCTTGACTGTTGTCCCCAAGATTTTAACCCCGTTAGCGGCCAAATCAGCAGCTAAATTAATGGCAGTCTGCCCGCCAAACTGAACGATTACGCCCTGAGGATGCTCTAAGTCGATTACGTTAAGGACGTCTTCAAGCGTTAACGGTTCAAAATACAGCTTGTCAGAGATTGAAAAATCAGTTGAGACTGTTTCAGGGTTGGAGTTAATAACGATTGCCTTATAGCCAGCACGTTGAATTGCTCTAACACAATGGACGGTAGCGTAATCAAACTCAACCCCTTGACCAATTCGAATGGGACCAGAGCCAATGACCAGAATAGATGGCTGTTTGGTTCGTTGACTTTCGCTTTCGTGGTCATATGAGCTATAGAAGTAAGGTGTTGAAGATGCAAACTCTGCGGCACAGGTATCAATCATTTTATAAACAGGGATGATTTCGTTTTGCTTACGGAAAGCCCGAATTTTTGCGGAAGTAGTTTTCCATAGGTTGGCAATGGTCTGGTCACTAAAACCGTACTTTTTAGCAGTTGTTAACGTCTCGGGGTCAAAAGGATTGTCACTGAGTTCCCCCTCTAATTCAACGAGGTGCTTGACGATATCAAGAAAGTAAACGGAAATTTTAGTGAGGTCGTGAACCTGAGAAAGAGAGTAGCCGCGGCGAAAGGCTTCAGCAAGGCAGAAAAGGCGGTCGTCTTGAGGGTGGATAAGCTTATCCTTTAGTTCAGCTGCAGTTGCCCCGTGCGCAAGAGGTGAGAATAAATCTTTTTCGTCGATTTCAAGAGAACGGATAGCCTTGTGCAGGGCTTCTTCAGCAGTTCGACCAATTGCCATTACTTCACCAGTGGCTTTCATTTGACTGCCAAGGTGCCGATCTGCCTGGGTGAATTTATCAAAGGGCCAACGGGGGATCTTGCAGACGACGTAATCGAGGGCTGGTTCAAATTCAGCATAAGTTGTTTTGGTAACGGGATTCTTAATTTCATCAAGCGTTAACCCTACCGCGATTTTTGCGGCCATCTTGGCAATTGGGTAACCGGTAGCTTTTGAAGCGAGGGCTGAAGATCGGGATACCCGGGGATTTACTTCAATGACATCATAATGATAACTATGGGGGTCCAGAGCCAGCTGAACATTACAGCCTCCTTCGATTTTAAGCGCGCGAATAAGTTTTAATGCGCAATCCCGCAACATCTGATATTCACGGTCGGTCAGGGTTTGGTTCGGAGCGAAAACAATTGAATCACCGGTATGAATGCCAACAGGGTCAAAGTTTTCCATACAACAAACCACCATTACGTTATCGGCGGCATCCCGCATAACTTCAAATTCGATTTCCTTATAACCAGCAATCGATTTTTCAATTAAACACTGGGTAGTTGGCGATAGCTCAAGACCGTTCTTAGCGATAGAATTCATTTCAGTATCGTCATGACAAATACCGCCGCCAGTTCCGCCCATGGTAAAGGCTGGTCGTACAATTACCGGATAGCCAATCTGGTGAGCAAAGGTAAGTGCTTCATCGATTGAATTGACCGTTTGGGAGGCTGGAACCGGTTCCCCAAGGTCTTCCATCAATTCCTTAAACTTTTCCCGATCTTCTGCTTCGTCAATCGATTCAAGCTTCGTTCCAAGCAATTCAATCCCTAGTTCATCAAGAATCCCTGTTTTTGAAAGGGCAACGGCGAGGTTTAAACCGATCTGACCACCAAGTGTTGGCAAAATAGCGTCGGGGTATTCTTGGCGAATAATTCGGGATACTGAGTCAACAGTTAATGGCTCAATATAAACGTGATCAGCAATTTCAGTATCGGTCATAATGGTAGCAGGGTTAGAGTTTACAAGGATCGTCTCATAACCTTCTTCACGTAATGCAAGACAAGCCTGGGTGCCTGAATAGTCAAATTCGGCTGCTTGACCGATGATAATGGGACCAGAACCAATGACCAGAATCTTATGAATATCAGTACGTTTAGGCATATGCAGGAACCTCCTTGTGGCTGTCAATTAATTTCATGAATTTATCGAACAAAGCGTCAGCGTCATGCGGTCCCGGTGCCGCATCAGGGTGGAATTGAACTGAGAATGCGGGATATTTAATATGTTCAAGCCCCTCAACTGTTCCATCATTGATTTCAGTGTGGGTTATCTTAAGGTCTGTGTTGGCAATTGACGCTGGATCGACTGCATAACCGTGGTTTTGCGAGGTAAAAGCAATCTTGCCGGTGTGGAGGTCGCAAACAGGGTGGTTGAAACCACGGTGACCAAATTTCATTTTGTATGTTTGAGCACCATTAGCGAGTGCAAAAATCTGGTGGCCCATGCAAATGCCGAAAATAGGAATATGTTGTTCAATTTCAGCAACCATTTCGGCCGCAGATTCCATTTCGGTTGGGTCGCCAGGACCATTTGAAAGTAAAACACCATCAGGATTGAGGTTCATTACCTCGCTAGCAGTGGCATTGTATGGGAGTACGGTGACGTTGCAGTTACGTTTGTTCAGCTCACGAAGGATACTATTCTTCATTCCAAAGTCAATAACGATAATATTACGTTTAAGACCAGGGTTAGCGTAGGCTTCTTTGGTTGATACCTTGCTAATGATGCCCTTGGTTGGTGTTGAATTTTGGAGAAGAGCGACGGTTTTTTCAGTGTTGGCTAAGGTGTCAGTCATTATTCCACGCAGGGTTCCATACTGACGCAGTTTACGGACTAGTTCACGGGTATCGATTCCGGATAAGCCGGGAATGTTGTTTTTTTCAAGAAAGGCTGGTAATGATTCAGTCATCTTCCAATTGCTTGGCACACGGGCAATTTGGTGACAAATAACACCTTTGATCTGGGGGTGCAGGGTTTCATTATCTTCACTATTAATGCCGTAATTACCAATGAGCGGATTAGTAAAGACTAAGATTTGATTAGCGAATGACTGGTCAGTAATTGCCTCTTGGTAACCGACCATTCCGGTAGTAAAGACAACTTCACCAGGGGAAAACATGGTGCTACCAAAGGCTTCACCAGTATAAACAGTACCATCTTCTAGAATTAAATATCGTTTCATGAGTTTCATCCTTTCCTGAAAAACCCTTCCACTGATCACAAAAACTAGCCGCGTTGAAAAAAAGTTTAATAAAAAAACGCTTAATCCATTTGAAAAATAGGCTAAGCGTATACAAAAAATTGAATATATTATGTATATTTCAATGTTAGTAATTCAACGCTGACCTTGTTAGTCTCACGGGACCAAATTAAAGGATAATGATTGATACTAAGTTACTGTAAAATTATTCTTTTGTCAAGCATATACTGCATGTTTATTCAAAATATCAAATATTTAAACATTTTATATGCATAAATGCTTGTTAACATTATAGCAGATAAAAGGCTGGAAAAAACAAAATTTTTTCCAGCCTTTTGACATTAAATTATTCAGCATAAGTTTCTTTAATAAAGAGAACTGCGATTGCACCCAAGAGGGCAGAAATACCTGTGATGAGCATCATGTTAACTTGTGAACTGCCTAGTAGTGGGAAAAGGCCAAAACTAAGAAGTGAAGCAACCATTTGTGGTACACAGATCGAACCGTTGAATAGTCCGAGGTAGGTACCCATATGCTTACCAGATAAGGCATTTGTGACCATAGTTAATGGGTAGGTATTCATTGATGCCCATGCGATTCCGATTAAGATAAATGAGAAGATAAGGGCATTTTGTGAATGAATAAAGAAGATTGATGTGTATCCAATTGCACCAAGCAACAAACTAATGGAGTAACCTGCTTTATGGTGGTTGTTAGGAACCTTAGCTAAAACATATGACCAAACAACAGCGGCAACTGATTGAACAGCAGTCATAACACCATACCAGTTACCGGCGGCTTGATAAGCAGCTGATGAAGCATCAGTTGTTACCCATACGTTCTTGGCAATTGCACCGACAGCGTAAGTTGAAAGGTATTGGAATGAGAACCAGCAGAAGAATTGAACTAATGCAACATTCCAGAATACTCGTGGAGCGTGCTTTAGGAGAGTAACCCAGTTGCCGCCCTTTTTATTGTCTTCCTCAGAAATACCATGATAACGAGCATAAGTTGCCGGATCATATTCATGAACACGGAAGATAGTAAAGAGACAGGTAATAACTAAAATAACTGCACCAACGTAGAATGAAACTACAACTGATTGAGGGACAACACCCTTTTTAGCAGTATTTGGAACACCCCACCAGGTTAAGAGGAATGGGAAGATGGCGGCTAGTACGGCACCAGTATTACAGATTAAACTTTGAATCCCGTATGCGTAACTCTTTTGGTCATCGTTAACCATATCACCAACCATCATCTTAAATGGCTGCATTGCCATATTTGATGACAGGTCAAGGAAGGCAACGGTAATCGCACCAAACCAAAGGGCAGCTAATGAACCGTAGCCGAAACCAAAACTTCCGGAATTAGGAAGCAAAATCATTACAATCACGGCAATGATCATCCCAATTAACAAGTAAGGAAGACGACGGCCACCAAGCTTTGGTGCCCATGTCCGGTCAGAGTAATAACCGATAATTGGCTGAACAATTAATCCTGCAAGCGGTGGTAGCAAGAAGAACCACCCCAAATTATTTGGATTAGCACCGATCGTTTGGAAGATACGGCTCATTTGCGAACCTTGTAACGTAAAGGCGATTTGAACACCAAGGAAACCAAAGTTAATCATCCAAATGGTACTCTTTGGTAAAATTGGTAATCCACTCGTCGAAGCTTTTTGGTCTTGGTTAAGTACAGTAGACTCATCCTGACTCATAATAAACAACTCCTAACGAAAAAATATAAAATAATTGCAATTGGAGCTTGTGTAAGCTCTTACACGAATAATATAGCAGACTATTTATTTTTGTGCAACCGTTTGCAAAAGATAAATAAAAAAACTTCCAATCGTTCAAACTAACGAAGGAAGCAGATAAAAATTAATTTTGTAGTGAAGGTTTTTCAGCCAGAAGCCTTATGCTGTTGCGAGCCGTAATATGGACAGGTACGAACTGCGAATCTTGATTCTTTAATAAGCTTCTAACTGCCAGTACTCCCATTTGATAGAAATCCTGAGTAACGCTGGTAATAGTAGGAATAGTAATATCACATAAGAATGTTCCGTCAATACTAACAAGCGACAAATCTTCCGGAATCCTGATATTAAGCAAGCGGGCTTCTTTGATTAAACCAACCGCAACCATGTCACTGGCGGTGATAATTGCATCAAGTTTTTTGCTTGCTAATCCCTTTAGGATATTTTGCTGCGGACCAAAACTATAATCACCATATACCACCCAATCGCGGTGCGGCGCTAAACCGTGTTCACACATGGCTTGCTGGTAACCGCGCAGACGCTGTTCCCCAGTTGAAGAACGGTCAATTCCCGCAAGACCGATCCGTTGGTGACCGTGATCGATTAGATAATTAGTGGCGAGGTAACCAATTTTTTCATTGTCTGAACTAATAAATTTAAAGCCGGTATATTTAGGGTCATTTTCATCGTAAACAGAAACTAGTCTACAAGGAGTGCTGGTTTCCCGCAAAGTCATTGCAGCCTGTTCATCAAGCGACGTTGCAACCAGCAGGATTCCGGCAACGTGACGTTCGAGGGCAACGCTAATCGCTTGGTTGAGAAGCCGTGAGTCATGGTTGCCGGCATAAAGAATGAACATTTGATAGCCGGCTTTATCTGTTTCGGCTTGGATAGCCGCAATAATATCGTTTGAGAAATTTGTTTGCGTATTATTTAAAATAACCGCAATCAGCTTACTGCTATGTGCAGCCAATTCGGCAGCGGCAATATTTTTCTTATATCCTAATTCTTTCGCAATT
Organism: Limosilactobacillus albertensis; assembly: GCF_014145555.1. NCBI lineage: Bacteria > Bacillati > Bacillota > Bacilli > Lactobacillales > Lactobacillaceae > Limosilactobacillus > Limosilactobacillus albertensis. The sequence continues at coordinate 20,056 of NZ_JACIVD010000078.1, forward strand.
GCTTCAATTTTAGCCGCGGTTTCAGGCCGGTAAGATTTTTCCTTTTTTGCTAAAACACGGGAAACGGTGGCCGTTGAAACGTTGGCCCGTTGAGCAATGTCTTTAATTGTTGGCTTCATAAGCGGGCCCCTTTTACTTATATTATTAAGTCTATTATAGAGAACTCGCTCTTAAATGTAAACGTTTTCAATAATGGTTTAGCGATGATTTATAGTATTGTTCAAAAATTGGCGAAAGTATTTGAGACCGTTAATATTGTTATCTGGTCGATAAATTAGGCGGATTGAGTATCTTTGGGAGGCGCCACTGGCTGTGGAGTGAAGGCGGCGAAAAACAATCCATTCATTTGGAAAGACTGGGAGGCTTTGAGGATAAAAAGCAATGGCTTGCCCTAAAGCAACTAGTGTCTGCATTTGTTCGATTGTGCCAACTCGTTGAACGTTATAATGATGATTTTGCGGAAGGGTAGCTAAGAAGGCGGATTGAAGATATGTTGAACTCTCATTGCTATAGTAGAGGATAGTTTGGCCTGTAAGATCGGTGGCAGATAATTCTTTTTTAGCAGCCAATGGATGGTCCTTACTAATTCCAAGAACCATTTCACCTTCTGTAAGGATAGTGTTATTTAATTCAGAATTGAGAAGATGATCATGAGTTCCGTAATCAAGGATGTAGGCACAATCAAGGTTTCCTAATGTAACATCTGCAAATAAATGTTCAACACTGCCCTCAGTCACATGAAAATTAATAGGCTTATGCTTTGCTAACGCTTGATATTTTTTTAGGTGGGTTACAAGCAGACGCCCTTCAAATGGTGAAAAATAACCAAGACGGAGGTGCTGTAAGTTGCTATTTGTAATGGCATGTAACTTGCCAATACTATCGTTTAATTGGTTAATAAGTTCATTAGCCCGTTGAGCGAAATAAGTACCGGCTTGTGTTAGCAAAATCTTATTACTGCCACGAAAGAAAAGCTTGACACCAAGTTCATTTTCAAGATTTGTCATTTGTTTTGAAACAGTTCGCTGTGAGATAAATTTCTGCTCTGCTACTTTTTGAAAACTGCCTAACTGAGAAACAGCTAAGAAGTTTTCAAGTTGTTCAATTTCCACGATTGAATCCTCCTACCCGAAAAATTATTGCGGCTATCAACTATATTGCTCATATTAACATTTTCACAAAGATTTTATAATAAAAATATAGAAAAATACAAAGGGTGAAAATAATGAGAAATAAGCATAGATACTATGATGTTATTGTCGTTGGTTCTGGAGCTGCAGGGATGGCTGCTGGATTAACCGCGGTTCAGGACGGACATTCAGTTCTTTTATTAGAGAAAGGAAGAACAACTGGCGGAAGCACGAACTACACAGAAGGGCTTTTTGCAATTAATTCCTATTTGCAAAAGGAAAAGGGGATTAAAATTAAGGCAACAGATGTACTTAGTGAAGAAGTGAATTATTCAAAATATAAAGCAGATTCCCGTATTTGGCGTAACTATATCAATAGTAGTGCAGAAAATGTCCAGTGGCTGCATGACCAAGGAGTTGAATATGAAGGCGTTCAAGCAATGGGCGCTGGAGAAGCAACTTGGCATATTTACAAAGGAATGGGATTTGGGGTAATTCATGATGCCCTTCAGCCGAAATTTAAGCAAAATGGCGGTGAAGTATTAACGCTTGCTCGTGCTGTTAATTTAGTAAAGAAGAGCGATGGTACATTTGAAGTAACAATTAAAGATAACAAGACTAAAGAACGTTATAAAGTAGAAACACGGACTGTAGTATTAGCAACTGGTGGCTACTTGAATAATCCACGCTTAATTAAAGAGGAAACCAGCTACGATGTACGGCGGTTAGTACCAGTAAGTTCAGGAAAAGGAACCGGGGACGGCTTAGAGATGGCCTGGCATATTGGCGCGCAGAAAAATGGCCTCGGGATGGCAATGCTATTTGGCGGTTATTTAAAAGATGAAGACGAGCCTTCATACAAAATGATGCCGTCACAAATGAATACAGCAGCTGGACAACAGCCTTTACTGTGGGTAAACGAAAATGGTGAACGTTTTGTTAATGAGGAAGTTGTCTATAATTTCTCACTGGCAGGTAACGCATTGTACACGCAATCTAATGTGTTTAGTATTCTAGATCAAGCGGTAATTGACCGAATGATCAACAAGGGAAACTTTATGGGCCTAGGAATTTATGTTCGCCGCGGTCAGAAGATGGATAAATTACAAGAAGAATTAGATCAAGCAGTTACAGCTAAAAAGTCATTTATCTTTAAGGCGGACACAATTTCTGATTTAGCAAGACAAATGGGTGTGCCCGAAGATAAATTACAAGCAACAATTATTCGTTATAATGATTTTGCTGACAAAGGAATAGATGATGACTTTGGTAAAGATCCGCAATATCTGCAGAAAGTAACAACTGGTCCATTTTACGGATTTAAACTAAATGTTGGTGCTTTTTGTACGATGGGTGGCTTGAAAGTTAGCCCAGCTAATGAAGTTCTAGATAATAACTATCTGCCGATTAAAGGGCTTTATGCGGCTGGAAATGATGCATCAGGGTTAGTTGGTGATACATATGGCCCCAATATGCCGGGAACCTGTGTTGGTTATGCATTCTATTCTGGACGAAACGCTGCGCACAATATTAATGAATACCTTAAAAAATAAAAATGAGCGGGAAAAGTCTACCTCAGTGGAGAGATAATTTTTCCCGCTCATTGTAAAAGGATTATTCTATTTTCGTAATGATAACTTCACAACGGCTTCGCAACGGGCTGTTTGTGGCATCATATCAATTGGCTGGATATAGTCGACGTGGTATACACTGGTAAGCCGGCGCAGGTTACGGGCAAGTGAACCCATTCCGCATGAGACATAGGCAAATTTGCGTGGCTTAACTTTTAAGATCTGCTTAATTAACTGGTCGTCTAACCCTGTCCGCGGCGGGTCAACAACAAGAGCATCGAAGTTAAGGCCCTCTTTTTGCCACCGTGGGAGAGCTTCTTCCGCCTTGCCAACTTCATATTTAGCATTTGTGATGTTGTTTAGCTTGGCGTTTTCATTTGCATCAGCGACCGCTTCGGGAATAATTTCCATTCCGCGAACGGCTTTTACGCGTGAGGCAAGGGAAAGACCGATTGTTCCGATTCCGGCATAGGCATCGATTAATGTGTCGTCCTTATCCAGTTCTAGTGCTTTAGAAGCTTCTTCATAGAGTACCTCTGTTTGTTCAGGATTTAATTGCAGGAATGAACGGGCTGATAATTTAAAATCAAGACCCATCAGACTTTCAAGGATTGAATCTTTTCCTGCGAGGTGGATCATCTTCTCGCCCCAAACTAGTGGCGTATCGCCTGGATTAACATTCTGCATTACTGACACAACCGCTGGCAGCTCTTTTTCGATGCGTTCGAGCAAATCGCGCTTATGGGGAAGCTTGGCTGAATTGGTAATGAAAGTTAATTGGACTTCACCAGTCGACCATGATTCACGGACGGCAAGGGTTTTGATAATCCCGCTATTATGTTTTTCATCATAGACGGGGATCTGCAGGTCTTCAATCATCTTGACGACCGCCCGGACCGTTTCCATGGTTCGGGGCATTTGAACAGCGCAAGTTTCCATATCGACAAGAGTATGGCTGTTTGGCTGATAGAGACCAGCAGCTACTTTGCCATTGACCATTCGGACTTGAAATTGGGCCTTGTTACGGTAACCGTATTGTTCTGGGGCAGCGATTGTTGGCCGGACGTCATAATTGCGGTAGCCATATGGCTGAAACTTTTCTAGACTATCTAAGATAACTTGCCGTTTAAACTTTAATTGTTGCTGGTAAGCAAGATTTTCAAGTTCAAAACCACCAGCAATGTCAGCGTACTCGTCTCGTGGCGTTACCCGATAACGGCTCTTTTTGCGAATTCGGTGAATCTTAGCCTCGAGATATCGTGGCAAAACACGGGTAACCTCGGCAACGACAACTTCATTTGGTAAGGCGCCGGGAACAAAACAGACCTTATGCTTATAGTAGCCGATTCCGTGACCATTAACGCCAAGGCGACGAATTGTGAGCGGGAAACGTTTCCCAACCCATACTTCAACATCCTGTTCGTGTTGTTTTGTTTGTGTCATATTATTTCTCCGTTCTTTATAAATCAATGTGGTTAATATTTTAGCACATCTCCAAATACTACCGGATAAATATACAGATATAGCAGGTAGTTTATAATCAATTATTACGAAAATAGTCAATTAAGCATGCATATTACTAATAATATGTTTTTTGATCGAGTAAAATATAGTAGAATAACAATGTGAAATGTTGCATAAATAACTTAAAGGAAGTGACACTTTTGAAAATTGCTGCAATTGCCGGGTCCAATGCTAACCATTCTTATAACCGGATGTTGCTAGAATTTATGGCCCGTCATTTTAGTGATGATGATATTGATGTGATTGATATTCGTCAAGTACCAATGTTTAATGAAGATTACAAGGGTAAGATCCCTGAGGTTGTTGCCGATATTGATCGTCGTGTTGCAAGTGCCGATGCTGTTATTATTGCTAGTCCCGAGTACAACCACTCAATTACGTCTGCGCTTAAGAGTCTAGTTGAATGGCTTTCATATGAAGTTCACCCATTGCAGGATAAACCTGTGATGATTATTGGTGCATCTACCCATGAGCAGGGTTCATCTCGCTCACAAGTTCAATTGCGGGATATTTTAATCTCACCAGGGGTAAATGCTTATATTTTCCAAAATGAAGAATTCTTTATGAGTGATGCTGCAAATATCATTGATGAAGATGGTAATATTACTAATGAAATGACGATCCATTTCTTAGAAAAATGTATGCGTGAGTTTAAGCACTATGCTAAGGCGATTAACCGCATGATTGCTGAAAAGAAGGAGGCGGATAAGTAATGAAAATTCTTGCACTAGTTGGAACAAATGCGAAGTTCTCATATAACCGAATTTTACTTAAGTATATGAAGAAACATTTCCGCCAAATGGCTGATATTGAGATTTACGAGATTAATCAATTGCCGCCTTTTAGTGTTGATACGCCGCTTTCAGAACAAACAGAGGTCTGGAAGTTAAAGCAAAAGATCAAAACAGCGGACGGGATTATCTTCTCCACTCCTGAATATGACCACGGAATTCCGGCAGCATTAAAGAGCGTGGTTGAATGGCTTTCTTACAAGACGAATGTTTTATCTCATAAACCGACAATGGTTGTTGGGGTATCGTACGGCCGTCAAGCTTCTGCTAGGTCACAAGTACAGATGCGGCAAATTTTGATTTCCCCAGATTGTGATACTAACCTATTACCAGGAAATGAAGTGTTGATTGGTAATGCTAGTCATTCATTCTCTAAGGATGGCCGTTTGATTGATCCTGAAATGCGGGACAGTCTTGAAGAAAGCTTTACCCATTTTGTGGAATACATTCAAATTTTTGAAAAAGTAAATGAGGAGGGACTGGAGATGTCCGTTAAACAACCAACGATTAGTGAAGCATATATTAACTTCCCAACAGGTCGGTTAACGTTAAAGGAAGTTCAACAAATCTTTAGCACGATTCCATTTGAGATCGACCTGATTGATAGCACTGACCACTTTGCATGGTATTCTGACAAGCCAAACCGGGAACACGTTCGTAACGTAGCTTCTCTTGGCGAAACAGTTCAAGAATGTCACCCGCCAATGGCTGTTCCTACGGTAATGAAGATTATTAACAGCTTCCGGAATGGTGAAAAGGATGTTGTTACTCGTCCATTGTGGATGAATGGTCACCGTTCATTGATTCAATATTATGCTCTTCGTGATATCAATGGTCATTACCTCGGTACAATCGAATTTACAGGCAGTGTTGAGTACATTCTTAATCTCTTTGAAAATGGCGCATGGAGTACTGATGGGAACACTGGTGCTTCCAAGCATGAAGATGCTGGTAATAATGAAACTGAAGAAGATAGTGTAGACGCATCAACAGGCGCTTCTGAATCAAGCGATGACAGTAACGACAGCACTGATAACACTAGTGCGGTTACTGCCACCCCAGTTGATGGCGCTGACGAATCAGATGCTACAACAGGTGCATCCGATGCAGGTAGCGTAGACGCTAATGATGAAGAGGCAGATGCCACAACAGGTGCATCCGAAAACTAATTATGAATAATGAATTGATGGCGCAGCGACATGTAATGACTCATCACGCCTTAGGAACACGGATAAATTTAACGATTTTTGGTAACGAGTATTTTTCGTTATTAAAAAAATCAATGGACTTAATCGACCATTATGAAGACCAGCTGACGGTTAACCGTGACCAGTCAGAGGTAATGTCGGTGAATTATGGTGCGGGCAAAATGCCTAAAATGGTATCACAAACGACCTTTGACTTGATTGAATTAGCCGTAAAATATAGTCGAGAAAATTTTGGCTTTAATGCTTTAATTGGACCATTAGTTAAACTATGGAAGATTGGCTTTGAAGGTGCACGGGTCCCAAGTGATGCGGAGATTAAGGAACGATTGAAGTTAATTGATCCTTATAAGGTATTATTAAATCGTGATACACGGACTGTTTTATTAGAAGAACCAGGGATGGAACTTGACCTTGGCGGAATTGCGAAGGGTTATATTGCCGATCGGATTCGTGACTTTTGGCAAGAAGCAGGGGTGCCTGCAGGGATTATTGACCTTGGCGGGAACCTGCTTTTCGTTGGTAACTCCCCGCGTCGTGATGACGGTCAGTGGATTATTGGTGTCCAGGACCCGCAGCTGCATCGGGGTGAAAACCTGGCAACAGTTCGTGAGCCAGCATGTTCAGCAGTGACATCAGGCATTTATGAGCGCTTTTTAATTAAAAACGGTCGCCGTTATCACCATTTGCTTGATCCGCGAACAGGATACCCCCTTGAAACAGACCTAAGTAGTGTGACAGTTTTTACTGATCAATCGGTAATGGGCGAAATTGAAGCAAAACGCCTCTTTTTCAATGGTGAACCAATTCAAGGTTGGGAGTCACGTCCCGGCAACCGTGGCGCTATCTTTATTCATAATGATGAATCAATGGTGAATGTTGGTTTTTAACTAGAAAAAACGGAATGGTGAACAAGTTACTAATGCTACAACTAATAGTAACGTTTCAGCAGCCGGAAATGTAAACAGTAATTTACAAAATATAGCAACTAATATTAACAAGCATGTTTGAATTTGGTGCTGCTATTTCAAACGTGTATTGGAGTAGTGAATAATACACGCAAATGAGACTCAAACTTGAAAGAATCAAGTTTTGGGTCTCTATTTGTTTTAAATTAAGGTGTGTTGAAATATGAAGAGTTAATCATATGTGGATTTAAAATAAACGATGTATTTAGCTTATTATAACGTTGTTTATAATAGTTACTTACTACTTATCACTTGAAAAAATCGTAATAGATGATATTACTAAAATTGTTAATTAAGATTAGGGGATTTTTTAACTATTATTGATTAATAACTATTACAGGGGGAATTAAATATGTTATCGCAGAATAACTGGCAGGAACAGTTGCGTAAACAGGCGCCTAAGAAACAGCGCTTTGCAATCAAGAAGCTAACAGTAGGGGTTGCTTCAGTTCTAATTGGTTTTACATTTATGGGGGTTAGTGCATCTGCTGATAGTGTGTCGACTACAACGCCGACTTCAGAAGCCACATCAACGGAAAATAACAGCACTAATGATGATCAGGAAATAGCTAAGCAGGTGGTATTGCAATCTAATACTACAGATACTCAAAAGACTGCAGAACAGACTAATACAGTTAATTCGGATAATGATCAATCACAAGATAAAAATGAAGATGAGGGAGCAGCAACACAAACATTCGATTTAGCGGCTAATCAGTCAAAAACAGCCGCAAATCAACAGGCAACACCGGTTAACACTCTAAACCAACAACTTTATGCAGTAAAAGATGGGGTTGCTGATGTTGCTACTTTTGCTGACTTTACTAAGGCATTGTGTGATGAGAACGTAAATACTATTAATATGACTAATGACATTACCGCTTCTGATGATCAGGACGCATTGGTCTCTGGTGGAACGGGATTAACTGGTGCTAACTTGCTTAGTCCATATGAATTAACTCCAGATAAGGTAGATGTGCCCTTGATTTCACCATCACCATATGTCGGAATTGCACATGATGTAACAATTCAAGGTAATAATCACACTCTTGATATGAATAAGTGGACCATTACTTTGGTTAACCAAAACTATGATGCCGATCATGCCTGGAATATTACTTTTAAGGATATGATCCTCAAGAGTAAGGCGCAAAATCAATCATATGGTCCAATTTACTTTATGAAGCCGCTAACAGGAATGACTAGTGGTATCCAAAGAAAAGTTATTTCCGATGATGATTTGAATCGTTCTAGTTTAAACTTTGATAATGTAACTGCTGTTTTTGATGGTACTAGTGTTGGTGCAAGCAATGTCAAGACAACCTTTTCTGGCAAAAACAGAATTAATACCACTAATGTTGATACAGCTGTAATTGCCAAAAGCATTAATGTTGCTGATGGAACTACATCTATTAATGCTAATAGTGCTCAAACAGCAATTAATACTGCAGGAAGCGTAACTATTGGTCAAAATGCTAGTTTGAATATTCAAGGCGGCGATGGTAGCGAACTTTCTACTACCAAGATTTATCCATCTGCGGGTATTACTACCAGTCAAGATGCTGGTAATGTTAAATTAGCTGAGGGTGCAAGTTTAACTATTCGCGCTAAAGATAGCGGAATCACTACTGCTAGTGTGACTACCGGTAATCAAGCAAAGTTAAACGTTATTGGAACGGTTGTTGGTGTTAAAACTAAAGGCTTTGTTCAATTGGGCGATAATTCTACAACTACTATTAAAGCTTTGGGGAATGATATTAATACCAGTACGTTAGTCACAGGTAAAGGTTCCACCTTAAACTTACTTAATGAAACTAATACTGCTATGGGTAATACAGGCAATAACGCAGTAACTTTTGTTAATAGCGTTAATATTGGTCAAGACTCAACAGTAAATGTAAATACCGGGGATGCACAGTTACCAGAAGGCGCCGATACTAAAGATGTCCGTGGCTTTTACAGTGATTATCATGGCAAATCTTATATTAATATTGGTGAAAATGCCAAGGTTAATATGAAGATGGGTTCTGGTCACTCACAAGCAATGATGGCAAGTAATCTTGATATTAAAGATGGTGCTAAAGTCGATATTTCAACCATGCAAGATAACAATAAAGAGCTGCGTTATAAATGGTCTGCTATCCAAAATGCAACAACTACTTATCCTGATTATGATCACTATGCACCAATTACTTTGGCCTATTATTCTGAAGGTACTTTGCACATTGCTAAAGATGCCAGTTTAAAGATGGTTCGTGGCAAATGCAATGGTATGGTGCCAATGATTGCTTTTGGTAATGCAACAAGTGGTGGCGATTTCTTCTTTTTAGGCAGCCGTAATTATACTTTGACTGTTGATGCTGGTGGTAGTCTTGATTTACAAGATGGTGAAAACAGTAAAGGTATTCAGGGCTATGAATGGGGTGAAACCGATAATTTAGGCCCTGTTGACGATATCTTTGTTCCGGGTATGATCACCATGTTTGGGGCAAGTTCAACGGATAAGATTACGTTTGGTAGTGTAAATGAAGATAATACCATGAGTGCAGCCAAGTATATTAACTTGCAACGTACAGGTCTGCAACGTGGTAACTTAATTAAGCTCGAAGGTAAAGCGCAACCAGGTGGCTTATTAACTAGCGCCAACATTCAAAACTTAACGAGAGTTTTAGGTACAGCACCTATTGCACAATGGAACGATGCTAATATTGGTAACACACCTTCACATGTATGGGTAACTGCCCAGATTGAAAGTCAAAACGGTGGTGGTGATACCGCAAGTAACTATGTGCCAATAGATGCTGAAGGTGTTACTGCTGATGGATTTGTTAAAAATGGTGCGATTTTAGGTTTGAGCTTTGGTAACTCGAGTGGTTTAGTTCAAATTCCTAATTACAAGACAAACGACCTTTCAATTTATAATAATGGTCAAATTAGTGGGCCTTACACCGATAATTTGAATGACTTCTTAGCCAACTTTAACTGGTGGAAGCCACGTAGGATCGCCTTTGGTACGGCTTTATATAACAATGATGCTGTTGTTAAATTAAACGATGCTAATAAATATGAACCAGTTGTAAATACTCTTAAGAAGACAGAGGGCGATATTTTAACTAATTCTGCCTTTGATAACCATCAAGTTGTATCTAGCCTAACCGATCCGCAATACAATGTTATTTCAACGGGTCTAGATGGTATTATTAAGAATCAATTCTGGGGTGTTGATTGGACTAAGACTCAATTCAAGAATATTTTGAATGCAGATGGGCTTCCTGATGCAGATAAAATCGCAGCCTTAACTAGTAATGACGGTAAGACAAATGATCAAATTTTTAATGACCAGACAGAATATAAGGCTTACCAACAATTTTTGAAGAACATTTATTATCCTGATGGTAAAACTAGAACAACTTATGATAAGACTGCCTTTGATAAGCCGTTAGCTGCAGGTAATCATAGTGTAACTGCCACAGTGGTTTACCAAGATGGCACTGCTGATACGATTGCTGTTCCAGTTGAAGTTGCTAAGAGATTACAAAAAGATGATTATCTTCCAAATTATGCTCCAACTCAGATTAGTCAAGGGCAAAATGCCACAGTGGCTGCGCCTAAATTTGAACAAAAGCAAATTACGGCTGACGGCACGGTAAGTTACACCGATACTACAGCGCCAACTGGTGTAACTTATGCAGCAGGATCAGATATTCCAAGCTTTGCTACAGTGAATAATGATGGTTCGATTTCACTTAAAGCTGGGGTTGATACTGCTACTGGCATTTATAACATCCCTGTAACTGTCACTTATGCCCATAACTCAACATCTACAGTTAATGCTTTAGTTAATGTAACTGATGGCAGCTCCAACATTATCTGGGGCAAGAAGAATCCAGATGGTACAGTTAGTGGTGCAGTTGTTGTCAAGAGTAATCCACTTACTTTGCACAAGACTGATGCAGGTTCAGTATCAACTACTGTAGACAGTCTAGATGCTAAGAGCGCTATTAGCGAAATTGATGTTTATACTACTGATAAAAATGATGCTACTAAGTTAGTAAATGATGCATATCGTTATCAAAAAGGCGACTTCAAAGATGCTGATGGCAATTCAATTGGCGGCATTTCTGTAAATTACGATGATTCAGCATCTGGATTAAATACTAGTCAGGGAGATTCTGCTACTTTACCAGTAAAAGTAACTTTCAATAAGAGTTCTGTTCCTGCAACGGACAATATTGTCGATAATGGTGCAAAAACTAGTTTCAATCAATCTGTAACCTTAGTAGGTGCTAGTGCTATTAAGCCAGTTAAGACAATTTCTATCCCAGTTGGCTACGATATGACGAAAGATCCAGAGGGCTACTTTACTTCAGATAATTTGAAGGCAATGGTGGATCACTCTGATTTAGACAAACTTGTTGACAATGTGGCAGTAAAGAGCTATTCAATTGATCCTACAGAATTTGATACTAATAAAGCTGGAGATGCCAAAGATTTCACTATTCGTATTACTTTCAAGGATAGCAATGCAGGAACTAATTCATACTTAGACGTTAAGATTCCTAAGGGTGTTCAAATAACAACTGGCGAAATGGGTAAATACAATCCATCATATTCTTCAGTTGTTGATAGTGAGCAAAAAGCAGTTACACTTACTCCAAGCTTTACTGGTAATAAGCCAACCGATGGCGTAACTTACGCAATTGGTCAAACGAGTGAATCTGACTTGCCAGCTACTATGAAGCAATATGTACATGTTGATTCAAATAGCGGAATTATTACTGTCGACAACCAAGCAATGGCAGATACCGCTGGTTATGAAATTCCAGTTATTGTAACTTACCATGATGGCACAACTGATAACGCAACTGCCAAAGTCTACGAAATTAAGAGTGCAGGGACAGTAACTGATCCGCTTTCTGCCGAAGAAGGAATCAGTCATTTTGAAAAATTACCAGTAGATACAACATTTGTTTGGGAAAAGAACCCTGACCCTCATACTGCTTCAGAAAAGATTAATGCAATTGTCACTATTCCTGGTCAAGATCCAGTTAAGGTCCCAGTAACGGTAACAAGTAGTTTGGCACTTGATCCTAATAATAATACAGTGGTTTATGGACAAGATGTTATCACAACAATTAACTTTGATACGCCAAATTACCACAAGACCAGTGGCGATAATACTCCTGATGCACCAGTAGTTAAGGGTATTGATATCAAGACTGATAAAGGCACTACTACTTATACCTTATCTAGTGATGGTAAAACTTATAGTGACAGGAATGGTCATAGTTTTAACGCTAGTGATATTAGGACTTCTTGGGCTGACGGATATAGTGTAAATACCAATAGTTCTAACTTTGATACAGATGGTACTAAGACTACTTTAGCTCCAACTAAGGATAGTCAAACTAGCGATGAATGGGATGCCAATAAGAATTCTAAGTATCGTGTTCATATCACTGCAACTGGAGCTGCTGCGCAAGCAATGGGCTTACCAGATTCTGATGCTGGCTGGGCTAATGTATATGCTAACTTCTATGGTGCAACTACTGCTAAAGCTAGCGCTGCAAATAATAATTTAACGGCAGTTCAAGATGGTACATTAGCTGATCCTAAGAATTATGTTGATACAACTAATTTGACTGCTGCTCATAATGCTGAAGTTAAGGACGTTACTTGGGACACAAAGCCTGACTTATCTAAGGCCGGGCAGATTACTGTCAACGCTGATATTAACTTTACAGATGGCACTAAGCTAACTGTTCCAGTTACGATTACGGTTGCTGAATCACAAGCTAATAAGTTCGCTAGTGCTAACAAGGATAATGCCCTAGTTCAGAATATTTCTAAAGGTAAGGGCTATGTATTTAAGGATACTGATGCTAAAGGTGGTATTAAGGAAGATCCTAATAATACTTACCATATTGTTTGGGCTGATAAGAATAACTTAAAGGCTCCAAGATTTAATGATGTAACTAAGATTGATACTTCTAAGAAGTCACCTGCAACATCATACGACGCAACGATTTACTTTGAAGATGGTACTAAGCTTGATGTTAAGATCCCAGTTGTAATCACTGATGAAGCTACTGACAACCAAAGCAATATTTCAGCTAAGACTTATCAAGTAGACCCAGGTGGAAAAGTCAACCCTAGAGATGTAATTACAACAAATAATATCCCTAAAGGAACTAAATATGCTTGGAAGGGCACAGAGCCTGACACTTCTAAAGTAGGTACGCAGAACGTAACAGTAAAGGTAACTTATCCAGATGGCACGATAAGTTCAGTAGATAGTAAGGTAACTATCGAAGCAACTCCAGAAGTTGGTACAGTTACTTTGCATCAAGGTGTAACTCCAACTGCTGAAGATGCTACATCAGCAATTACTAACTTAGATCCAGATGGTGTTGACGGAATGCCAAAGAGCGTAGTTTGGAAGGCCGCTCCAGCAGTTACTAATGCAGGCAAGTCAACTGCTACAGTAACAGTAACTTATAATGACGGTTACACTAAGGATATTACTGTTCCAGTCAATGTTTTAAAGACAACTAAGGGTAGCAATATAACTAAGCCAAGTGATGATACTCATGATATTTACCGTGAAATTACGCGGACAATTACTGTTGATGGTCAAGCGCCAATAATTCAAAAGGTAGTCTTCACGCGTGATAAATACACTGACGCAACTGATGCTAAAGCTACGCCAACTTACTCTAATTGGGTCGCAAAAGATGGCAAATCTGCATTTGATGAAACTAGTAAAGTAACTAAAGATGGCTACACTCCGACTGCTACTGATGGTGCAGGTAAGCCTGTAATTTTGACTGACAAGGGTACAATTGCTAGTCAACAGGTAAATGCTGATAGTTCAGACGTCAAGATTACCGTAACTAACACAGCTAATGATCAAACTGTAACTGTTAAGTTTATCAATGCAAAAGATGGTTCTGCTGTTTCAGTTGATAATCCTAAGACCTTCTCAGGTAAGACTGATGGTACTGTAACAATTGATGCAAAAGGCATTACTATTCCAACTGGCTACAAGCTTGATAAGAATTCTGATTTGCCAACAAGTTACAAGTTCACTGCAGCTAATGATCAAACAATTACAGTTAAACTTGACCACTTAACGACAACTGATCCAAGCAAGGTTGATCAAAATGATCCTAAGAATGCTGATATGTTTGAAACGATTACGCGGACAATTACCTATACTGACCCAATTACTTCGCAAAAGCATTCTGACAAACAAGCTGTTAAGTTCCAACGTACAAAGACTGTTAACGATGCAGACTCAACTGACATAACTTACAGTGATTGGACTCCAGTAGATAGCAATAAGACTGCTTGGGATGGCTATGATGTTCCTACATTTGCGGACTACGTAGTCTTGGCTCAAGACAATGCAGGACATAATGTTGCTATCACAAATGGTAAGATTACCGGTCAAAGTCTTGAACCAGGTAATGGCGGCAAGACTAAGACTGCTGATCAAGCAATCAACTTAACTTACAAGATGCAGGAATCAGGTAAGTTTAAGAAAGCTAATAAAGATAATGCTTTAATTAAGCAACTTAGCTGGGGTAAAGGGACTAAACATGATGTTTCTGAGGCTATTGATGGTGTAATTACTAAGCAGGGTCAAACTGACTATCACGTAAAGGGTGCTACGTTTACTACTGTTCCTTCGACTGATAAAGTTCATGGCGCTAAAAACGTTGAAGTTACTATCACCTTTGACGATGGTTCAGCTGCAACCGTTCAAATTCCTGTTGCAATCACTGATAATGCTGGTAATGATACAACAATCACAAGTAAGCCGGTCTTTGTTCCAGTTGATCCAGATCAAAAACCTAGCTTACCAGATCCAAAGAGTGGTGTTGATGACCCAGCTGCCCCAACAGGAACAAAGTATGAATGGAAAGACACACCAGTCATTCCAGAGCCAGGTGAAAAGGCAACGACAGCTACAATCGTGGTTAAGTATCCAGATGGGACGCAAAAAGAAGTTACAACTACTATTGCGAGTGATTATGCACCAGAAGTTGTAGCCATCACGACGCCTAAAGATGTTGCTCCTGATGTTGTAAAAGGTATTGCTAACTTAAATAAGGGTAAAGGCTACCCAACTAGCGTAACCTGGAAGACAACTCCTGATGTAACCAAGGCTGGTTCAATAACAGGTACTGCAACTGTAAGTTATGACAATGGATATACAGTTGATGTTGAAATTCCAGTAACTGTTGGTAAAAACGATAGTGAAAGTTATGATCCAAAGCCAACTATTAAGCCAGTCCCAGTGCCACAAGATAATAAAGATATCGACCCAAGTGCAGTTGTAGATTCTACGACTTTGCCAACTGATCCAGGTGACAAGCCAACAATTACTTGGACCGATCCAACTAAGAAGCCGGACCCAACGAAGCCTGGTACTCAACCTGCTGACGTTGATATCACATATCCAGATGGCACAGTTGATCATGTAAAAGGTCACGTAACAATTGAAGCTACTCCAGAAATTGGCTCAATTTCGACTAAGCAAGGCCAAGTTCCAAATTTGACTGATCCTGAAGTTGCCAAAAAGTTGGTAAAGAACTTGAACAATGGTACGGATAAGCAAGTTGATGGTTATCCAACTAAAGTTTCTTGGAAGACTACTCCAGATGTAACTAAAGTTGGCCAAACAACAGGCACTATTGAAGTTTCTTATCCAGATGACTATAAGATAACTAGAGATATTACAATTACTGTTACAAGTCCAACTGGTACTGATGCAGATAAATTCACAAAAGATAACGGGGAAAAGAACATCTTCGTTCATCAATTAGTTTGGGGTAAGAATACCAGTCACCAAGCAAATGAAGCTATCGATGCAATCAATAGCGATGTGAAGGATAAATACCATGTCGCCAGTGCGGTATTTACTACGGATCCTTCAACGGATAAAGTTCACGATGCTCAAAACTTTGAAGCTGTTGTAGGCTTTGGAGATGGCACTAAGGCTACGGTTCAAATTCCAGTGGCAATTACTGATGATGCTGGTAGCGATGCAACGATCAAGTCTAAGCCAGTCGTAATCTCAGTTGAGCCTGGTCAAACGCCTGCTTTGCCAGATCCGGAGACTGGTGTAGATGACCCGACTGCTCCAACGGGAACAAAGTATGAATGGAAAGATACGCCAGCTGTTCCTGAACCAAGTGAGACTCCTGAAAATCCAGTAGTAGTTGTTAAGTATCCAGATGGGACGCAGAAAGAAATTCCAACAACTATCAGCAGTGTTTACGCGCCTCAAATAATTGCAATTACTACGCCAAGGAATATAGTCCCTGATGCTGCAAAGGGTATTGCTAACTTAAATAAGGGTAAAGGCTATCCAACTAGTGTAACTTGGAAGACAGCTCCTGATGTTTCTAAGCTTGGTTCAACGGAAGCAACAGCGATTGTAGAATACGGCAATGGAAACCAGATAGAGGTTCAACTTCCACTAACAGTTATTAAGGGCGATAATGAAACTTACAGTCCGCAACCAACTGCTAAGCCGGTTCCCGTTCCGCAAAATAGCAACGATATCGACCCAAGCTCAGTTATTGATCCCGAGACTTTGCCAACCAATCCAAAAGACAAGCCAACAATTACTTGGACTGATCCAGCTAAAAAACCTGACCCAACGAAGCCTGGCACTCAGCCGGCTGACGTTGCTATCAAGTATCCAGATGGTACGGTTGATCATGTTAAGGGTCATGTAACAATTGAAGCGGCTCCAGAAATTGGCTCAATTTCGACTAAGAAAGGCCAAGTTCCAAATTTGACTGATCCTGAAGTTGCCAAAAAGTTGGTAAAGAACCTAAACAACGGAATGGATAAACCGGTTGACGGTTACCCAAGCAGCATAACTTGGGATAAAGAACCAGACCTATCAAAGCCTGGAGTAGTAACAGGTAAGATTACGATTGCTTATCCAGATGGCTATAAGATAACTAAAGATATTTCAATTAACGTTACTGGAACATCAACGCCAAGTTCGAGCGCAGAGCCAGACAGCAGTAGTACCGCAACACCAGGTTCGAGTGCAGAGCCAGGTAGCAGTAGTACGTCAACGCCAAGTTCGAGTGCAGAGCCAGGTAGCAGTAGTACATCAACGCCAAGCTCAAGCGCAGAGCCAGGCAGCAGTAGTACATCAACGCCAAGCTCAAGCGCAGAGCCAGGCAGCAGTAGTACATCAACGCCAAGCTCAAGCGCAAAGCCAGATAGCAGTAGTACATCAACGCCAAGTTCAAGTGCAGAGCCAGGTAGCAGTAGTACGTCAACGCCAAGTTCGAGTACAGAGCCAGGTAGCAGTAGTACCGCAACACCAGGTTCGAGTGCAACGCCAGATTCTGGTACCACGGCGCAACCTGGAAATACTCCACAAACGGATGCGCAAACATATCCTGCTGTACCAAAGTTAGATGCTCATACTGTCGTTGGTAAGACGCCAGAACCATCGACAATGATTGCGGGTGAATTACCACAAGGCACGACTGTCGATTGGGTTAAAAAGCCTGATACAACTAAGGCAGGAAAGACGAGTGGCGAAGTTAAAGTTGCTTATCCGGATGGCTCATCGCTGACAATAGCAACACCTTTGACCGTAGATAAGCCACAGCAACAAGATGCCGACAAGTATAAGCCGGTAATTGTTCCGATTGATACTAAAGCGGGTCAGGTACCTTCCCCATCAATGGCGGTTAAGAATCAGGAAGCATTGCCAGCTGGTACAAAGATTGGATGGTTAAACGAACCGTCAATTCCTGAAATAACAGGGAAGAGTGTTCTTGGTAAGATTGTAATTACTTATCCGGATGGTAGTCAGCTCGTTAAACAAGTAGTTATTACTACTACTCGTAATGGCGGAAGTGATGCAGAAAATTATCAGCCAATGGTTAAAACACCGTTGATGGTAACAACTAATCATCTTCCACAGGCTAGTGAAGTTATTATGAATATTGATCAGCTTCCAACTGGACCAAATGGTGAGTTACCTAAAGTTTCATGGGTTAGTGAACCGGCTATTTCCGTAAAAGCTGGTGCAAAGACAAGCGGACAAATTACCGTTACTTACCCAGATGGCACTTCTGATCAGGTTGAAGTAATTCTTGAAACAGCTCCTAGCGCTACAAAACAGACTGATGCTGATAAATTTGTCCCACAACGATTAGCAAATGCGGATGTTCAAATGGGGCAAACCATTGATCCGGCAGAATTGATTAGCAATGCGCAAGACTTACCGGCAGGGACGATGATTACTTGGGCTAACAGAGATAAAGTTAATACCGACTTTTCTATGGCGGGTACTTATACTGAAACAATAACGATTAAGTATCCAGATGGTTCAAGTAGTAATGTCGACGTTCTAATTGCGGTTCATAATAATGCTGCAGTTACTCAGATTGTTGATCGCGATGAAGCACCTGAAAAGCTAATTAATAACAGTAATAATATTATTATTGAGCCAAATAATGGTCATCATCAATTCGCCCAACACTCAGTAGCGGTAACGAAAACTAGTGTTGAAGGTCAAAAGCCAATCAGTAATAATGGTCGGTCATCAAAGAAGCTACCGCAAACTGGTAATTCTAATGATAAGCTAAGCGCATTAGCTGGTCTGAGTCTTGCTACAATCACAGGCCTTTTAGGATTATTGAGACGGAATAAGAAACAGAACTATTAGTAAACGTTGATTAAATAAAGAGAGCGTAAATGCATGTCAAGATGGCAGTATTTACGCTCCCTTTTTATTTATCGATCTTTATGTAAAACGGTATACTAATAACTGATGAATATCGAATTGCTTGTTTAGTAGTTGTAAATGCTGATGTATAAGCGATTGATGGTTATCAGATATATTAAATATGATGAGAATATCATATTTATATAAAAAATAATATAAAAAGAACGCTGTTATATCAACGGTTATAAATTTATAACCTTATTAACGAATTTTATTTTTAAAACAGATGAGCGTATTCTGTAATTGTAACTAAAATGACTCATTGTTTCTGCGATCTAGGGGGATGAACTAGAATGTTATCAAAGAATAACCAAAAAGAACAATTCTATAAGCAAGAGCCGAAAAAACAGCGGTTTGCGATTAAAAAACTGACTGTCGGCGTTGCGTCTGTTTTGATTGGCTTTACTTTTATGGGAATTAGTAATTCAGCTAATGCAGATCAGGTAAATCCAGATTCAGGCGCGGGTGACGGAACAACTTCAGAGACCCCGCAATCAGCTACTGCGATTAATTCTGGCAGTGCGGTTTTATCTACTGCCGCAAGTGCTGCTCCAGCGAGTGCAAGTGCCTCTGCTGCTAGTCAAGCTGGGCCACAAACACCTGTTGCCGATGCCTATGAAAAGATTGTTGCTGCCAATGCTGCTAAGGCTGCTTCTCAAAATTCGCCTGCTAACGTTAGCCAGTCTAGTGCTACGTTACAAGCGGCTCAATTATACGGCGCAAGCTTTGTACAAACACCAGCAACAACACAAGTCACGGGACAGACAGAAAGCGTTGCTAATTATTCAGACTTCTTAAATGCTTTGGGTGACCATTCTGTTAGCACAATCACTTTGACTGGTGATATCGATGGCAGTACTGCTTCAGGTAATTACGATACGATTAACACAGAAGGTACTGCGCGGTCAGTAACAATTGATGGTCAGGGTAAGTACGGCTTTAAACTCGGTGGCCGGTATATTTACCTAACTACTAATACGGAAACGAATACATCAACACCTTGGAATATTACTTTTGCTAACTTAACCCATATTCAAGCGCAAAATAATAACTACGGGTTACTCTGTGTATATGCAAATGATCCTAGTAAGAGTTCCATTAACTTCCATAACGTTAACGTTGATGCAACGACCACGGCCCTTACTGGAACAAATGGCAGTTATGGCGCCACAAATGTTACTTTCTCTGGAAACAACACAATTAACGGTACTTTGACTGGTTCAAATGCTTTGGTTGCGGCTGACAATTTAGTGGTTGCCGATGGGACAACTACTGTAACGCCAACGGCTAATAATGCCACTCAAGCCACTAGTTTTAGTGTTGCTGGTAATGCAGTTGTTAATTCTGGTGCTACATTAAATGTTAATAGTACGGCATCAAATGTTGCGGGAATTACCTTTACGGGTAGTGCAGGCAACCAAACCATTGATAATGCTAGTGCGGGTGTATTGGATCTACAGCCAACTGCTACTGTTTCAATGAACTTAGGTGCCGGTAAGTCGATGGCGGTAATGAATGCTAGCGATATTAACCTACAACCAAATTCAAAGTTGATGGTCAATACTAAGATGGATACAACTGGTTTCCGAGCACTAGCACCGATTGAGCTGGACTCAAAGGGCAGTGTCGCTAACAGTACTTTCCGGATTGGCGAGAACGCTACACTTTCGGTTGTTCGTG
Organism: Limosilactobacillus albertensis; assembly: GCF_014145555.1. Classification (NCBI taxonomy): domain Bacteria; kingdom Bacillati; phylum Bacillota; class Bacilli; order Lactobacillales; family Lactobacillaceae; genus Limosilactobacillus; species Limosilactobacillus albertensis. Next base: position 40,698 of record NZ_JACIVD010000078.1, read on the forward strand.
AAGGAGTAGCTAATTCTAATTCACCACTAGTTTCGATGGGACCAAATGATGGTTTAGGTAATATTTATAATTTTGAAGTTAATGGCGGTAGTGTTAACTTACAAGATTCTGCTTATTCCACTTCCCTGCCTTCTACCTATTCCCTTAGTAAGAGTGAATACACAAACGGTTGGGCTGGACTCCTGACAATGTGGGGAACAAGTGGTCAAGACTATATTAACTTTAACAACGCTAAATTAATTAACCTGCAACGGACAGCTGAAGGGAAACCTGGTTACCTAATTCATACTGATGCTGCTGGGGATGCTAATCACAATAGTCATATCAGGATTAACTCTGAAGATACTGATTATGTAACGCCGCTTACGATGGTTACCGCAGGATCTACTACCCCAACTACTTGGGCAATTAAGTACCTAAATAATAAGAGTCAGGGTGGAGACTTCGCATATGCGTTCCGTTCAAGTAAGGGTACATGGAATACTGCGGGTTCTGAATATATGAATAACTCTGTCAATGATGATAATGGTGGGGTGAATGAAGTAATCCTTGCTACTAACTCAAATGAAAAAGGTTCGGTTTCATTTAATAATGGTCAGGTAATTGGCGGAGAAGCTTCACAGTCACTAAACAACTTTATCAATCACTTTAGTTGGTGGAATGGATCAGGCGTGAAGTTTGGTTCAGACTTGCAATTGGAGAACCAATACAATGCCTCATACTCGCATGTCGATGTTCAACAAGGACAAACTGTAACAGTTACGCCGTCATTTACCGATAAAGATGGTAAAAATGCTACGATGCCAACTGGTACACAATTCACTGCCGGTGACAATATGCCAACATGGGCAACGGTTAACCCAACCACTGGAGAAGTTACCTTAAAGCCAGGAACTGATGTTAAGATTGGAGCTTACAACCTTCCCGTTAAGGTAACCTATTCTGACACGACTTCACAAACTGTTAATGTTCCAGTTGTTGTTACTAACGCTGATCAGAATGTAACCTGGGGACAAAACGGTGCCGTTGTAGTGACGGTTAATCCCGATATTGCAGCGCACGAAACGACTGCTAATTCTCAAGTCTTGCTTGCCCCAGATGCAGTTAGTTCTGTTCAGGGCTACAAGTTAAGTAATGGTCAGCTTTCAACAACCCCAACTAATATCACAGTTGCCCCAGCAGATGTTAGCTGGACAACTGTACCAAGTACGAACGTTGACAATGCCACGGTTGCAGGTAAACAGATTGAAAATAACTCTGTGAAGATCAACTTTGCTAATAACGATACAGTTAAGGATATTCTTGGCGATAAGACTTCTGTAACCTCTAGCCAATTCACCATTGACGCTAAGGGTGCCGGTGCTAAAGATGTTAAGACGCCAGTTAATGTTCAGTTGGGAACTGATTTAACCAGTGAACAATTTAATCAATTAGTTGATAGTAACATTCCTCCAAAGAGCATTGCTTCGACTGCTTGGGAAACCAAACCAGTAAAGGGTCAAGATGCAACGATTAAGATTACCTTTACTGATGAAGATGCAAATGGTCAACCAACGTATTTGAACGTTACAATCCCAGCAAAGAACTTAAACGTAATTGGTGATAACGATAACTATGAACCAACAACTCAGCCGATTACAACGCCAGAAGGAACTGTCCCTGAAGCCCCAACGGCAATTACAAATAAGAATACCGATAATGTTCCGGCTGGGCAGACCAAACTTCCTGAAGGGACCAAAATTACGTGGACGAACCCAGATCAGGTAAAGAAAGATGTTGAAGTTCCCGGTACCCATGATGAGACGATTACGGTAACTTATCCTGATGGAACTAAGGACACGGTAACGACTACTGTAACAGTTAATGCAGCACCAGCAGTTCAGCCGATTACAGTTGACTTAAACGGTACACCGGACCCAGCAAAGGGTATTACTAACCTCAATCAGGGCGACGGTTACCCAACAAGCGTTACCTGGAATCAAACACCTGACACGACTACCCCTGGCGTATACAACCCAACTGCTACAGTCAGCTATAAGACTGGCAATCCGGTTCAAGTGACAATTCCATTGATCGTTATTAACCCTGCGAACCAGAATGTTGTTGCTAATGAAAAAGGTGCGGTAATTGTAACGACTAGCCCTGTCGAAACGCACAAGACGAATACTGCCAATGAGGCTGATGCTCAACAAGCGGTTAAGAATATTGCGGTTTACACCTATGATAATGATGGCAAGCTAGTTCAAAACACTGACGCTTCAACTACAAATACCGTAGCATGGACCAATAAGGACTTTACAACTGCTATCGGTAAGAATGGGTCAACGGCAACTGTTAAGGACCAAGCAGAAAACGTCACAGTAAGCTTTGCTAATGGCAGTGATGCAGCGAAGATCACAAGTACAATTGAAGCACCAACAACTGTTACCTTGAATGGGGCAACTGCAATTAAAGGTGTTACCGCTACTCATGATCTTGAGAATACTTTGCCGCAGCCGTCAGCATTAGTTAATGTTAGTGATTTGACAGAAGCTAATAATTCTGCTGTTAAGAATGTTAGCTGGGGTGATGGTACACCATCAGTTGACAAATTAGGCACGGTTGATACTAGTGTTACGATCAACTTTACAGACGGCTCATCTTTGAGTGTTCCTGTTTCGTTTAACGTTGTAAACAATGATGCTGATAAGGCTGATCCGCAATCAAAGAATATTTCAACTGACGAAGGCGTGGTTCCCGAAGCGCCAACAGCAATTACCAATAAGGATAAATTACCACAGGGAACTCAAATTACATGGACAAACCCAGACCAGGTAACCGATGATGTTAAAACTCCTGGTACTCATACAGAATCGATTACGGTCACTTATCCTGATGGGACTAAAGATACGGTAACGACTGATGTGACAGTTAACCAAGCACCGCAGACACAGCCAATTTCAACGGGTGTCGGCGATGAACCTAATGCTACTGAAACAATTACCAACCTCCGTAACAATGTACCAGGCTACCCAACAAGTGCAACGTGGAAGACTGCACCAGATACTAAGACACCTGGTGACAAGACCGGGGTAGTTACGGTTACTTACCCAGATGGGACGACAAAGGACGTAACGGTTAATGTCACGGTTGATGAAGCGCCACAAGTCAAGGAAATTTCAACCAAGGTCGGCAGCACACCGATAGCTACGGATACGATTGCTAACCTCCGCAATAATGTATCGGGCTATCCAACAAGTGCAACGTGGAAGACTGCTCCTGATACTTCTAAAGTAGGAACAACGACTGGTGAAGTCACGGTTACCTACCCAGACGGGACGACAAAGGATGTTACAGTTAAGGTCACGGTAACTGATTATGCTAACCAATATCCAGTCAGCTATGGCAACTTAAATGTTGAACGGCCAACGACTGCGCAAAGTGCTACTAACAGTATTGACCCAACAACAGCAGAAAATATGCCAACGGGCGCAATTACTGGTTACCAAGAAGGAACGTTTACCTCACCAACTGGTGTAAGTGTAACTGTTGATCCAGTAACTGGGAAAGTAACAGCAACCGTTAACCAAGATGCTGATTTAGGTTCAATTGAAGTGCCGGTTGAAGTTACTTATCGTGATGGCACAACAGCAACGGTCAATGTACCGGTAAGTGTCACTGGTAGTAAGGTTAATCCAGGCGACGTTGTTTACTACGGTAATCAAACAATGACAGTCTTCTCTGATAACCTGACTAACGTTCACAAGACAACTGGCGACAGCACACCGGCCGCAGCTGCAAGTCAATTTGAAACAATTACCTTCTATACTGATTGGGATAAGGATGGTAATAAGGTTTCCGATTACAAGACCCAGGTAGTTTACAAGCTAAATGCCGATGGGACTAAGTATGTCAACGCTAATAATGCTAGTGACAGTTTTGATGCTAATGTTGTTAACTATGCATGGCAAAACGGCTTTGCACCAAATGCTAATACAACGAGTTTTGCTAACGGTGCTGCCGATACGCTTTATAAGCTTGCTAACGGTGAAGTTAACCCTGCAGAACAGACACCGGCAGGACAACCATTGGGCGGTAATTCAAAGTACCGGTACAACATTAGTATCAGCGATCGGGCTGTTTTGAATAAGCTTGGTTTGAGCATGAAGGGTTACCATAGTTGGGCTAATGTTTACTACAACTTCTATGGTGCAACTGGTAAGACTGATGTTCCGGTAAACTATGATAGCGAAGTACCAACTGATTCAGCTGCTTTGGAAGACTACCTTGCAAGCAACGGTATTTCTGGTCAGACCTTTACTAATGGTAATGTAACTGGAATTAAGTGGGCTTCGATGCCGGGAGCTAATGGCAAATTTAATGCCACAAATATGAATGGGACGATTGAATTTACGTTTGCTAACGGAACTAAGCTTGATGTTCCAGTAAGCTTCAAGACTGGTTCATATGTTCCAACATCTGATAGTAAGGTTAATGATGACACTAACCTCTATGTCACGCGGACAATTGAGTTTAATGTTCCAGCTGGACAAAAGGCAATTGCGCCAATTACGCAAACTGTTCACTATGTTCGTGACGGTTATCATAACGTTAATGCCCAAGGTGAAGATACTAGCGCAATTACGTGGAATGCATGGCAGCTTGCTGATGGTCAAACAGCAGAATGGGCTGCTCAACCAGTAGCAACGATTAATGACGAGGCAACTGGCGCAGTCTACACTCCACAAATTGCTGGTAAGACGGTGACAGAAGTACCAGCTGAAACCGTTACGGAAAATACCAAGGATACTACGGTCACAGTTGATTATGCCGAAACGACAACCCCAATTAAGTGGGACGCGACGAAGGATAATATGACTAAGGATGTTACCCGAACAATCACGGTTAACTACCCAGCAGGTATTACGGGCGACCAGCCAGCACCGCAAGTAGTTCACTTTACCCGTGAAGATGCAAAGGGCAACGCTGGTTATATCGTTAATGGCAAGACCGAGATGAATGCATGGCACCTCGTTGGTAGTGATGCTGCAACTGGTACATGGTCTGCATACACTGCTCCAACAGAAAAGGGCTACACTGCTAACCCTGCTAGCGTTGAACAAGTAACAGTAACGCCAACGACGATCGATAATAATGTCACAATTAACTACAACCGCAATGAAGATACCCCAATTCCATTTGATGCCAGCCGTGACACCCATGATGTTACGCGGACAATCACGATTAACTACCCAGCAGGTCAGCAAGGTCAACAACCGGCACCACAAACGGTTGCCTTTACCCGTGAGGACGCAAAGGGTAATGCTGGTTATACCGATGCGGTAACTGGTGAGCCAAAGTGGAATGCATGGCATGTCCAAGATAGCGATGCAACAACTGGAACCTGGGCTGCTTATCCAGTAAATACCATCACTGATGCCGCAACTGGCGCAGTCTACACCCCACAAATTAACGGCAAGACAGTAACAGAAGTACCAGCTGAAACCGTTACGGAAAATACTAAGGATGCTACGGTCACGGTCGATTATGCCGAAACGACAACCCCAATTAAGTGGGACGCGACAAAGAATGACATGACCAAGGATGTTACGCGGACAATCACAGTCAACTACCCAGTAGGTGTTACGGGCGACCAGCCAGCACCGCAAGTAGTTCACTTTACCCGTGAAGATGCAAAGGGTAATGCTGGTTATATCGTTAATGGCAAGACCGAGATGAATGCATGGCACCTCGTTGGTAGTGATGCCGCAACTGGTACATGGTCTGAATTTACTTCACCAACCGTAAAGGGTTATACTGCAGATCCAGCAAAGGTTGCTGCAACAAACGTAACACCAGAAACTTCATCAACAACTGCGACGATTAATTACACGGCCAATGCACAAAGCGCTCAGATTAACTTTGTTGACCAAACTAACAACAAGACAATCAGCACTCAGACTATTGATGGTCAAACTGGTGAAACTGTCAATGTAACCCTTGATGTTCCGACAAATTGGGAAATTGTAGGTGGCCAAGATGTACCGTCTACGATTACATTTGGTCCAGATGGTGTACCTACCCAAACTGTTTACATTAAGCACAAGACTGAAAATGTGAATGATGATACGCAACGGACGGTTAGCTATAAGGTTGTTGAAGACTTTAATGGCACGCAGAAGACGGTTATGAATGACAATGTTACCTTTACCCGGACAGCAACCAAGGACCTAGTAACTGGCGATGTCACATATGGTGAGTGGAAGGCAAATGGTAACGTTGAGATTAAGGCCATTAATGTTGCTCAGCCAGGTTACACTGCACAGGTAGATGGACAAAACTTAGCAAATAACGAAGTACCAGCCGTAACGCTTACACCTGACTTTGGGAACAAGACCGTTACAGTTACCTATGTTGCTAATGAACAAAGCGTTAGTGTAACTTATGTTGATCAAAACGGTCAGGAAATCACGATGCCAGATGGTCAGCCAGTAGCCGGCAGTCATTATGAGGTAACTGGTAAGACTGGTGAAACTGTTGATACTAATGTTGAAAAGAACGTTCCAGCTAACTGGCAACTTGTTCCAGGAGAAAGCATTCCTGCTACGATTACCTTTGGTTCAACACCAGCTTCACCAATTAAGGTAGTCGTTGAACATGGGACAAAGGATGTAACAAATGATCCGAGCCAAGAAAAGCAAACTCATCGGACAGTTGAATATAAGGTTGTTGAAGACTTTAACGGCAGCCAAACGCCAGTCTTTACCCAACCAGTTTCCTTTGCACGGACCGCTACCGAAGACTTGGTAACAGGTGCGGTAACTTATGGTAGCTGGACGCCTGCAAGTCAGAATATTTCAGCAGTCAATGTTGCCCAACCAGGCTATACTGCTCAGGTAAACGGAAAGACCCTTGCTAATAATGAAGTCCCAGCAACTGTTATTACACCGGACTCAGCCGACCAGGTAATCACGGTTACTTACCTTGCTAACGAGCAGAGTACAAAGATTAATTACGTCAATAATGCCGACCATAATGACATTGTTGGTACGCAAACCGTTACTGGTAAGACTGGTGAAGAAGTGAAAGTAACTCTCGATATTCCGGTGGGCTGGCAGGCTGTTAGTGGACAAACCGTCCCATCATCAATTACCTTTGGCTCAGATGGTGCGCCAACGCATACTGTCTATGTTGAACATAAGATTGACACAACTGATGGACGCAATGATCAGAACAATAAGGATGTTTACCGTGTCGTAACACGGACAATCACAGTTAACTTCCCAGATCAAGCTCCACAGTCAGCAACTGAAACCCTTGCCTTTTACCGGATCAAGAGCTATGACGAAGTAACTAAGCAGACAACATACACTGCTTGGGCTTCAAACATGAACGATGGCGCAACATCCTTCCAAAAGGTTGAAGTACCAACGATTGGCGGCTATTCAATTAGTGCTACAAACGCAACGCTAGAAAATGAGAATGGTAAAGAATATGTTCCAGCTCAGTCTGGCTTGAACAATGGTACGCCAGTAGATAGCTATACTGTTGAGGTTAACTACACTGCTCAAGAACAACAGACACAAATCAATTACGTTAACAATGCCGACCACAATGATGTTGTAGCAACGCAAACGGTTAGTGGTAAGACTGGTGAGAATGTTAAGGTAGACCTTGAAGTTCCGGCTAACTGGCAAGTAGTTGGCGGACAAAAGGTTCCATCATCAATTGCCTTTGGCTCAACACCAACTAAGGCAATTACCGTTTACATTGAACACCAGACCAAAGAAATTAAGAATGATGAGACCCAAAAGACGGTTAGCTACCAAGTTGTTGAAGACTTTAATGGTACGAAGACAGTGGTAAAGAATGCTCAATTTACCTTTGAGCGGCCAGCTGTCGAGGACTTAGTAACTGGTGAAATCACATATGGTAATTGGGGTCCTGACCAGGTAGCTCCAGAAGTTAGTGTTGCTCAACCAGGCTACACTGCTCAGCTTAATGGTAAAGACCTTGTTAACAATGTTGTTCCTGAGACTACGATTACACCAACGACGCCAAATAAAGTAATCACGGTTACCTATGTTGCTAACGAGCAAAGCGCTCAAATTAATTTTGTTAACAATGCCGACCACAATGATGTTGTCGCAACGCAAACGGTTAATGGTAAGACTGGTGAAAATGTTAAGGTAACCCTTGATGTTCCAACCGGTTGGCAAATTGTTGGCGGACAAACCGTCCCATCATCAATTGCCTTTGGTTCAACACCAGTAACCCCAACGACGGTTTACATTGAACAAAAGGTTGATAAGACTGATGGTCGGGACGATAAGACCAATACCGATCTTTATCGGGTCGTAACCCGGACAATCATTGTTAACATTCCGGGTCAGCCAGCACAATCATATCCAGAGAGCCTTGATTTCTACCGGATTAAGAGCTACAACGAGGTAACGAAGAAGACGACTTACTCACCATGGACGTCTAACATGACAAATGGCGAAACATCATTCCAACAAGTGACTGTGCCAACTCTTGGTGAATACACAATTAGTGCAACTGGCGTAACGTTAGAGCATGAGAACGGTAATGTAGTTGTACCAGCACAATCCGCATTGTTTAACGGAGTACCAGTACCAAGCTACACGATTACGATTAATTACACTGCTAATGAACAAACTGTTACGATCAATTATGTTGATAATAGTGACCACAAGACAGTTGTTGGTACCCAGACAATCAATGGTAAGGCTGGTGAACAAATACCAGTTACCCTTGATGTACCAGCAAACTGGCAAATCGTTAGCGGACAACAAGTGCCACAATCGATCACATTCGGGACAACCCCAATTAGCGATAAGACGGTCTATGTTGAACATAAGACAAAAGATGTTACTAACGATCCAAGTCAAAAGAATAAGACGCATAAAGTCATTGATTACAAGGTTGTTGAAGACTTTAACGGTACTCAAACAACCGTTGCAACAGCAACCCTACCATTTGAACGGACTGCTACCGAAGACTTGGTAACGGGTGATGTCACTTATGGTAAGTGGAATGTTGAGAGTCAGACGGTTCCAGCAGTTAATGTTGCTAAGGCAGGTTACACCGCCCAGGTAAATGGCAAGACATTAGCAAATGGTGAAGTACCGTCCGCAACCTTTACACCAGAATCAGAGAGCCAGACGGTAACCGTTACTTACACTGCCAACGAGCAAAGTGCCAAGATTAACTTTGTCGACAACGATAATCACGATCAAATTGTTGGAACGCAAACCGTAAATGGTAAGACTGGCGAAAACGTTAAGGTAACCCTTGATGTACCAGCGGGCTGGCAAGTAGTTAGCGGTCAAAATGTCCCATCATCAATCGCCTTTGGTTCAACACCAGTAAGCGATACGACGGTTTATGTTGAACATAAGATTGATACGACGGATGGCCGGAATGATAAGACCAATACGGACGTATATCGGACAGTAACCCGGACGATTGTTGTTAACGTTCCAGGTCAAAAGGAACAGACTAGTTCTGAAACCCTTGCCTTCTACCGGATCAAGAGTGTCGATGAAGTTACGAAGAATGTTAGTTATACTGCTTGGACCTCGAATATGGATAATGGTGCAACGGCCTTTACCGCGGTATCGATTCCAACTATTAAGGGTTACACGGCCAGCGCTACGGGAGCAAGTCTCCAAACCGTCAACGGTCAAGAATATGTTCCTGTTCAATCAGCATTAAAGAACGGTACGCCAGTTGATAGTTACACGGTAACCGTTAACTATGCAAAGGACGGCAATGTACCGGTACCGTTTGACCCGACTAACCAAGATATGTATCGGGAAGTAACCCGGACAATCAATGTTACTGACCCAGTAACCGGTGAAACGGCAACGAGCGTCCAAACTGCTAAGTTTACTCGTGAAGATGCTAGTGGCAATGCTGGTTATACTGATCCGGTAACTGGAAAGACAACGATGAATCCATGGACGCCGGCAGAGCAAGGATTATCAGCAGTTAATGTTGAACAGCTCCAAGGTTACACCGCTAATGTTGACGGTAATGCTGGTGCAGTAACTGTTACGCCTGATAGTCAAGATATGACGGTTAATATTACTTACACTGCTAATAAGCCAGTCGGTAAGGATATTGAGACGCCACAAGGAACTGTTCCGCCAGCAAAGGATGGTATTAAGAATGTTCCTGACTTACCAACCGGTACAACTTACACTTGGAAGACTACTCCAGATGTAACTAAGCCTGGAACGACGGACGCAACGATTGTGGTAACTTATCCTGATGGAACAAAGACGGAAGTACCGGTTCAAGTGGTGGTAACTGAAACTACGCCAACACCAACGACAACTGATGCTGATAAGTACACCCCATCTTACCCAGATGTTGTTACAACACCAGGTAAGACCACAACGACCGATGTTACTTATGATGGTAATAAGCCAACTGGTGGTGTGACGTATCAGATTACTAAGGGTGCCACGGTTCCAGGTTGGGTAAATGTTGACCCGACAACCGGAACGATTACGACGACTGTGCCAACTGATGCGGGTACGCAGATTGTTAATATTCCGGTAACGGTAACTTATGAGGATGGCTCAAGCGACGAAACAACAGCTACAGTGGTGGTTGTTGCTACGAAGGATCACGTTGATAGTCCAACTAGTCCTAAAGACACGATTAAGGATCCAGAAAACTTACCAACTGGAACAACGGTAGAGTGGACACCGGGCGAACAGCCAGATCCAACTAAGAAGGGTGACCAACCGACTAGCGTCACGTTAACTGTTCCAGGACATGAACCAGTTAACGTACCAACAACTGTTAACTATGGCAACCCAACTGATGCTGATAAATACACACCAGAGGGTCAGCCAGTGAAGACAATTGCAGGCACGGTTCCAAATGCTAATAAGGGAATTGCTAACCTTGGCGATTTACCACAAGGAACGACGGTTGACTGGTCAACACCGGATCAAATTAGCAAAGACGTTAAGACACCGGGAACCTACAATGAAGGAATTACTGTTACCTACCCAGATGGCTCAAAGGATACGCTGACTGTGACTGTCACGGTTACGACGCCTGTAAAGCCAGAAGGTACCAAGACTGCTCCAATTGGTCAGAACATTACGATTAATAAGGGAGCCGCAGTACCAGATCCTTCAACGGCAATTGCCAACAAGGGTGAAATGCCAGATGGAACCCAGTATGACTGGAAGAATGTTCCCGATACTAATAAGACGGGTAAGCAACAGGCAACAGTTGTTGTAACTTATCCAGACGGGACAAAGACCAGTGTCACTATTACGATTAACGTTGTATCCGATGCTGATAAGTATGAACCGCAAACACAGCCGATCACTGTTCCAACAGGTGTAGTGCCAGATCCAGCGGAAGGAATTAAGAATAAGGCCGACTTGCCAGATGGCACTAAGTACACGTGGACGAACCCAGATAAGGTTGCCCAAGATGTTAAGCAAAATGGTAGCCATACCGAAACGGTAACGGTAACTTACCCAGATGGCTCGCAAGACAAGGTCACGGTTACAGTAACCGCAATTACGCCACAAGGGCAGACTATTCATACTCCACAAGGCGTATTGCCAAATCCTGGTGACGCGATTGCTAATAAGGGTCAATTACCAAATGGTACTACCTATACTTGGCAGCAACAGCCTGATGTTTCAACGGTTGGCGACCATACCGGGGTTGTAAAAGTTACATTCCCTGATGGTTCAACCTATGACGTAACCGTTAATGTCCGTGTTGATGCTAATGGTAATGGTGAAACGACCGTTAAGAACAATGATACGAAGACGAATGCTGGTGAAGCTGGCAAGACGACAGCGGCTTCAGCAACGGCAACGAATGAAAACTCAGCTGCAACTACAGCTAATGACCAACAGCTTACTGGCAATAAGGAAACAACGACAAAGAATGGCAATGAAGCTGCTCAAAATGCGAAGAAATTACCACAAACCGGTAATGACGCAGAGAAGGGCAGTGCCTTAGCCGGACTAGGACTTGCTTCTCTTGCTGGTACGCTTGGAATGGCTGCACGTAAGAAGCGCAAGCATGAAAAGAATGATTAAGATATTCTTGTCCCCCTAAATAAAGAAGAATCTTAATTGCAAAAAGAGCGTGAATACTCGTGGAAAAGAGTATCCATGCTCTTTTTTTGCGTTTGTGGTTACAAATGATCAATCAATCATATGTTTAAAGGTTTCAGAATCTGTAACCGTTACTCTCGTAATAAGTTTGTGATTTATTCATTAATTAATTGATTTAAAAAGGTTGATACGGGGACTATGATTAGCATTGTAATATGATTATTAATTTTTTTATTTTTTGAGGGGGAAATAAAATGTTATCAAAAAATAATCGGAAAGAACAATTTTATAAGCAAGAACCTAAAAAGCAGCGTTTTGCAATAAAAAAGCTAACTATCGGGGTTGCATCTGTTTTAATTGGATTTACTTTTATGGGTCTTAGCGCCTATGCGGCTGATGACGTAAACCCTGAGATTAATAGCGGGGTACAAACATCTGCCGTGGAGACAAGTAATGATGATAATGCTACTTCTAGCGGCAATCAGCAGACTTCATCGGCGAGCGCAAATGAAACGAATGCAAGTAATGCGGCTAGCGGATCGAACAACGCTACAAACGATGCTAAAACCACTAAAGGAGCTACTCCAGCTGGTGAAGGCCAGGCAGCGAAAGAGCAAAAAGCAACCATACCAGCACCTGCTACGAATAATGGCAATGTCGTAACTAAAGACGCGGTAACAAATGCGGCTGCGGAAAATAAATCGCAGGTCAATGACACTGTTAAAGTAGGCAATTATTCTGAATTTTTGACTGCATTAGGTAATAAAGACGTCAATACCATTACTTTGACTGGCAATATTGACGGGAGTACTCAGCTTCCTAATTCGCAAAATTCTTTAGCAGATTACGATCAAATTACTAATCAAGGAGTAGCACACACTGTCACCATCAATGGTCAAAACCAGTACAGCTTGAAGATGGGTGCGCGGTATATTTACTTTACTAACAATACAGAAACTAATAATAACCATTGGAATATTACTTTTGCCGGATTAAGTAATATTCAGGCGCAAAATACACAATATGGATTATTATGTATCCAGACAAATGATCCATCGAAAGATTCGATTAACTTTAAGAATGTTAACGTAGACGCGACAACGCTTAATGCTGGTTTTGGCAGCGGTGCTGTAAATGTTACGTTCTCTGGAAATAATGTTCTTAAAGGAGAGCTTAGCGACAATAATGCTTTAGTACAAACTAATAACTTAGAAATTAAAGATGGAACGACGACCGTAACGCCAACTGCTAATAATGCAACTGGTGCGACGAGCTTTAGTGTGGCTGGAAATGCGCTTATTGATTCTAATGCTAAATTAAATATTGTAAGTACCGCTGATAATGTTGCCGGAATTACATTCACCACGGGTGCGGGCAATCAAACTATTGATAATGCAACAACGGGTATTTTGCGCCTAATGCCGAATGCACAGGTAGTAATGAATTTAGGTGCCGGTAAGTCGATGGCGGTCATGAAGGCTAGTGATATTGATTTACAAAATGGGTCGCAACTAAGTGTTAATACTAAGATGAATACCATGAAGACCACTGGTTCCCGTGCATATGCCCCAATTGAACTTGATTCTGGTCAGAATGATGTCGCTGATAGTACTGTCCAAATTGGTAAGGATGCTAAGTTAGCGATTATTCGGACAGGAGTTACCCACTCTGATTCGCCGTTATTATCCATGGGTCCTAATGTTGGCTTGGGGAATAACTACCATTTGCTAGTTAATGGCGGTATCCTTGATTTACAAGATTCGGCTAACTCTGATTTGTGGCCGACGACAGCAGCAAGCAATAACTATCAGGAAGGCTGGCCTGGCATCATTACAATGTGGGGGACGAGCAGTACTGACCAGATTCAGTTTACAAATCCAAAGTTAGTAAATATTGTACGTACAAACGCAACAACTCGTGGCAGTTACTTAATCCACTTGGATAGTGCCGGTCCCCGGAAGAGCTCACTACAAATAAATTCAGCAGATACAGAATATGTAACACCAATCACGATGCGGACTGTCGGATCAGCTGAACCGACAACGTGGAACATTAAGTATTTGAGTAATGCAAGTCAAGGTGGCGATTGGGCTTATAGTTTCCAAAAGCTTACCAACAATAATACGGATTATTATTTCTATGGTTCAGAATATATGAATCATGCGGAAAATGTGCCTGATCGTGGTAATAATGAAGTGATTTTAGCTGCTGCGCCAACTGATACCGGGTACACCAGTTTTAGCGGTGGAAACTACCTTGATAATGATGGGAATAAAGTATCTTTGGCAGAGGGGCAATCAAAAGCTTCCCAAGCCCTAAATAGTTTCATCAATCACTTTAGCTGGTGGAACGGTTCTGGCGTAGCGTTTGGTAGCGACCTTCAGCAAAAGAATGAATATCAGCCGACTTATGAAGGAACCCAAGTAAAGCAGGGCCAACAAGCTGAAACCAAGGCGCCATTGTTTAAAGACGCTGATAATAAAGAAGTTAGCGCTCCTAACGGGGTAGAGTTTTCGTTGGGTGCTAATACCCCAGATTGGGTAAAGAGCATTTCAAGTAACGGTGCGATTACAGTTGCTCCGACAACTCAAACTAGTGTTGGCTTGTACAATATTCCGGTTAAGGTTACGTATTCGGACGGGACGATTGATAATGTTGTGGCACCGATTTATGTTGGAGACGCAACGCACACAATTGTGTTTGGCAATAATGGTGCCGTCGCGGTTGTAACAAATCCATTGCTGCTTCACCAAACAACGGCCCAATCCATGAATGTTGACGCAAATCAAGCGGTTAAGGAGTTTGATGTTTACACCTCTAATTCGACTGATTCAACAGTTCTTAATACGACTCCTGAAAAATTCACCTATAACGATGGGCAATTTATCGATGGTGTTAACAACTTAGGCGGAACAGACCTAGTAAACTGGAATGGCGAATTTTCAACGGTAACTTCACCAGCAACCTTATCTGTTTCAAAGGCTGGCAACATTACAATTACATTTTCCGAAGACACATTGCCAGTTAAGCTGGGGATCTTTACGGCAAACTATAAGGTAAATTCTAATGTTTCTACTACATTGGCGGGTGCAGTTCTTAAAGAAAATGCAAGCCTGACGATAAGCAAGGGTAGTACTCCGGATTCAGCGCAGCTTAAATCATTAGTTGATAATAGTGCGCTTGATACACTTCCTAGTTCAATCAAGGCAATCAATTATGAATTAGTGCCAGGAACGGACACGAATACAGTCGGTAAACAAGATCTTGCCATTCGGATTATCTTTAATGATAAGGATGCCAATGGAAATAATACTTATCTTGATTTAGCCCCAGTTCAAGACGGGCTTACTGTCATTGCGGATAAGACAGATGCCGAAAAGAATGATCCAGTAGGCCAGAACATTACGACTGACTTGAATCAAGTTCCAGCAGCAGAAAAGGGAATTGAGAACGCCAACCTATTAACTAATGTTCAAAAGATTTCCTGGAGTGATGAAGCCCAGGTAGCAAACGATGTTAAAACCGCGGGAACTTACAATGAAGATATTACTGTCACGTATAATGATGGCTCCAAAGATACTGTTGCGATTAAACTGACGGTCATTGATAATCGGACAGATGCCGAGAAATACACCCCAGAAGGTCAAGATGTCACTGTTAAGAAGGGTGAAACTCCAGACCCGACAGCCGGCATCAAGAATAAGACCGACTTACCAGCTGGCACTAAGTACACTTGGAAGAATACTCCTGACACAACCGCTCCAGGCGATAAGCCAGCAGTAGTTGTCGTAACGTATCCAGACGGTTCAAAAGATGAAGTGCCGGTAACAATCCATGTCACTAACCCCCAAACAGACGCCGATAAGTACACTCCGCAAGGTAAACCGGTAACAACTGATCAGGGGACTGTTCCCGCTGCTAAGAATGGGATTGCTAATCTCAATGACCTTGGGACTCCAGCGCCTAGTGTTGCTTGGACTGACCCTGACCAAGTTAAGACTGACGTTCAAACACCAGGTACTTATAAGGGTGTTGGAATCACGGTTACTTATCCCGATGGTTCACAAGACACGGTTAAGGTTGATTTGACAGTTAATGAACCAGCACCAACAGTTAAGGATAGCGATACCTACGAACCAAACTATTCACCTGTTTCAACAACAGTTAATAACCCGATTACCGCCACCCCAAGCTTTACTAAGAACGGTCAGACTGTTCCTGTAGCAAATGTTCCGGTCAAGAGGTTCAGCCTAGGCTCAGTTGATCCTGCCGCTGGGGCAACGATTGATCCGACGACCGGGAAAGTAACAATTAAGCCAACAAAGAGCGGTGATTACACAATCCCTGTTACCGTAACTTATAATGATGGTTCGGTTGACCACCCGACAATTACAGTTAAGGTTACTGATGGTACTAAAGTTATTAACCCTGGGGATGAAGGTACTACAGACGATATGTTTAAGACGATTACTCGGAAGATTATCGTTAATAACCCTTACACCGGTAAAGAAAATGTAACCACCCAGAATGTTCAATTCCAACGTTCTAAGACGGTCAACGCGGTCACTGGTGGAACGCTTAGCTATGGTGATTGGACTATTAAACCAGGGACAAGCGATGTATGGGAAAACTTCACCGCTCCTGAGTTTGCTGGTTACGTTCCAGAAACAGCAGATGTTCCGGCAGTAACTGTCACGGTGGAAACAAAGGACACAACTGTTACAATCAACTACAACCCAACCGATGCTACTAAGTACACGGCAGAAGGCGGCAATATTACGGTCAACAAGGGTCACAAGTTGACTGACGGCGATGCTGCCGATGCAATCGTTAATAAGACTGAATTACCAGCAGGCACTAAGTACACTTGGAAAGATGCCCCTGATACTAATGTGGTTGGAGAACGAAACGGAATTGTTTCCGTAACTTATCCTGATGGGTCCGTTGATGATGTGCCGGTAATGGTTCATATCACTGATGATGCTAATAAGTATACGCCAGAAGGACAACAAATTACGATTAAGCAGGGCGATCCAGTTCCTGATCCAGCAGCTGGTATCAAGAATAAGACCGACTTACCAGCAGGCACTAAGTACACCTGGAATGTTGCGCCAGATCCATCTAAGGTAGGAGAACAACCAGTAGTCATTAATGTTACCTACCCAGACGGCTCACAAGATCAGGTTCCGACAACGGTAATTGTTACTGAACCAACGACCCCAACACCAGATAAGACTGACGCGGACAAGTATGATCCAGAAGGGCAAGTAGTTACAGTCAATAAAGGTGAAAAGCTTCCTGCTGCTAGCGAAGGAATCGCAAATAAGGGCGACCTTCCACAAGACACTAAGTATAGCTGGAAGACCCCAGTTGACACGACTACATCGGGCGATAAGCCAGCTGTCATTGTTGTTACCTATCCTGATGGGTCGAAAGATGAAGTGCCGACAACCGTTCATGTCAACCCAACCGATGCCGATAAGTACACTCCTAAAGGCCAAAATATCGCGGTTAATAAGGGTGCAAAGGTGCCAGATGCTTCAACTGCCATCACTAATGGATCTGATTTGCCAAAGAATACGACTTATACTTGGGAAACCACTCCTGACACAAATAAAGTTGGTAAACAGCCAGCGGTCGTTGTTGTCACTTACCCTGATGGCTCAAAGGACACTGTGCCGGTAGTTATTACGGTTAAGAACCCAGCAACGCCAACACCAGAAAAGACGGATGCTGACAAGAATGATCCACGGGGCGGCACGATTGATGCAACGCTTGGTGAAAACTTAGCTAACAAGGCGAGTGAAGGAATTGTCAATAAGAACGAACTCACGAACGTCAAGAGCTACACTTGGACTAATGGCACGCCGTCAACCATGACTGCTGGCTTAACAATGCAATCAGTCACGGTAACTTACGATGATGGTTCAAAGGATGTTGTTCCGGTTTACGTCAACGTTACAAGTGATGCCGACAAGTACACTCCAGAACCGGCTGTTGTTACGGTTAAATCAGGTGAAACGCCAAATCCGGCTGATGGTATCAAGAATAAGGGCGACCTTCCACAAGGTACCAAATATAGCTGGAAGACGCCGGTTGATACGACCACACCAGGGAACAAGCCAGCCGTTGTTGTCGTTACCTATCCAGATGGTTCAAAAGATGAAGTGCCAACTGTGGTTCATGTAACTAAACCGACAGATGCTGATGAAAATACGCCAGTTACCCAGCCGATCAATACGGTAAAGGGACGGGTACCAAATCCAGCTGACGGTATTAAGAACCTTAAAGATTTGCCAGCTGGAACAACAGTTAGCTGGACTGACCCCGATAAGGTTGCTCAAGATGTTAATACGACTGGCGATCACGATGAAAAGGTTGTTGTCACCTACCCTGATGGCTCAAAGGACACGGTCAATGTCACTGTTAAGGTTACGAATGATATTAAACCATTGCCATATAACAAGAATAATGCTGCCATGAACAGCACGGTTACCCGGACGATCATAGTAACTAATCCTGATGGGACAAAGACAACGTCAACTCAAACCGCTAAGTTTACTCGCGACGGGGTTGAGATTAACGGTGTGGCTCATTACAACGCATGGCAACCGGCATCACAAACCCTTTCGGCGGTAACGATTAATCAAATCAAGGGTTACACTGCCAAGGTTAATGGAGATGCTGGTGAAGTGACTGTTAATGGAGATAGCACTGATATGACGGTTGAGATTAGCTATCAGGCTAACCAGCCAGTTGGTCAAGAAATCACCACTAACAAGGGTCAATTACCAGAGCCAAGTACTGGAATTAAGAATAAGAATGACTTGCCAGATGACACTAAGTACGAATGGAAAGATACACCAGATGTAAATACTGCTGGTGATAAATCTGCGACAGTTGTAGTCACTGCCCCTGATGGAACCAAGACTGATGTACCTGTTACGATCCGTGTTCAACCAACTGATGCTGATAAGTACATTCCAGAAACGCAGCCGGTTGTAACGCCAAATGGTCAAGTTCCTGGTGCTAATACTACGATTAAGAACCTTGATAACTTACCAAGCGGTACCAAGGTTGACTGGGTTGATCCAAATAAGGTTACTCAGGACGTCAAAAACGATGGTACGCATTCTGAAAAGGCGGTAGTAACTTATCCAGATGGTTCAAAAGATGTTGTGACGGTAACTGTTAAGGTCATTACACCGCAAGGACAGGATATTTCAACCAATCAAGGTCAGTTGCCAAACCCAGCAGATGCAATTAAGAATAAGGATCAAATGCCAACGGGAACTAAGTATGTTTGGAAGCAAGCACCGGATGTAAATACGCTCGGTAATCATGCCGGGGTAGTTAAAGTCATCTTCCCTGACGGTGCAACATATGATGTTACTGTTCAAGTTCATGTTCTTACAGGCACAAACTCAAACAGTAATAGCAATGAGAATGGCGAGATGAACAGTGGTGCTAATAGCGCTGAAACAGATAACAATATGAATAATGAAAATGGCATTAATGGTGGAAACGCCACTCTGAACGCCGGTACTGCGAATACAAATAGCAGTCAACTCAGTGCCGACAATACTGCCGCTACGAATAACAACGGCAGTCAGCAAGCCATGAAGAAGTTACCGCAAACTGGTAATGATTCATCCAAGCTTAGTGCGTTAGCTGGCTTGAGCCTTGCTTCTCTTGCAGGCATCTTTAGCTTTGCGGGTCGTGATAGGAAACGTAAGGCTGATAAGTAATTAAACTAACTGATTCCCCCTCTCAGAGTCTAGCTTAAGTACGATGCCGAAATTAAAGAGCGTGAATACTCGTTAAAATGATGAGTATTCACGCTCTTTTTATCTAGCTATAAATCAAGAAAATTGCTTAAATACAGATAGGGGGATGAGTGAAAAATACGATTGGATTGAGGGAGATAAATTTCTCTAAAAGAACGGCAAGTGTTGATAAATAACGTACACGAGAAGTTAATGATTGATAAGCAAAGTTGGCGAAAGCTACATAGAAGTTGAATGAAAAACTTTTCATGTGTTCAAAAAATCTTCTAAAAAAAGTATTATTTTTCAAAAACGCTAAACGCTGATGTGACAAGCATTTATCAATGATTAACCAAATTTTGGTAAAACGCTTGCGAAAATAACTTGATAAATAGGGTTGCCTTTTTCCTTAGAAACTATATATTAGTAATTGTAAACAAGTTATGTGCACTGTTAATTTGTATTATTTATTCGACAATAAAGCCTAACAAGGGGGACGTAAATTTATGTTATCGCATAATAACTGGGAAGAACAAATAAAGAAATATGAACCCAAAAAGCAACGTTTCACCATCAAGAAATTATCTGTTGGTGTAGCGTCTGTTTTGCTTGGTGTGACATTTGCTGCAGGAACCGCCTCAGCAGATAGCACCACTGCAAATGCTGATTCTGCTTCTGGAAGCGACTCAGCAGAACAAACTGATCATAATTTAACATTAAACTCAACTAGCACTTCTACTTTGAAGTCTGCTACAGCTGCCAGCCAAAACAACAGTGCTTCAGCTGCTGTCCAAAATCCAGCAGGTGATGTTAAGGCGCAAGCAGCCAATGATTACGAAGCTGCCGTTAGCGCTGCTGTTGCTAATGCTTCTAGTGATGTAGCTAGTGACGCTGTTCAAAACAGCAGTGCTTCATCAGTACAAAGCTCATCAGCCGCTGATTCAAGCACTCAAGCAAGTGCTGTTAAGTCAACAGCTACACAAGCATTTTCTGTAAGATCAGCAGCTGTAAATAACTTCAACTATGCAAGCGTATTTGCAAGTTTAGCTGCAATGCAACAATCAAATAATGATAATGCTGCTGCACAAGCTGACACTAACGCTGCTGATAGTGAATACAGCAATTACAAGACAGTTACTGACTGGTCTGGCCTTCAAAGTGCAATTTCTAGCGGTGCTCAAGGTGTAAACATTAAGGGAACTATTAATCCTGGTTGGTTTAGCAATGGCAACTTAAACATTAATGGTAACTTCACTATCCATGGTGTTGACGGTGCCGTATTGAACCTTGGTCAAAATTATATTTTAAATAATGGCCAATTAACACTTGATGATATTACGCTTAATGGGGCTGTATTGGGTGACGGTACAGTAACTATTAAGGGGACAGTTAATTCTACTGTTACTGATACTGCTACTAGTGGAAGCCAAGAATTGCAAGGATTTGCAAATCCAAATAGGACTGCTTCTGGTGCTGGTGCCGGTGCCTCAGCAGACCCACATGGTGTATATAGTTTAATCAATACTAGTGGATATTTAGTAAATCAATGGCAAAACAGAAAGGTTCCAAACTTCCACGCTGGTAACTTAACTGTTGATGCTAATGCTACATTAAACATTAGGCGAACAGCTACTGGTGATGGTATTGTTCTTAAAGATGGTGCTGTAACTGACGGCCTTAATAATATTACTCAGTCCACAAACTATGGTAAGTTAAATATTGGTAATAATGCTACATTAACCATTAACTTAAAGAATAGTAATATGAGTGGCGAAGAAATTAAGTCCGCTCAAAATGGCGTTAAAATTGATAACCTTAACGCCGGTGTTCGTGTAAATACTAGCGGTTCATTTGTAACTGGAGAAAATGCCCACATTACAATGAATGTAGGTACTGGTAGAGGTATTGTATTCAGTGAACGTAGCAATACTGGTGTTGCGAATGATGCTACAAACTATGTCAGTCGTGGTGAATCTGGCGCTAATGGATTAAATGCCACTGGTAATGATGTAATTGGTCCTTGGGTTCAACAAAACTCAGCTATCAAGAATACATTTAGTTTAGGCAAAAATTCTACCTTTAACTTTGTAGGTAGAGATGCATTTATGCTTGGTAACCGTGCAACCTTTAACTCAGGTGAAGGTAGTAACATTCTTGTTCATACCTACGGACATGGTAATGCAATTGACATGGGTGGATTCAGTTCACTGAATATTGACTCTGGGTCAACAGTTCAATTCTTCTCTGAAGGTAAAAACGGTGGTGGTGACTATCACCAAAATAACTACGTTGCGTTAGGTGCAGATGGTAAGATTAATGTTTTGAAAGACGCAACATTAAGAGTTATTTTAACTGGTCGTGGTTCCTCAGATCTTAACGATGATATCAACATTGCTTCCTATGGTAACTATGATCCAAAGATTTATGTTGGTAACAATGCTACATTAGATGTACAAAGTGACGCTACTCAGGGTAACGCAGAGTTAATTGCTATTCCTCTTCCATCATCTAATTCAATTAACTTTATTCTTGATAATGTTAAGTATGTTAACCTTCAGAAAACAGCGAATATTACTGCAACCATTTTGGCTCCTGCTTCACCAGATTTATCTTCAGCTTTGAGCAAATATGGTTACCCAGCATCAAGAAATGGTTACGGTAACTTGCTTTTCATGAATGCTGGTAGAGGACAAAATGCTCACTTCCAAGCTTTCGGTGATTTGGCAGCATTTAAGTGGAATAGTGCATTAAAGGATAATAATTGGACACCTAATTTAAGTAGTAACGGCTTGCAATATGATCCTAATCAATCAGTAAGTAAGAACTACCAAAACTTTGAAAATTCTGCGGATCAAACATGGTCTAATATGTATGGATTTGACATTCCATATGCTGGATTCTCCAAGACAAGTACTGGTGGTAGTGTTTGGGTAGATCCAAGTGGCTCAACTGCAGGTACTAATGTCAACAGTAACAACGGTGCTGCTTTCTCAGATCTTGTAAAAGGTTTCTCACCATATATGTCACAACGTCTTGTTGTAATTGGACATAGTATGCAACCCGTAAAGGAACAACGGACAGTTCACTATGTAGTCCAAAGTGTAGACGAAAATGGTAATCCTGTTGAAACTGACCCAACACAAATGCGTGAAATCGCAAATCCATACGTTCAAAGTGCGCAAGGTAATAATGCACAAAGCCAACAATTATACAAAGATAATGCAACCGATCAATTAGTTGCAGTTGAACGTAATGCTGATGGTACGCCAAAACTTGATGCTAATGGTGCAGTAATTCCAATTCGTGATTCTAATGGTAACTATGTTTCTGATGGAGACAGTGTTAACTGGAAGAACGTTAAGGGAACTATTGTTAAAGGTAGCGACGGTCACTACTATTTCCAAGGTTATACTGCCCCATCTACTATTTCAGGTAAGGACAGTAATGGTAATGAAGTAACATCGCTTGATGGTGGCTTATACAAGTTAGCAACTGCTGCGCAATTAGCTTCAATCAGCAATACTTCACAAGTTGTTAAAGATGGTAAAATCAACAACTCAAAGGCTTTTGCAAATACTCAAAATGACTTTAAGAGTGGCAATTTCTACAACACTTACAAAGATGGTAACTTGTATGTTGTTTACCGTGAAGTTAATCAAAAAGCTAATCTAAAGATTGTTGATAGTACTACTGGAAAGACATTAAAGACTTACGACACAGCAGGTCAAACTGATCAAGCAATCAATTTTGCTAATGGTAATGTTAACCCTGCTACAGATGTAGAAAACTATATTAAGAATGGCTATGTCTTTGAAAAAGCAATCAATGATGCTAATCCAGATAGCGCATTAACAACTAAGAGCTATAGCGATATCAATTTTGGTAACTTTGATTCTGACACCAAGACCGATCAAAGCTTTACAGTTTACTTAAAGCATGGTCTTGAAGATGTTAATAAAGACAATCCTCATGGTCAAAAGGTTCAAGCAACTGTAACACGGATAGTTAACTACACTGTAAATGGTCAACCTTCTGATCAATTGCCAAGCAAGACTGAAAGTGTTGACTTCTCAGCAACAGGTCACTGGGATAAGGTTCTTAAGCAATTAGTAGATGTTGTTGATGGTAAGATACTTGTCGAAAACGGACAGGTAGAAAAAGGTAGCCTTACTTGGACTCCAGAATCTGGAACTCTTAACGGTTACGGTGTACCTGTACTTGCCGGTTACCACGTAGACTCTGTTTCGGCACAACAAGGTGATAAAAACGTAACTACTGATAATGTTGATAGTACTGGTGCTGTTAAGAATGTTACAGTTAACCACACCGACAAGAATATTAATGTAACAGTTAACCTTGTTAAGAATGCTGAAGAAAAGGCTAACTTGAAGATTGTTGATGATACTACTGGCAAGACTTTAGGCACTCTTAACGCTCAAGGCGATGAAAATACACCAATTAGCTTTGTTGGTGGTAAAGCAGCTGTTCAAGGTTACTTAGATAATGGTTACAAGTTCGTTAGTGTTGTAAGTGATGCTAAGGGCAACATTTTGTCAACTACTGATTACGATGCAGCTAACTTTGGTAACTACGATACAGATCCTAATAGTGATCAAAGCTTCACTGTTCACTTGGTACACGGTACTAAGCCAGTTAACCCAGAAAACCCAACTGACAAGTACACTAAGAATGACCTTCAAAAGACATCAACTCGTACTATTAACTATGTTGATGCTAAGGGCAACAAGATTGCTGATTCTGTAACTTCAACAGTTGTATTTAGTGGTTCTGGTTATGTTGATACGGTTACTGGTAACCTTGTTAACTTGAATAATGATGGTTCAATTAAGGATCAAAACGGTAAATTAACTTGGACTTACTCAGTTGACGGTGGTAAAGCTCAAAGCGGCGAAAACTACACATTTGCTGAAACTGCTGAAAAGCCAACCATTCAACATGATGGTGTAGATTACCGCTTTAACAATGTAAACCCAGGTAACTACAACGCTGGTAAGGGTGCTGTTTCTTCGTACCAAGTAGATAATAGTAAGGATAATAACTTAAATGTTAATGTTGTTTACGACAAGATTACTTACAGCACTAAGCGGGTAAATGAAAGAACCGTTAACCGGACTATCAACTACTTGGACGGTAAGACTAGTGAAAAGATTCCTGCAAACTTGATTGCAGGCAACCCAGTTAACCAATCTGCAACACTTTACCAAACTCAAATTGTTGATGATCAAGGTAACGTAAAGGGTATCGGTACTGTTAGTGAGGATGGTACGTCATACACAATCGACAATACTTGGCATGTTGATGGCTCATTTGATGCTGTAACTTCCCCAGACTTAACTAAGAGTGGCTACAAGGCTCCACGCTTTGAAGATGGTCAATCTGCAGCAACTGTAAGTGCCGAAACAGTAAACGAAAACACTCCTAAACAGGACACTGTTAACGTATATTACGACCACAATGAAGTTCCAGTAACACCTGATAATCCTCATGGTGTAGATCCAAAGCAACTTACAAAGGATGTTAATGAAACTGTTCATTACATCGTTGAAGATGGTAAGGCTAAAGCACCAGCCGACAATGTTCAAACTTCTAAGTGGACTCGTACGCTTACTCTTGACGAAGTAACTAAAGAATTAGTTCCTAATGGCCAATACGATACTGAATGGGCAATTGCTAAGGGTGCAAAGACTAACTACGACCAAGTAAATACACCGGTTGTTAATGGCTACTATGCTAATAAGGCAAACGTTCCTGCAACTGCTGTAACTCAAAGTAACATCTACACTGAAGTTACCTACAAGCCACTTGGTCACATTATTCCAGTTGACCCAACTACTGGTGACCCAATTCCAAACGCACCACAACCACAGTTCCCTAACGATCCAACAGATCCAACGAAGGGTAACCCTGGTGAAAAGCCAACTGTTCCAGGTTACCACCCACAAGATGGCAAGCCAGGCGAACCAGTTAGCCCAGTTCCAGGCAACCCAGGCGAAGATGTTAAGGTTCCTTACGTTAAGGACCAAGGTACTGTTTCAGTTATCTTCCACGATGACACTACCAACACTACTATTCCAAACGTTGGTTTCAACTCTGGTGATGCAGCAGCAGATACCCCTGTAACTTACAACCCTGAAACGAACATTTCTGATCTTGAAAAACAAGGTTATGTATATGTACGTACTGAAGGTACTCTTCCTGATAAGGTTGAAGCAAATAAGAACATTACAGTTACTGTTCACATGAAGCACGGTGTACAACCAGTAACACCAACTACACCACCAACTGATGTACCAAAGAACACACCAAAGGAAGCTCAACCAGATCAATTGACAAAGAAGGTTAACTTAACTGTTAGCTATGTCAATGCTGATGGCACTGACTTCACTGGTAATGTTCCAGCTAACGCTAAGCAAACTGCTACATTTACTGGTACTGCTTATGTTGACAAGATTACTGGTAAGTTAGTAAATGCTAAGCAAGAAAACGGCAAGTGGGTAATTAATACTGATGACACTGCAACTCCAGAAATTACTTGGACTAGCGACAAGACTTCATTTGAAGGGGTAACTTCACCAACTGAAGAAGGTTACCACGTATCTAATGTGTCAAGTCATGCAGATGGTGACAATGTTGCTGCAATCACTGGCTTAACTAAGGATAGCCAGGACGTCACTGTTACTGTAACTTACGCTAAGAACGATACTGAAATTAAGAATCATCAAGAAGTTAAGGCTTCACAAGTTGTTAAGTACGTTGATGAAAATGATAATGAATTAAGTGAAACTAAGAACCAAAACTTCACATTTGTTTACACTGGTGACACTTACGACAAGGAAACTGGTAAGAAAATTGCTACTGGTAAGTGGCTTGCTGTAAGTCACGACTTTAGCAGTGAAGATGTTCCAACAGTTAATGGTTACGTTGCTGTTAAGGGCTTCACTCGTGATGATAATGACAAGGTTGTTGCAGGTGGATTCACTACTGCTTACGATGCAACTGATGCAAAGCGTAACCGAGTATTCAAGGTTGTTTACAAGAAGGTTGGTAAGATTGTTCCACAATTACCAGATGGTAAGCCTGTACCGAATGTACCAGACGTTCCATACACTAATGATCCAACCGACCCAACTGCGGTAACTCCAGATGAACCTACACCTAAAGATCCAACTGGTACGTATACTCCAGAAGTTCCATCAGTAACACCAGAAGTACCAACTAAGGATACTCCAGTTGTTTACCACGCTAATGAAGCTAGTCTTAAGGTTCAATATATTGACCAAGATGACAACAATGCGGTTCTTCATACAGATTCAGTAGATGGTAAGCTTGGTGAAAAGCTTACTTACACAACTGCTGATGAGATTAAATCACTTGAGGGCCAAGGATATGTTCTTGTAAGTGATGGCTTCACTGGTAAAGCTGGTGCAGACTTTACTAAGGAAAATAATGGTAAGACTTACCAAGTTATCCTTAAGCACGGTGTACAACCAGTAACACCAACTACGCCACCAACTGATGTGCCAAAGAACACACCAAAGGAAGCTCAACCAGATCAATTGACAAAGAAGGTTAACTTAACTGTTAGCTATGTCAATGCTGATGGCACTGACTTCACTGGTAATGTTCCAGCTAACGCTAAGCAAACTGCTACATTTACTGGTACTGCCTATGTTGACAAGATTACTGGTAAGTTAGTAAATGCTAAGCAAGAAGATGGCAAGTGGGTAATTAATACTGATGACACTGCAACTCCAGAAATTACTTGGACTAGCGACAAGACTTCATTTGAAGGGGTAACTTCACCAGCAGAAAATGGTTACCACGTATCTAACGTTTCATCACATGCTGATGGTGACAACGTTGCTGCAATTACCGGTTTAACTAAGGATAGCCAAAACATCACTGTTACTGTAACTTACGCTAAGAACGGTACAACTGTAATTAATGGTAAGAAAGTAACACCTACCCAAACTGTTAAGTTCGTTGATGGTGAAGGTAATGAGCTTAAGCCAAGTATCAAAGAAACCGGTGCAGACTTTGTTTACAGTGGAGACACTCTTGATGAAGTAACTAATCAGATTACTAAGACTGGTAGTTGGTATAGTACAAGCCATACATTTGGTACTCAAGATGTTCCGGTAATTGATGGTTACGTTGCGGTATCTGGTTACACTAACCAAAACGGTAAATTTGTTGCAGGTGGTTTAACTGCTACACTTGATGATCCAAATGTAGTTGCAACTGTTGTTTACCAAAAGGTTGGTAACATTGTTCCACAATTACCAGATGGTACGCCGGTTCCTAATCCAGACAAGCCGGGTGAAAATGTACCAAACAAGCCGTACACTAATGATCCATCGAACCCAACGGATGTAAATCCAAAAGAACCGGTACCAAACATTCCTGGCTATCGTCCAGAAGTTCCTACTGTAACACCAGAAGTTCCAACTAAGGACACTCCAGTTGTCTACAACCAAATCCAAAAGGCTGACTTGACGATTGTTGATCAAGATAACGGCAACAAGCAAATTGTTGTTTCAGGAGTAACTACTAAGTTTGCTACTGATGGTATTAACGGTGAAGCAATTACTTTTGCTGGTAATGAAGCTGCTGTTAAGGCCCTTGAAAACATGGGTTATGTATATGTTGACTCTGACTTCACTAGTGGTACTAAGTTCGATGGCGATGGCGCTACTGACCAACACTTCACGATTACAATGAAGCATGGTACTCAACCAGTTAACCCATCTACTCCTGGTAAGCCGGGTGAACCAATTAACCCTAACGATCCAGAAGGTCCTAAGTACCCACAAGGTTCTGACCAAGTAACTAAGAATGTTACGCGGACAATCCAATATGTAGATGAAAATGGCAACCAATTAAGAAACTCAGTTGAACAACCAGTTAACTTCACTGCTGAAGGGGTTCTTGATAAAGTAACCGGTCAATGGAAGACACCATTAACTTGGAGTGGTTCCCAAACTGTCAACGGTGTTAAGTCACCAGTTATTGAAGGCTACCACTTAGTAAGTGTTGATCGTGATGGTGAAGGTAACAACGTTAAGGGTGTAACACTTACTCATGAAAATGACAGTTACACGGTAACGGTTAAGTACGCTAAGAATGGTAAGATCATTCCGGTTGACCCAACTGGCAAGCCAATTCCAAACGTACCAACACCACAGTACCCAACTGATCCAGAGAACCCAGCTAAGGTAACACCTGATGAACCAGTACCATCAATTCCTGGTTACACTCCAGAGGTACCAACGGTAACACCTACTGATCCTGGTAAGGATACACCGGTTAAGTACACACCAGTTGACAATACTCAAAACGCTCAGGTTCGTTACATTGACTTAACTGATAATAAAGAACTTGCCAACTCTGGTAACTTAAGTGGTCAACCTGGTGACAAGATTAATTACAGTACCGCTGACACAATTAAGAGTCTTACTGACAAAGGTTACGTTCTTGTAAATGATGGTTTCCCAGCAGATGCAGCCTTTGATAATGACAAGGGTCACGATCAAGCCTTCACTGTTACATTCCGTCATGGTACACAACCAGTTAACCCTAATGAACCGGGTAAACCAGGACAACCAATCAACCCTAACGATCCGGAAGGTCCTAAGTACCCACAAGGTTCTGACCAAGTAACAAAGAATGTTACGCGGACAATCCAATACGTGGACGAAAATGGTAATAAGGTTAGCGATTCAGTTGAACAACCAGTCAACTTCACTGCTGAAGGTGTCCTTGACAAGGTAACTGGTCAATGGGTAACACCATTAACTTGGAGCGGTTCCCAAACTGTCAACGGTGTTAAGTCACCAGTTGTTGAAGGTTACCACCTAGTAAGTGTTGACCGTGACGGTGAAGGTAATAACGTTAAGGGTGTAACACTTACTCATGAAAATGACAGTTACACGGTAACGGTTAAGTACGCCAAGAATGGTAACATCATTCCAGTTGACCCAACTGGCAAGCCAATTCCAAACGTACCAACACCACAATACCCAACCGATCCAACTGATCCATCGAAGGTAACGCCTAATGAACCAGTACCATCAATTCCTGGATTAACTCCAGAAGTACCAACTGTTACGCCAACTGATCCTGGTAAGAACACACCAGTTAAGTACAGTCAAACTGTTAACGCAACAGTAACTTACATTGATGATGTAACTGGTGAGTCTCTTAAGACTGATTCATTAAGTGGTCTTGAAGGTGTTAAGAGTGATTACTCAACGAAGAGTTCAATTGACGGATACGAAGCTCAAGGCTACAAGGTAGTAAGCGATAACTTCCCTAAAGGTGGTTACACATTCTCTGTTGAAGGAACTCATGACTTCACTGTTCACTTGACACACACAACTTCACCAGTAAACCCAGATCACCCAGGTGCAGGTTACAGTGCAACTGACTTGAAGAAGACTGTTACCCGGACAATCAACTACTTAGATGGTCAAGGTAATGTTGTTGCTCAACAAGTTGCTCAATCATTTGACTTTATCGCTAATGGTACTGTTGATAACGTAACTCATAAGTTAGTTACTGTTGTAGATGGTAAGATTACTGGTGCTGGTGAATTAACTTGGAACGCTGCTAACCATGACTTTGATGCTGTTGAATCACCAGCAGTTAAGGGTATGCATGTAACTAATGTAACTCCTGCTGATCAACGTGATGGTAACAACGTTGCAAAGACAACTGTTAATGCGCAAAGTGGTAACATCATTGTAAATGTTTACTATGCATCAAATGGTACTCACCAAGACGGTGCCAAGAACCTTCTATCAACACAAACTGTTACATTTGTAGATGAAGCTGGTAATGTTCTTCATGTTCCATCAACACTTGACTTTACCTTTGTACGGACACCAGATGTAACTGATCCAGAAGGTAACGTTACAGAAGGTACGTGGACAACTGGTACTAGTCATACTTACAAGACAGTTAATGTTCCGGTAATTCCTGGTTACGTAACTGACCGGACTGTTGCTGGTGGAATGACTGCAACTATTGATAATCTAGATGTTGCTGACAAGGTTGTTTACAAGAAAGTTGGTAAGATTATTCCGGTAGATCCAACAGGTAAGCCAATTCCAGGTGCACCAACACCGGATTACCCTAATGATCCACAAAACCCAACGAAGGTAACTCCTGATGAACCAGTTCCATCAGTACCTGGTTACACTCCAGATGTACCAACAGTAACACCAGGTGTACCAACAGTAGATACTCCTGTAACATACCGTCAAAACGTTCAAGCAACTGTAACTTACATTGATGATGTAACTAACACGGTTCTTGACAGTGATTCCTTAAATGGTCTTGATGGTAAGAAGAGTGACTACTCAACTGCTGGTAAGATTGCTAACTACGAATCACACGGATATGCATTAGTAAGTGATGACTTCCCTAAAGATGGTTACACATTCTCTGTTGAAGGAACTCACAACTTCACAGTTCACTTGACTCACACTACTAGTCCAGTAAACCCAGATCACCCAGGTGCAGGTTACAACAAGACTGACCTTCAAAAGGACGTAACACGGACTATCTACTTTGTGAACACCCAAGATGGAAAGCAAGTTGCTGAACCAGTTAACCAAACAGTAAGCTTCACTGCTAATGGAACTGTTGATAATGTTACTGGTAAGTTGGTAACAGTTGCTGACGGTAAGATTACTGGCCCAGGTGAATTAACTTGGACTCCTGCTCAAGATGTAAAGGGTGTTCAATCACCTGCTGTTAACGGAATGCATGTAACTTTCGTAACTCGTGATGCTGATGGTACTAACGTTAAGGGCGTATCACTTACTCACGATGACTCAAGTTACGATGTATACGTAAACTACGCACCAAACGGAACTACTAACGAACACGGACAAAACATTCCAGCATCACAAACAATTAAATTTGTTGATGAAAATGGCAACACGCTTCGTGAAAACAATGTTCAAACAAGCGAATTTGTCCGGACTCCAGATGTTGTTGATGCCTTCACTGGTAAGACAATTACTGAAGGATCATGGAAGGAAACTAGTCACAAGTTTGGCGTAATCGACGTTCCAGTAATTGACGGTTACGTTGCTACAGTTAAGACTGCTGGTGGATTAACAGCAACTACTGATAATCCAAACGTTGTAACAGAAGTTGTTTACAAGAAGGTTGGTAAGATTATTCCTGTTGATCCAACAGGTAAGCCAATTCCAAATGTACCAACTCCAGAATACCCTAACGATCCAACAGATCCGACGAAGGTAACACCAAATGAGCCGGTACCAACAATTCCTGGTTACACTCCAGAAACACCAACAGTAACGCCAGAAGTACCAACTAAGGATACACCGGTTAAGTACACACCAGTTGACAATACTCAAAACGCTCAAGTTCGTTACATTGACTTGACTAACAATGAAGAAATTGCCAACTCTGGTAACTTAAGTGGTCAACCTGGTGACAAGATCAACTACAGCACTGCTGACACAATTAAGAGCCTTACTGACAAGGGTTATGTCCTTGTAAATGATGGCTTCCCAGCAGATGCAGCCTTTGATAATGACAAGGGTCACGATCAAGTCTTCACTGTTACATTCCGTCATGGTACACAACCAGTTAACCCTAATGAACCAGGTAAGCCAGGTCAGCCAATCAACCCTAACGATCCAGAAGGTCCTAAGTACCCACAAGGTTCCGACCAAGTAACGAAGAATGTTACCCGGACTGTTCAATACGTTGATGAAAATGGCAACAAGATCAGTGATCCAGTTGAACAAACTGTTAACTTCACTGCTGAAGGTGTTCTTGATAAGGTAACCGGTCAATGGGTAACTCCATTAACTTGGAGCGGCAGTCAATCTGTTGCTGGCGTTAAGACCCCAGTTGT
This sequence comes from Limosilactobacillus albertensis, assembly GCF_014145555.1. NCBI lineage: Bacteria > Bacillati > Bacillota > Bacilli > Lactobacillales > Lactobacillaceae > Limosilactobacillus > Limosilactobacillus albertensis. The sequence goes on from NZ_JACIVD010000078.1 coordinate 73,484, forward strand.
TGAAGGCTACCACGTAGTTAACGTTGATCGTGACGGCGATGGCGTCAATGTTAAGGGTGTAACGCTTACTCACGAAAATGATAATTACACGGTTACTGTTCAGTACGCTAAGAATGGTAAGATCGTGCCAGTTGACCCAACAGGCAAGCCAATTCCAAACGTACCAACACCACAGTACCCAACTGATCCAGAGAACCCAGCTAAGGTAACACCAGATGAACCAGTACCATCAATTCCAGGCTTTGTTCCAGAGGTACCAACGGTAACTCCTACTGATCCTGGTAAGGATACACCAGTTCACTACACTCCAGTTGTTAACGACCAAAACGCTGTTGTTAACTATGTTGATCAAGATAACAACAACGCGCAAATCGCAACTTCTGGTAACTTAACTGGTAAGCCGGGCAGCCTAATCGACTACAGCACTGCTGCAACGATCAAGCAGCTTGAAGACCAAGGCTACGTTCTTGTAAGTAACGGTTTCCCAGCCGGCGCAGTCTTTGACAATGATGACAATACTACGCAAACTTACACGGTTGTCTTGAAGCACGGTACAACCACCTTCAAGCCAGATAAGCCTGGTACACCGGGTGAACCAATCAACCCTAACTACCCAGAGGGACCAAAGGTTACAAACGAAGATGTTGATTACAGCAAGGACGTTAAGTTTACTGTCCACTACGTTGGTGCAGGAAGCAACAACCCAGCTGATAACGTTCAAAATGCGCAATGGACTCGTGCTATTACGGTTGACAATGTAACTGGTAAGATCATCAGTTCAACCGAATGGGTAAGCAACAAGGACAGCTACAGCAATGTAGCAACTCCAGTTGTTGAAGGCTACCACGCCGACCGGGCACAGGTTGATGGTCAAAAGGTAACTATGGAAGACCAAGAAGCTACGGTGACCTATGTACCAAATGGTAAGATTGTGCCAGTTGATCCAACAGGAAAGCCAATTCCAAATGTACCAACGCCACAATACCCAACCGATCCAACGGATCCAACTAAGGTAACGCCAGATGAACCGGTACCAACAATTCCTAATTACACTCCAGAAGTACCAACGGTAACACCTACTGATCCAGGTGTTGATACACCGGTTAAGTACACTCCAAATACGGTAAATCCAAAGCCGGCAGTTGACCAAATTGCGGTTGTTAACTACGTTGACCAAGATAACAACAACGCGCAAATCGCAACTTCTGGTAACTTGACTGGTAAGGCTGGCAGTGTAATTAACTACAGTACTGCTGATCAAATCAAGCAGCTCGAAGCCCGTGGTTACGTTCTCGTAACTGATGGCTTCCCAGCCGGCGCAACCTTTGATGATAACGCGGATCAAAACCAAGTCTTCACGGTTGTCTTGAAGCATGGTCATGCTCCAGTTGGTCCTAAGAACCCAGAAGAACCAGGTACACCAGTTAACCCAGGCTACCCAGAAGGTCCAAAGTGGCCTGCAAAGGACAACTACAGCAAGGACTACACTTCAACTGTTCACTTTGTAGATAACAACGGTAACAAGATGCGTGATGACAATGTTCAAACTTCTACATGGACGCGGACATTAATCATCGACAAGGTTACTGGTCAAATCCTCAACCCGAACGAGAACTGGACTTCTGACAAGGCCAGCTACAATGAAGTGAAGGTTCCGGTAATCAATGGTTACGTTGCGGACAAGGCTAACGTTCCAGCTAAGGAAGCAGTTCAACAGAATATTGAAGATACGGTAACCTACACGAAGGTTGGAAACATTGTACCGGTTGATCCAAGCGGTAACCGGATTCCAAATGTTCCAGTTGTGCCATACACTAATGACCCAACAGACCCAACTAAGGTTGTACCAAACGAACCAGTACCTTCAGTTCCGGGAATGACACCAAATGTTACAACAGTAACACCTGATCACCCAACTGTTGATACCCCAGTTGTTTACACGACGCCAACACCGGTTACGCCACAAACACCGGTAACTCCAGAACCAGAAACACCAGCTGAACCAGCACGTCCAGCCGAGACGCCAGCTCAACCGGCAGCGCCTGAAGCACCAGCTGCGCCAAAGGCAGCAACACCTGCCAAGGCAACGCCAGCTGCTAAGCAAGAAGCTAAGAAGCTACCACAAACTGGTAACGAAAACAGCAGTTCTGCAGCAGCTCTTGGATTAGCTGCATTAGGATTAACCGGACTTTTGGCTGCTGGAAAGAAGCGTCGGAAAGAAGATTAATAAAACGTTGAACGGATAAGATAAGCTATGCGGAGAGTTGTGGTTAATTTGAAGATGGTTTATTGCAACGACTTAACAACGTAATGCAATGGATATAGTGGCTTAACAGATTCATAGCAACAAACTCGAAGCAGAAGAAAAAGCTCATGCTAGAAATAGC
>NZ_JACIVD010000008.1:0-229 GCF_014145555.1 Limosilactobacillus albertensis
GTTTAAATGGTATTCGCTATGAACTTGAATTGTGGAAACAGCGTTACTATTGTCGCCAATGTCAGACTACTTTTGGCGCTACAACCAATTTAACTGCTAATAATCAAACCTTATCCGGCCAATTAAAAAACCAAATCATGGAATTTGCCAAAGAAGGCTTAAACGGTAAACTAATTGCCCGCGTCTGTCACTGCTCACCAAGCAGTGTTCGCCGTACAATTAAAGAACG
>NZ_JACIVD010000009.1:0-237 GCF_014145555.1 Limosilactobacillus albertensis
CTTTGAAAACTAAATACTATCTAATTTCTTTATTAACAAAACAATAAACCGAGAACACCGCGTTATTTGAGTTTTAATTAACGAATATAATCGCTAACTCAATTAATCAAAGCAGTCGCAGACTGCTAAGGTTAAGTTATGAAGGGCGCATGGTGAATGCCTTGGTACTAGGAGCCGATGAAGGACGGGACTAACACCGATATGCTTCGGGGAGCGGTAAGTACGCTTTGATCCGGA